>DATKXP010000428.1:0-10697 GCA_035529015.1 Phycisphaerae bacterium | reverse complement strand
TGGCCGGAGGGAGCGCCTTCGGCACCAGCCAGTTTGCCGTTCTGGACTATGGCCCCAAGATTCCGGTGCTGGCCGATCCGAAGAGCACGATCGTGGCCGTCCAGGCCGACTCGGGCCGGACGTTGTGGCGAAAATCGGGCGACGACACCGCAGGCTACCAGGGCGCCTCCCTGGCCGTCCGCGGGCCGTACGCCGTCTACTCAACCGCCAAGGACCTTGTGTGCCTCGACCGGGCGTCGGGCCGGCAGATGTGGCGCGTGCCGGCCCCCGTTACCTTGAAGGGTCCGGGCGGCATCGCCGTGTCGCTGGTGCTCTCGGATGACGCGGTGTACCTGGCCGACAGCCAGGACCTCCGGGCCTTTTCGATCAAGGACGGCGCCGAGATGTGGAAGGGCAAAGCCACCCTGAACCATCACAAGCCGCCCGACCTGTTCCTGGCGGCCGGGGTCGTGTGGTCCGACTACGTCAACGGCCACGATCCGCAGACCGGCAAGATCGTCAAGACGCTGAGCCAGAAGATGAACGGCCCCATGGGGCACGATCGGTGCTACCGCAACCGAATCACAGATCGCTATTATATCAATACCAAGACGGGCGGGAGCGACTTCCTGCCTCTGGACGTGCCCGGCGAGTTCCCCAACCCGTGGGCCCGAAGCACGTGCGGCATCGGCCATCTGCCCTGCAACGGACTGCTCTACTGCGGTCCGCCCGCCTGTTCGTGCTGCAACTGGGTCATGCTCAACGCCATGAACGCCCTCGCGCCGGAGCCGGGCCCGGAGTCCTCCGGCCGGGTGCCCGAGGTCCGCGAGACGCCGCGCCTGGAAAAGGGCGCCGCGTTCGGCCAAGTCGGCCATCTGAAATCTGAGATCTCAAATCTGAAATCTCATCTCTCGGACTGGCCCACCTATCGGCACGACGCCGGACGGACGGGCGTCACCAGGGCCGCGGCCCCGGCCGACCTGAAGCCGTGCTGGGAGGCCAAGGTCTCGACGCGCCCGAGCGCCCCCGTCATCGCCGCCGGCAAGGTCTTCGTGGCGGACATCGACGCCCACGCCGTCTGCGCCTTCGACGCCGCCGACGGGCGCCCGCTCTGGCGTTACACCACGGGCGCCCGCGTGGACTCGCCGCCCACCTTCCACGAGGGGCTCCTCCTGTTCGGCTCCAGGGACGGGTGGGTGTACTGCCTGCGCGCGTCCGACGGCGCGCTGGCCTGGCGCTTCCGCGGCCTGCCGGACGACCGGACCATCTGCGCGTACGAGCAGGTGGAGTCGGCCTGGCCGGTGTGCGGCAGCATTCTCATCAAGGACGGCGTCGCCTACTTTGCGGCCGGCCGGAACTCCTTTCTGGACGGCGGGATCTTCCTGTACGGCCTGGACCCGCAGACGGGCCGCGTCATCCACCAGCGTCGCATGTACGGGCCGTACGACGCGGAGGGGTATCCGATCATCGTCAGCAAGATCTCCTCGGGCACCGGGCTCGACGGCTTCAAGGGCGATATCTTCCTGACGGACGGGCAACTCCTCTATCTCCGGCAGCAGGCGTTCAAGCCCGACCTTTCGCCCCTCGCGCCGGAAGAGGTCACCCGGCCGCACCTGATTCCTTCGCCCGGCTTTCTCGAGGCGATTCCCCATCACCGGACGTTCTGGACCATCGACACCACGATCCGATACGACATCCCCGCCGGCCGCCAGGCCGCGCATGGCGACATCCTGGTCATGGACGGCAAGCAGTTCTACGAAGTCCGGGGCTATACGCCCGGACGGATCAGCCCGTTTGATCCGCGGGCGGGCGGCTACACGCTCTTCGCGGGCGTGTACGCCCAGGCAAATGAGACCGTCACCCAGAAGAGAGGCGCCAAGAAGGCCCCCAAAAAGATGGTTGTCCGAAGCGTGGCCAAGGAACGCTGGACCAGCCACATCCCGCTCACCGGCAAGGCCCTGGTCCTGGCGGGCGACACCCTCTTCGTCGCGGGCACCCCGGCGGCCTGCCCGGCCGACGACCTGGCCAAGGCCTACGAAGGCAGGATGGGCGGCGTCTTGTGGGCGGCGTCCGCGGCCACGGGCGAGAGGCGCGCCGAGGTCAAACTCGACGCGCCGCCCACCTGGGACGGCATGGCCGTGGCGGGCGGCCGGCTCTTCATCGCGCTTCAGGACGGGCGCGTGTTGTGCATGGGCGGCAAGTAAACCCGGGAGGACGATCGATAACCTGGGGCGGGTGCGGAGTAACTCCTGCGCCACCAAGGCTTTCATGCTGCAACGAAACGTCGCGCGCGGCGGGTCGCCGGCCCCCCCCGGTGGACGGTGCACCGTGGAACAGGCTTGTCCGCGACATAGTCAAAGAAGTGGTGGACTTATGAGACGAATCAGGCTCATGCAATCCGTTGTAATCCTCCTCTTCGGTCTTGCTTTCGGCATCGCAACCGCTGCGGAGAATCCGAACACGGCCGCGGCGCGCGACCAGGCCGGCCGGATTCTGAACGCCACCGGTGTCACGGGCGGCCTGGTCGTCCACGTCGGGTGCGATACGGGCAGGCTGACGGCCTCGCTGCGCGCCAATGACAGATACCTGGTTCAGGGCCTGACAACGGATTCAGAGAGGCTCTCCGCCGCCCGGGACTACATCCGGTCGAAGGGGCTGTACGGCAAGGTGTCGGTGGCCACGTGGGACGGGGGCTCTCTTCCGTATGTCGATAATCTCGTGAACCTGCTTGTAATCTCAGGTTCCGTGTTCCGCCCACCGCATTCCGAGATCGAAAGGGTGCTGGCGCCGAGGGGCGTCGCGATTGTTGACGGCAAAATGACCGTCAAGAAGGTCCCTCCGGAGATCGACGACTGGTCCCACCATATGTACGACGCCACTGGTATCGGCACCGGGAACGACACGGCCGTCAGCCGCCCGCGGAGCATGCAGTGGAAGGCTGGACCCGAGTACGGCCGAAGCCATGAGAACATGTCGAGCGTGAGTGCTGTCGTGTCCGCCGGTGGACGGGTGTTCTCCATCATGGACGAAGGACCGACCGCTTCGCTCTACCTGCCCGCAAGATGGTTCCTGTCGGCTCGGGACGCGTTCAGTGGCGTTCTCCTCTGGAAGATTCCGATCGACCAGTGGCATGCCGGCCTGTTCCCCTTGAAAAGCGGCCCGGTGCAGTTGCCTCGTCGGCTGGTGGCCACAAGAGACAGAGTCTACGTCACCCTCGCCCTCGACGCGCCGGTCAGCGAACTCGATGCGGCCACGGGCAAGGTGTTGGCGACCTTCAAGGACACGGCACATGCAGAGGAACTGCTGTACTCAGGCGGAAAACTGATTGTTGTCTCGCACGTTGGGCAGGGCGTCAGGCCATACCAGGGACGCCTGCCCGCGGGGCGTCCCGGCTTTGTGCTTGAGGAAAAGGCCATTGACCTCACCGGCAGCCGATTGGTAACGCTCATCGACACCGCCACCGGCAAGACCGCCTGGAAGACGTCGCCGGGCCCTGTGGTCCCCCTTACCACTGCCGTCGATGCCGGCAAGATACTCTTTCTGAGCGGCGACCAACTGGTCTGTGCGGAGATGACAAACGGCAAGACCTTGTGGGCAAGAAGAGTCGCGCCCAAAGCCGTCGGATCAAGCACCGCGCACAGTCCCACGCTTCTCGTTCACAAGGGTATCGTCTATGTGGCGCTTGGCGGCAAACTGACGGCTCGGGATGTGAAAACAGGCAGTGAAATGTGGTCGGCCCCCTGCGCAACCGCCGGATACCAGGCGCCCGCGGGCATCTTCATCGTCAAGAACCTGATCTGGGACGTCAACACCGGGGGCGAGCCCTATCGGCCGGGCAGCAACCGGAATGCAATCAACCGTACCTATACCGGATATGACCTCCGGACGGGCGAGGCCCTCAAACAGATTCCTGTCTCCAGCAATCACGGGTATGCCATCATGCACCACCGATGTCACGTACCGCGTGCCTCGGGCAGGTATATCGTGACCAGTTTTCCAGGCATTGAATTCTTTGACGTGGACACCGGGAAATCGACCCACGACAGTTGGATCCGCGGCGCCTGCGTCTACGGATTCATGCCGGCCAACGGCCTGCTCTATACGCCGCCACATCCCTGCGCGTGCTACACCCAGGGAAAACTGACCGGATTCTGGGCGGTGGCAGGCAAGAGGAAGAGTTCAGCGGTAGGGGGTCAGTCGGATAGACTCGAGAAGGGACCCGCCTTCGCCAAGGCTGCGGCAGACAAGCCCGCTGCCGGCGAGTGGGCGACATACCGGGGCGATGCGGCGCGGAGCGGGACGACGAAGGTCTCCGTTCCCGTGGCGGTGAAGGAGGTGTGGCGTACGGATATCGGCGGGAACCTCAGTCAATGCGTCATTGCCGACGGAAGACTCTTCGTGGCATCGGTTGATGATCACACGGTCCATGCATTGGATGTGGCAAATGGAAGAGAACTGTGGAACTACACGGCGGGCGGCCGGGTGGATTCCGCTCCGACGGTTTGCCGGGGCACGGTCATCTTCGGGTCGCGTGACGGATACGTGTATTGCCTCACGGCAGACAAGGGCGAGCTTGTCTGGCGATTCCGGGCGGCGGCGACTGATCGTCGATCCGTTGTCTATGACCAGGTGGAATCGGTATGGCCCGTGCACGGGAGCGTGCTGATACAGGACGATGTCCTCTGGTTCTGTGCCGGTCGTTCGTCGTACCTGGATGGCGGTCTTCTGGTCTACCGGCTGAATCCGCGCACGGGCGAAGTGCTGTCCGTGACCCGGGTCGATTCCCTGGGGCCGGACGACGAGCAGCCGCCGATCACCTCGTCCATGACGGCGCGCCTGGACATGGAAGGGGCCAAGAACGACGTGCTGTCCTGCGATGGCGATCATGTCTTCATGCGGCACTGGGCGTTTGACAGGAACGGCAAAAGCATCGAGCAGAACATCGATCACCTGTTCTCCCCGACGGGTTTCATGGACACATCCTGGTTCCGGCGCACCTACTGGATCTATGGCCGGGTTTACGTCTCCGGCGCGCAGGGCTGGGCGCGAACCGGGAACGTCAGGCCCACGGGCCGCATCATGTCGATTGACAAGGATCGCATATACGGCTTCGGCCGCGACCGGTATCCACCCTCGCCCGGGGCCGGGCATCAGATGTATGTGACCGGCGAGAAGGAAGTCTTCTTTGCTGCAGCAAGAACCGGTGACGGCGCGGCGCCCCCCACCGCTGAAACCAAAGCCGCCGCGCCGAAAACCAGGCGCAGCACGAAAGGAAACGGGAAGCCGGGCGCATCAGCAGGGAAAAACTACGAGTGGGCAACCTCTGGCGACATACAGGTGCGCGGCATGGTGCTGGCCGGAGAGGGCAAGGACAAGCGCCTGATCGTTACCGGAGCCAAGGGGGACTGGGTGGTCTCGCACGAAGCCTATGAAGGAAAGATGGGCAACCTGGTGCGGGTCATCTCCATTGCCGACGGCAAGACCATCGCCGAGCATAATCTTCCGGGCCTGCCGGTGTTCGACGGCATGTCCGCCGCCGAAGGCCGGCTGTACGTTCCCCTGGAAGACGGCTCCGTTATCTGCCTTGGCGGCAAACCCACCGCTACAAGGTAGGAACGCCACCCGGCTTTCCTGGCAGTCCATTCTGAAACGGACAGGAGTCCGATTCCACTCGCGGGCAAGGCTTGTCGGCACCCGGTCGACCGGGTTACCATAGCGGGCAAGTCACGGCACGTGCATCCCGGGCATCCGAGGGATTCGACGCGGGGAGCACTCATGGTCATCGGCAGAGCAGTCAGCACCGCGTTGGCAGCCGTCGCATTCATGGCCGCTGCGACCGGCATCCGAGGTGATGAGAACTGGCCGCAACTGAAATACGACAGCCGGCACTCGGGCAACGTCGCGGACAGGCACGTCGTCCCACCGCTTGGGCTCGTGGCGGCTGCGCCGCTGTCCGACGCCGTCTTCACGGCGCCGGCCGTCGCCGATGGGCGCGTGTACGTGGTTGACGGCTCCGGCACGGCCTGGTGCTTCCGTGCCGCCGGCCTGGAGCCCGTGTGGAAGGTTCAGACGGCAGGAGGCCAGGCCAACTGCAACAACGTCTCCTCGCCCGCCGTGGCAGGAGGGTACGTCCACTTCGGCACGATGGCCGGCGCCTACTACGTGCTCGACGCCCGGGACGGGCGGCTGGTCCGCAAGATCGACACGGGCGACCCGATCTTCAGTGCGCCGGTTGTCGGCAACGGCCGCGTGTACGTCGCCACGCTCGGCTCCCGCGTCTACGCCCTGGAACCCGACGGCACGGTCTGCTGGACGTGGGACTTCGTGCATGAGCGGCTGGCTTTCCAGGAAGACCGCTGGAGCGGCACGGACTGGCTCGCCGTTCGCGGCCGGGCCGGCTGGCGCGAGCAGTTCTGCTGCACCCGGAACGTGGCCCTGGCCGGCCAGACGGTCGTGGTTCCCGCCGGCGGGACGATCTGCTGGCTCCAGGACCTCGGCGACCGGGCGGACCTGCGCGCCGCCTACACGAGCAGCCAACGCGAGGCCCCCGCCACGCTCGGCCTGAGCCTCGACGAGTCCGGCGCCGTGTACCGGCAGTGGACGCGTCGCGACAACGAAGGCAACGTTGAAGTCCTCCGGCGTAGCGACGGGAAGGTGGAGGCCGACTACGTTCGCGGCACGCAGACGAGTTACAGCGGGCCGGGGCTGCTGAGTTTCTGCTCGGTCAGCCTGCGCGGCCGCGACGTGTACCGCTGCCGGCCGCAGGACGGCCTGGCCCTGTGCCGCCATACGCCCGACCATAAGACCGAGGCGCTCGGCGGCCATCCGTCGATCGCGTCGCCCGTCCTGCTGCGGGACCATGCCGTCTTCGGCGGACTCGACGGCAGGCTGCACGTCGTGCCGCTCTCGGGGGCCGGGCAGCCATGGTCGTTCGCAACGGCGTTCGGCAAGGCCATCTCGGCGCCCGCGGCCGTGTGCGACGGGCGCGTCTACTTCGGGTGCGAGGACGGGTACCTGTACGCCCTGGGTCCGGGCGGCAAGGCAGAACTTCCGTCGCGGGATCTTGGCCTGCACGAGATCCGCAGCCCACTCGCGAGCAGACTGGCCGGGGCTGAGCACGACTGGCACACCAGTTTTGGGGACCAGGCGAACACGAACTCCAAACCTCAAGGCATCCGGCCGCCGCTGCGGCTGAAGTGGGTCCGCCGATACAAGGGCACCGTGAAGCACTTCAGCGTCTGCGGCGGGGGGCGGATGTACACCCATACGGCCGAAGGGCAGGTCTTCGCCGTCGAACAGGAGACGGGGCGGCTGCTGTGGCGGCGGTACTTCCCGGGCGTCCACGTCTCCTACACGAGTCCCGCCTATCACGACGGCCGCTTGCTCTTGCCGCAGGCCGGGCTCAAGACGTGCCGGCTGCGATGTCTCGACGCCGCCACCGGAAGGCTGCTCTGGGAGGCCCCGTTCTCCGGCTCGCCCTCCTGGAACAGGCAACAGCCGCCCATCGTGCACAACGGTCTGGCCATCTATCAGTTCGGGACCGGCAGGTACACGGCCAAGACGTGGCTGTTCGAGCACCAGAGCACGTTCGGCTTTCCGAAGGATCACAAGCCCCTGGTCCGCGCCTGGGATTTGGAGTCGGGCCGGGAGGTGTGGACCCGCGACTTCTCCGAGTTCGGGTCGGGCGGCGACGACGCCGGAATGTGCCTGATGGACGGCACGCTGTACTACTCCTGCTACTTCGGCGGCAAAGGGCCGTTGGGGATCACCGCCGCCATCGAGCCGAGGACCGGCCGCGTCCTCTGGACGACCACGGATTACGCCGTGCACGCCGGATGCACGATCTCCGGCGAAAACGGTCGCCTGTACCTGGGCGGGTACAATCCCGTGGACGGCAAGGTGAACCGCGTCTGGTGCCTCGACGCACGAGACGGTTCCCTGGTCTGGAAATCCGACCCGCTCGACCGCGCGATCCACGTCGTGACGGTGGGCGAACGGTTCCTGTTCACCCACGCCCAGTACAAGCACGGTTACCTGATCGACAAGGGGACCGGCAAGATCCTCTCAACGCTCGTTCCGGGGTACCGGTGCACCCGGTTCACCCTGTCGGAGCCGTACCTGCTGGGGCCGAACCTGACGCTGTTCGACCTGTCGGCGGGCGGCAAGCCGATTCACTGCGGCCCGGCCCTGGACGTGCTGGTGTGCGTCGGCGCGTTCGCGTCAAACGGCCGCATCTTCCAGACGACAAACGGTGGCGGCCTGCAGGCGTGTCTGCTCTATGGACAGGAGGCCGAGTCGCCCACCGCGCTATCGCCATGGGGTGCCGCGAAGTTGACAAAGCAGCCATAGAAGAGCTCAGGTGTGCCCCCAGGCGTCGAGGCACGACAGATCGGCCCGTGGCGAACGCGTGACACCCGCGCGACCTTGACGGTATAACCGCCGCACGCCTGAGGAAGGGAGACCACTGGTGTCTGGACAGATTCAGCGCGTGGCGGGGCTGGGGTGCGTTATCTTCCTGGCGGGTCTGATCCCGCCGCTTGGCCAGGCCGCCTCGGGCCCGACCGCCCGGGAGCAGGCCCGGGACATCCTCAAGGGCGCGGGCGTCAGCGGCGGACTGGTCGTGCACCTCGGCTGCGGCGATGCACGGCTGACGGCGGCGCTGCGGCCGAGCGACCGTTTCCTCGTCCACGGCCTCGATCCCGACGCCGGGAAGGTCGCGCATGCCAGGACGTACCTGCACGAGAAGGGGCTCTACGGACCCGTTACCGTGTCCCATCTTCAGGGCTCGCAATTGCCCTACGTGGACAACCTGGTCAACGTGATTGTCGTGTCGGGGAACCAGGCCCACGTCTCGAAGGACGAGATGATGCGAGTGCTCGCCCCCCGGGGCGTCGTGGCGGACGCCCGCCAGGCGAGGGTCGAGATCACCCGCAAGCCCTGGCCCGCGGAACTGGACGAGTGGACCCACTACCTCCACGACGCCTCCAACAACGCCGTCTCGAAGGACACGGTGGTCGATCCGCCGCAGGGCCTGCGCTGGACATGCGGTCCCAGGTATGCCAGGAGCCACGAGCACTTCGCCAGCCTCAGCGCGATGGTCACGGCCGGCGGACGCATCTTCACCATCATCGACGAGGGACCTATCAGTTCGGTCTACCTGCCGCCCCAATGGAATCTGGTGGCCAGGGACGCCTTCAGCGGCGTGCTGCTATGGAAGCACCCCATAACGAACTGGGAATCCCACCTTCGGGGGTTTCGCAGCGGTCCGCCCGAGATCGGCCGGCTCATGGTGGCAAGCGGTGACCGGGTCTACGTCTCACTCGGTTACGGACAGCCGGTTACGGTCCTCGATGCCCCGACCGGAAAGCCGTTCACGACCCTTGCCGGCACCGACGGTGCCCGCGAACTGCTTCTGACGGGCGGGGTGCTCTATGTGCTCGCCGACGACATGACCGCCGCCCAACACGACGAGCGAAGAGATCGCATCAACCGGGAATTCCTCGGAACCTCCCCAGAGATGGGAATCTGGCAGCGCTTACCGCGCAAGGCGTTCCCCATGTACGGCACCCAACGGATCGTCGCGATAGAGACCGGCTCCGGCGAGTTGCTCTGGAAGCGTGGATTCGAGTCTTCCGGCGAGGTCTTGCCCACGACCATGGCGGTTGACGATGGAAGGGCCTGCCTTCAGACCGTCTCGCACGTGGTCTGTCTCGATGCCATCGCAGGCAAAGAGTTGTGGCGCGGCAAGCGCCCGGTCGCGACGAGCCGGCTGTCCTGGTCCACACCCACCCTGGTCATCCACGACGGCGTTGTGCTGACCGTGGACCGCGCGGCCAAGGACAATGCGGACAAATCCCCGCCGGCCCAGGGCAGCAAGTGGGTCGTCTCCAGCGGAGGCCGGGACGAAAGACAGGACGCAGAGATGGTCGCATTCGCTCTCGATGACGGCAAGGAACTCTGGCGCGCGCCCTGCTTCGAGAATTACAACGTCCCGCTGGACGTTTTCGTGATTGACGGCGTGGTGTGGGTCGGCAACCTGCGCGGCGGCAGCGACCCCGGCTTCACGCAGGGGCGCGACCTGAAAACCGGCGAGATCACCGCCACGATACCACCGCAGAAGGCGTGGGGGCACCATCGCTGTTACCGGAACAAGGCGACCGTTCGATGGCTGATGGTGGGCCGCGGCGGCATCCAGTTCATCGACCCCGCCACCGGAGCCGTCAGAGGGCACTCGTGGGTGCGGGGAGGCTGCCAGTACGGCATCATGCCCGCCAACGGCCTTGTCTACGCGCCGCAGCATTCCTGCGCATGCCAGCCCGAGGAGTTGCTCATCGGACTCAATGCCCTTTCTCCGCGGTCCTCCGCTGGAGAAGGCCCGGCGCCACTCGAAAAGGGCCCGGCCTATGATGAAATCTCGAATCTCAAGTCCGGTTCCTCCACGACCGGATGGCCGACCTACCGCCGAGACGTCCGCCGAAGCGGCTACCAGGATCTGCCCGCGCCGCTCAAGCCGGACGTCGCGTGGACGAGGAAGCTCTCGCCGCCCATCACGGCGCCGGTCGCGGCGGGCGGCATGGTCGTTGTCGCCGAGACGGACCGCCATGCCCTGCACGCCCTGTCGGCAGTGGACGGCGAGCCGGCCTGGACGTTCGTCGCCGACGGCCGGATCGATTCACCGCCAACCCTGTGGGGCGGACTGTGCCTGTTCGGGACGCGAA
>DATKXP010000427.1:0-7813 GCA_035529015.1 Phycisphaerae bacterium | reverse complement strand
GTCACGGCTTCAGGACCTTGCGGATAACGTCGGCGTAGGCGTGCAGGACCACGTGGTTGCGCAGGACGAGGCCGTTGTGTTTGAGGCCCTCCTCCGAGTAGTCGCCCTGCCACTGCTTCGGGTTCGACGGATGGACGCCGTCGCGTGCGACGAGCGTCGGCACCTTGCGGGGCCCGGACGGGCCGCGCTTTGTGCCCCGGCCCGCATAGACAATGGGCAAGGCGTCGCGCCGAGGAGAGGCGCCGCCTTGCCCGTCTGCCTCTTGCCCAGCCGTTGGCTGGGTCTACGTTCTACTTTCTGCGGCTCTGCCTTATTGCCGCCGCTTGCGGCGGGCGAGCAGTCCGAGACCGCCCAGGCCCAAAAGGGCCAGCGAAGCGGGCTCGGGGACTTGGGTGATTTCGACTTGCGCCAGGCCCACCCGGCCCGCACCAGTACCGTTCCCGGCGGTGAGGATTTCCAGGCCGATGTATCGGGCGGAAATGCCTCCCAGCGCCACGACGGCTTGTGGCGTGTTGTTATTCGAAAGATTGATTGGGAGGGACAGGGCACCTCCAGCGTTGAGCAAGGTCCACCCGCCACTCGCAAAGTTATAATCACCTGTGGTTGCTTTGGAATTCGGCATAGCAGACAGGGCCGCCGTGGGCGAAGTGGCGTAATAAACGTTGTAAGTCGCCACGTTCTCAGTGTTATTCTGATAACGAACATTCCAGAGATACATATTCTCCAGACCCGCAACTGAGCTGCCGAGATCGATTGAAGCCCAGCCGATTTTGGCATTGCTGGAAGTGAGTGGATCCAGGCGTGAATTGGCCTTCCATTCCTGTGGCCAACTATTGCCGGCATACAACCAAGTCGAAGGATCCGTCGGGTCGGGCGTGGTGTCCATGCCCGGGTTATGGTCGGCGGTGCCCATGGAGCCGGGGGTCAGCCCGTTGAGCATATCGGTAAGGTGCCCGAGAGTAGTCGGCCAATTCCCTCCGTCATGCCCGGTAACGCCGGTGGCGGGAACCACGATACCTGCGTTGGCCGCTCCCGCCAGGGCGAGGGCCATTCCCACCGCGGCCGCCAAAAGCATTGTGTGCTTCAACATTTTGCGTCTCCTGACGTCAGGGCTCGCTCGGTCAAACCTTGTATGCGGCAGCCCGAACCACGAGAGGTCGTTGACAGGCGCAAAGGTCTCGCGTGTTTGATCCGCCGTGTTCCGTGAGACATAGGGCCGGGAACGGCCGGCCCTTCGCCATAGGGTAAGTATAACACGTTTTCGGCCGAACGCAAACCGCCGGGGCGATTTCTGGCCATGGCGGGGGGGGCCTAAGTTCTTGTTATACAAGGGGTTAGAAGAACTCCGACCGACGGGTTTTCTCGAATGCGGAACGCGGAATGCGGAACGAACGGCCACGGCAACGTGCCTTCGCCAAGACTTCGGCGGGCAGGCGGCACAACGGCGAGACCCTTCGACCCTGGCTGGGCGCCGTGGCGACCGCTCGCTCCGCTCGCTCGGGGTGACAGAGGCCATCGCCGGCCGGCCAAAAAAAACGCCCCGCACGCCGGCGTCATGGCTTGAAGACCTTGCGGATAACGTCGGCGTAGGCGTGCAGGACCACGTGGTTGCGCAGGACGAAGCCGTTGTGTTTGAGGCCCTCCGCCGAGTAGTCGCCCTGCCACTTCTTCGGGTTCGACGGATGGGTGCCGTCGCGCGAGATGAGCGTCGGCACCTCGTACGTGCCGCCGGGCGCGTCCTTGAACTTCTCGAGCCGCCCGCTCCAGTCGTCGGGCCGGCGATCCATAATGGCCTTATAGTAATCGCACAGCGGCACCTTCATGTCACGCGCCACGCGGCGGACCGCCTCGACGAAGGCGTTGCACTTCTCGTCGCGGCCGTGCTTCGGCGGGATCGTCGAGAGGATGACGACCGTGCCGCCCGCGAGGCACTTCGCGACGACCTCGCGGGTCTTCGCCTCGTACTCATCGACCTTCAGCGGGCCGAGGTCGTTCGTGCCGAACATGATGAGGGCCGCCTCGGGGTTCAGGGTCTTCAACCACGTGTCCACGTTCTCGTGGGCCCAGCGGATGGTCATCATGCCGGTGTTGCCGAACTTGGGCCCCTTCCACTCGCGCCAGCACGCCTTCTTCATGTACCCGTTGGCGAGGTCGTAGGCGGCCTGGGTACCGGCGTCCATGTTCTTGTGGTCCCAGGAGAGCGAGGCCCAGAAGGCCATCGAGATGGTGATGGAATCGCCGAAGTGGGCGAAGGTCCCCGTCTCGCCCTTGAACCGGGCGTGGACCTGCTTCATGGGCTCGACCCAGGCCTCGTCGGCCGCCGCACGAGCGGAAACCGGCCCTGCGGCGATCAGCACCGCGACCATCGCCAACGCGCATCGTCTCATGGCTCTCCCCCTTTCTGCATGCACCGAACGCCGTCGCTACGGCGCCATTACCCCGGCTTTCAGTCGGGCGCGGCCGGCGCCGCCGCCGTACGTGTTTAGCGTACCCGCCAAGGCAGTCAATCACGTGTGGCACGGCTGGCTTGTCCAGCCGTGGACACGTTTTGCGGCAAGAACACGGCTGGGCAAGCCAGCCGTGCCACGCGCGCTAAACACGTACCCGCCGCCGCAACGGCTTTCGGACCGTCCCACGGGCCGGCCATCTTCCCCAGGACGATGTGCCCGTCCTTCATCACCACGGTCTGGCCGCCGACGACGACCTTGTCGCCGTCGGCCTTCGGCGTCGGCTCGGCGCCCGCGGTCAGGAACTTGAAACTGAACCTCGTGCCGCCCGCCTCGACCGTCTTGTCGCCCGGCGCGCCGGGGCCCGTCATGACGAGCATGGCGTCGGCGCCCGAGGCCTTCGAGAAATCCACGGCCAGGCTCGTGCCGTCGGCGCCGGTCAGGCTCATCGACCCGTCGGCCGCCGCACCGAAGTGTTTGACGCCGTTGCGGACGTTACCCCAGCGCTGTTTGCGCCCCAGACCCCACACCTCGACCGACCCGTTGCTGCCGGCCTTGTGCCAGCCGCGCGTGCTCAGCGTCTGGATGCTGACGACGATGTCACCGGTGTCCTGCCAACGGTTGCGGCACATGACGAAGCCGAATTTCGTGTCGTAGACCGCGCGGGGGATACAGTCGGCGGGATTCGCTCCCTGCACGCCGAAGGGCCAGTTGACGAAGGCCAGGATCGCATGGTGCGGGTACGGGCTGGGGGTATCGAAGGGCGTCCCGTTCTTCTCGTCGGCGGCCTTGAGGTGATGGTCGTAGAACCACAGGAGCGCAGGCCGCTGCGCCGCCGTCACGCCGCCGAGACCTTCACAGAAGTACCCCGCGCCGCTGATGCCGTCGCGCGTCCACACGTTGTGCGGGTAGGCGCCGCGTTTGGGGAAGTCCATCTGGCCCTTGGCGTTCGGCACGGGCGACGGCCAGGGCGTCTCCTCGGCCGCGTGGGCGGTGGACACAATCAGACAGCCCATCAGGATGCCGACCAGGCCGGCGATGACCAGGCGGTTCATCGCGTTTCTCCTTCGCCCACTTTGAGTGGAGCGTCAAGCCTGAGTTGCCGGGTGGCACGGTCACGCGCCTCTGCGTGACCGTGCTGCGGATGCGGGCCCATGGCCACGCAAGCGTGGTCATGCCACCCCGCCGTGCTCGGCAGGGTCGGCACACGGCTGGGCAAGCCAGCCGTGCCACCCGGCTTGTCAGACGGCTTCTCCCGGATTCACTATTTCATGACCTCGATGCCGGCCCCCTTGGCGTCGAAGCGCAGGACGAAGACGCGGACGCGGTTCGTATCGACGCCCCAGATGAGTTTCCGCCGCGCGTCGTACACCAGGCCGACCGACCGCCGCACGGCCGTCGGGGCCAGAGGCCCGCGCGCGTCCGTCTCATAGTTTATCCTCAACGAGACCCATCGGTTCCGCTCGCAGTCGTAGGCGACGTGGCGGCGGAGGTCGCCTTCGCCACCGGGGAGGAGCGTGCACAGGAGCACCAGGTCGGCGTCGGGGACGTAGCAGGCACGGTCGATCTGATAGTCAGCGCCGCCGGCGGCCGCCATGTTGACGGGATTCAGCGTGCGGGCCGCCATCGTCCTGAGGTCGAGTTCCCAGACCTGGCCGTTCGGCTTCTTGCCGTAGTCGCAGCAGAGCAGAAGCAGCCGGCCGCGCTTGGAGTCGTAAACGAGCGTGGAGTGATCGACGCGCGGCTCGGGCAGTTCGCCCTTGAGTTCAACCGCTTCCCACGCCTTCCGCTCGGGGTGATAGCGGTGGATTCTTCCGCGCTCGCGCCGCGGCCCCTGGCCCCAGCAGATAACGCCGCGGGGCGTCGCGCAGAGGGTCAGCGTGTAGAAGCACGAGTTGTAGACCATGTCCGGCGGCTTCCCGGCCCGGCCCACCCAGTCGGCCGCCTCCGGGTCATAGAAGTAGGTGTAGTTCGGGCGGCCGGTGAAGAGCAGCCGCTTCGAGAGCGGGTCGTACTCGTAGTTCTGGTACGTGTGGCCGGTGGGCCACGGGCGGCGGTTGAAGTTGAACCCGTCGGGGTACCGCGTGTTGGCGTAGAGTTGGCCAAGGGGGAACTCGACCGGGTGCGGCAGTTCCCACCGGTTCGTCGAGAGGTGGTAGTGCAGCACGTCCGTGCCGCCGTGCGCCGAGTGGCCGCCCGACCAGACAAGGATCACGTCGTGGTCGGTGTCGAGGCGCACCGTGCCCCAGTCGCGGTTCAGGCGCGGGACGCGCGGCGGTTCCAGCATCACCCACTTGTTGACCGGGAGCGCCGCGAGGACCTTCTCGTGCGCCGCCGCATCCGGCTTCGGGCCTTCAAGGTACCAGTCCGGGTGGAACGGCCCGGTGCGGTACGTCCGCGAATCAGGCGGCACGCCTTCGCCGCCGGTCCACTTGTCCGCTGCCACGTCATAGGTCCACTCGCCGTCGTCCAGGTCGATGTACTGGCCGCCGCAGTAGTCGGTGTTCGAGGAGTAAGTGTACCCGCCCGCGAGGACGGCCTTGCCGTCGCCGGTCGCGCGGAGCGTGTGATTGGCCCGCGGCGGTGGGGCGCTCGGCGGATGCCGCTGCATCCACCGGCGCTTCGTCGGATCGAAGACCCACGTGTCGTTCATCAGGTAATCGAGGTGATCGCCGCCGAAGAGGACGTAAAGGCCGGCCTTCGGCTCATGGACGATGGGCGAAAGGGCCCGCGGCGGGGGTTCGGCGTCGAGCGCCTCGGCAGCCTTCCCCAACTCCATCTGCACGGCGTCCATCGCCTTGATGGCATCGGGCGCGACGCCGGCCAGGAGCGACTTTGCGAGCGTCGCGCAGCGCCCTTGAACGGGGCGGAGGAACCGAAGCGCTGCGGTGGCCTCGGCCGCGCAGGCCGCGCACCCGCCCTGGGCCTGGCGGAGTATGGCGACAAGGTCCGCTACGTCGTCGCGGACACTCGCCTGGATCGGCGCGACCCCGGCGGACGTGCGCTCCCTGTGTTCCTGGTCGGCCAGCCCTTTGAACCAAATGGCCCGCGCGGAGGCGGCGCTTCGTTTTAACAGGTTGCGCATCGACCAGGCGCGCTCGCCAAACTCCTGGAGAGGGGTCGCTGCCCGCAGGTCGTCGCGGATGCACGTCCACCGGCCGTTCGCCTTGATGCGGGTGTGCGGGCGTCCGTCGTCGGCCTCCTGGTCCTGGCCGCCGAACGCCAGGCCCGTGCCGTCGGGCCCTTCGCACACGGCGCCCCAGATGACGCGCTGCTTGAGGTCGGTGTCCGGCAGGCGATACGGCCGTTTGCCCGCCGGGGCTGCGTACGCCGTGGCAGCCACCAGCAGGCATACCAGCACGAGGCCCACCAGCGCTGCGCGGCGGGCAATCCTGCCCGCCGCGTGTCCATCGCTGTTGCGCGGCGGGTCTCCGCACCCGCCGCGCACCGGCGCCCTTACGCGCGGTGGGTACGGAGACCCACCGCGCTCCACCATCTGCCATCCCACGCCGCATCGCCGTAGCATGGCACGTCCCCCTACTCTGCCTTCGGTTCACCCCGTTTGTAAAGGACCGGCCGGTCCATGGGCCGCGTCCGGATGGTATCCGCACCGCCGGGAGGATGCTCGACAATCATGTGCCACTTCCCGGGGTCCACGCCGACGCCGGACGACTCGTTCGGCGAACCGCTCCCGGAGAGCCGCGGATGGTCCACCACGTTCGCAAGCAGGAGGTTCGGCGTCCGCTCGACGAGAAAGAGCGACTTGCCCGGGAAGGCCGCCGCATTCCCGCCGTAGCCGAAGACGCGGACGTGGTCGGAGTCGCGAATCCACAGGATGGGTTCGTTGTACTCGCCCTTGAGGCCGTAGATACTGACGTGCCGGGCGCCGCGGATCTCCATCTCGGCGTTTGAGCGGGCGTACTCGACGTTCAACTGGTAGACGTGCAGCGGCTCGGTGCCTTCGACGAGCAGGTGCCGGTAGTCATCGACCTGCGGCGTCCGGGCGGCGCCCTCGAAGTTGTACCACCGCCCGCCGCCGTGGCCGCGTATCTGGACGGTCGAGGTGACGGGCGGCTGCGAGCCGGCCCCTTCGGGCGGGCGCGAGAAGCCGTGCAGGCTGCGCCGCATGAACAGGCACGACCGGACCACGGACCGCCGCCCCGCGCGCCACTCCACGGCGTAGGCGCCCGGCACGTGACTGGGACACAGGACGCCGCAGAAGGCCATGACCGTCTCGGCCGCCGCGTCATCGACGGTCCCGACGATGGGCCGTGGGCGCTTGGCGTCGGCGAAGTCGCCTTCGGCCTTCCCCGTGAAGAGCAGCGAGAGGTGCTGGCCGACGCCGACCAGGCGCGTTTTCGGCCCCAACCGCAGCGTCTGCGACAGGCGGTAGTAGCCTTTCGGCAGAAAGACGATCTCGTTTTCGTCGATGGCCCGTTGGATGGCCGCCGTGTCGTCGTGCCGCCCGTCGCCGCGCGCGCCGTACGGCGGCGCCCGGACGTTGACGGCTCCCTTGCTCTGAAAGTGCGGGCCGTCGCGCGGCCAAGCGTGGCGCGTCACAAGATCGCCGGGCGGCGCTGCGCCCACCACAACGCGGACCACGTCCTCCGTCTGCCGCACGCCGTCGAGGTAGACGGGCGCATCGTACTGGAGTTTCTTCCACGCGGGCGGCCGGATGCGGTGCGCCGATTCCACCACGTGCAGCCACCCGTCGGGGTTCCCCACCAGTCGCGGCCCGTCGGGCCCGGCGACCACGGCGGCGGCACCCTTCACGTACACGTTGTTCAGGTACACGCTGCGCTCGGCCTGAATGACGGTGGTCTCGGGATGCTCGCAGAGGATCTCGCTGTCCACGAGGCACATCTGGCCGTTGTGCGGACACCAGGGCACACCGACGCAGCGGATGAGCGGCCCCTTCGCCTTCGACACGATCTTGACGCCGACGGCCGCCAGCGCCTGGCGGCTGCCGCACAGGATCGCCGCCTCGGTCTGGCCCGTGAGGGTGACGCCCGAGATGGTGGGCGCAGGCTGGGTCTCCCTCAGGTCCAGGCCGTATCGTCCGCCGATGACGGTGATGCCGTGATGGCCGCCGCCCGATCCGGCCCCGCCCTCCAGGCCCGTCAGGCCACCTGTCGCGTCGATGCGGGAATCCTGGACGCTGGAGCCCTGGGCGGCCCGGTGGCGGATGGCGACGGCTCCGGGGTTGCCGGGTGCGATGCGGACGTCGATGCCGACGAACATCTGGTTCATCGAGATGTTGGGCTGCGGCTGGGTGGGCTCGCCCTCGGTGGCGGCGCGGGCCCAGAAGTGGACGACGTACTTCGGCTTCTTCGGATCGCCGTAGCCGGGCGCGTTGGGCGCGAGGA
>DATKXP010000426.1:0-16215 GCA_035529015.1 Phycisphaerae bacterium | reverse complement strand
GCGTCGGAAGCGGCGCCCCGGCCGGGTCCACGAGCAGCGGAATCTCGGTGCATCCGAGGACGGCGGCGTCGCAGCCGCGCGATTTCAGGTTGGCCATGACCTGATTGAAATACCGGCGGCTCTCGGGCAGGAAGCGGCCGGCCACGAGTTCGTCGAAGATGATCCGGTTGATGCGCTCGCGGTCGCTCCGGTCGGGGATCTGCATGGCGAGGCCCGCCCTCGCCGTCGCGTCGCGGTAGACCGGGCCTTCCATGAGGAACCGCGTGCCGAGGATCGCCAGGCGTGTGTGCCCGGCGGCCTGGGCGGCGTCGCAGACCTCGTCGGCGATGTGGAGCCAGGGCAGGGTGGTCGCGGCCTGGACGTGCGGCCACGCCTCGTGGATCGTGTTGTCGGGACAGACAAGCAAGTCGGCGCCGACACCAGCGAGGCGGCGGGCGGAGTCGAGCATCAGGTCGGCCACGGCCTTCCAGTCGCCCGCCTCGATGTGCGGCAGGTACCGTGCCAGCGGATGCGTGTGCATCGAGCATTCGGGGTGATTGTGTCGGCCCATCGGCTCGGCGGCTTCTGAGCAGAGGGTCCGGTAACAGAGGGCGGCGCCTTCGGCGCTGCACGCGACGATGCCGATGTGTTTGGCCATGGTCCTTTCCGCGCGGTTTCCACACATGCCCCCGCCGGCTGCGTGCGACAACTGTGGAGTATAAGGCGGGCGAAACCGAGCCGCAAGCACCGTGCCCGCCGGACGGGCCGTCTTCGGACAACCCCTCTGCCGGCACCTCGTCCCCGAAGTGGCTCACCGGCCTTGAGAGCACCGGCGGGGGCCGAAGCGTTGACGGGGGCGGCAGCAGCGGGTAACCTTGAACCCTCGAACACGGGACGCAGGGGAGAGCGGAGCAACCATGAGCAAGACGCGCCGAGCCCAACGCCGCCAGGGCATGTCCACCCGGGCGATTCACGCCGCCGAAGACCGCGAGCGGTACGCCGACTCGATCACCACGCCCATCGTCCAGACCTCGACCTACGTCTTCAAGAACTCGAAGGAGGTCGAGGCCTACACGAAGCACGGCAAGGAGCGGTTCGAGTACGGCCGGTACGGCAACCCGACGGAACTGGTGGCCCAGCGGCGGTTGGCGGACCTGGAGGGGGCCGAAGACGGGGTGCTGTTCACCTCGGGCATGAGCGCCATCACGACCACCATCCTGACGCTCGTCAAGAGCGGCGACCACCTGGTCATCACCGACGACGCGTACAAGAAGACGCTGGAGTTCTGCTCCGTGTACCTTCAGCGGTTCGGCATCGGGTGCACGATCGTTCCCTTCGGCGATTACGGGGCGCTGGACCGGGCGATTGGCAGAAAGACGCGGTTCATCTTCTCGGAGTCGCCGACGAACCCGTATCTGAACATTTTCGACCTGGAGAGACTGCGGCGGATTGCCCGCAAGCACAAAGTCCTGACGGTCATCGACTCGACCTTCGCCACGCCGCTGAACCAGCGGCCGCTGGAGTGGGGCGTGGACCTCGTGGTCCACAGCCTGACGAAGTACCTGGCGGGGCACAACGACATCCTCGGCGGCGCGGTGCTCGGCCGGGCCGGCCTGATCGGGGAGATCCGTGCCCTGCACAAGGGGCTCGGCGGCGTTATCGACCCGCACTGCTGTTACCTGCTGGTGCGGGGCCTGAAGACGTTCGCCCTGCGCGTGCAGACGCAGAACGAGTCGGCCATGAAAGTGGCGCGGTTCCTTGAAGGGCACCCGCGGGTCAAGAAGGTGTATTACCCGGGCCTCGCGAGCCACCGGCATCACGACATCGCCAAGGCCCAGATGGACGGGTACGGCGGCGTGGTGACGTTCGACATCCGGGGGGGCCTGGCGACGGCCAAGCGGTTCCTCGACGCCCTGAAACTGTGTTTCATTGCGCCGAGCCTGGGCGGCGTCGAGACGCTTATCACCCACCCGGCCACCATCACCTACTACCGCGAGACCCGCAAGCAGCGGTACGAACTGGGGATCACCGACACGCTGATCCGCCTGGCCCTGGGCGTGGAGGACGCCGACGACATCGTCGCCGACCTCGACCAGGCCCTGCGCAAGAGCGCCCGGGCGCGGAAGCGGAAATAAGGGTGCACCGTCGGAAGGTGCCCGCGCCCACAACAGGGTCACGCAAGCGCGCGTGACCCTGCCACCCGGCAGGTCGGGCGTGCCGGACGGCCTGAAGGAGCGTAGCATGCCCGACTCACCGCTGAACGTCGCCCTGGTGGGCTGCGGCATCTTCGGCGAAATCCACGCCGCCACGTACCGGGACTTCGAGCACGCGAACCTGGTGGCGGTGTGCGACATCGACGAGAGCCGCGCGCGCAACTTCGCCGCCAAGTACGGCGGTCGCGCGACAACGAGCGTCGAGGGCATCGCCGCCGACCCCGACGTCCAGGCCGTGAGCGTGGCGACGCCCGACTTTGCGCACCGCGAAGTCTGCGAGGCCATCGTGGCGGCGGGGAAGCACCTGCTCGTTGAAAAGCCGCTCGCGACGACCGTCGCGGACGCTCGGGCCATCTGCCGGGCCGTCGAGAAGGCCGGCGTCCTGGGGATGGTCGATTTCCACAACCGGTACCACCCGGGGCTGGTGCCGATCAAGCAGCGGCTCGACGCCGGCGACATGGGCCGGCCGCTGATGCTCTACGCACGCCTCAGCGATCGGCTGGAGGTGGCCACCGAGTGGTTCGGCTGGTCGGGCCGGAGCGGCCCCGAGTGGTTTCTGGGATCGCACCTGGCGGACCTGGCGTGCTGGCTCATGGGCGCGTACCCGACGCGCGTCTACGCCCAGGGCCGAAAGGACGTGCTGCGAAAGCGCGGCATCGGGTGCTACGACGCCGTGCAGATGAGCCTGACGTTCCCGGAAGGCTTCGCGACGCTCGAGACCAGTTGGATCGTGCCGCAGGAATGGCCCATGCTGGTGGATTTCGTGGTCAGCCTCCAGGCGACCGAGGGTCGCGGCGACATGACCTTCGGCGACCAGGGCAGCCAACTGGCGGCCGGCGGGACGTACGGGCGGCCGATGCTCTCGGGCAAGGAACCGGCGGGCCCCGACGAGTTCGGGTTTCTGTCGCTGCCCATCCGGCGGTTCGTGCGGGCGGTGCTGGCGGAAGCCGAGAGTCCGATGCCGCTGGAATGGGGGCTGAGGAACGTCCAGATTCTCGCCGCCGCCGGCGAGTCGCTCGACACGGGCCAGGTCGTCGAAATCGTGTACTGACGCCGACGGAAAATGCGGTCTGTTCGACCCGTTGGCGCGTTACACATTTAGCCGGCGGGCTTGTCGAAGACCCGCCAAAGCGGATCGCAGATCTGCGGCGGCGGGCCCGCCGCGCGCCGTGTGGTAGTGGCTGGCAAGCAGCCAGTGGCACCCGGCGCATTTAGCCGGCGGGCTTGCCCGCCGCGCGCCGTGTGATGCTCGACCAAACGAAGGAGGAGAACCGATGCAGCGTCTTGCCTGGTTTGCCATCGCATGCGTGGGACTCATCGGAACGGCCCTTGCGGCGGCGCCGCCCGAGGAAGTCGTCCAGGGCCTTTACGAGGGGGCCATCACGGACGCCAAGGGCGCGCACCAACTGGAGGCCCGCGTCGTCGCCACCGGCGAGGGGGCGTACAAGGTCTTCATCCGCGTGCCGCAGGCCGGCGGAGAGTTCACCAAAATCGAACTCGACGGCAAGACCGAAGGCGGCGCCGTCCGCTTCACGGGCACGTTCGCAGGCGCCGACTGCAAGGCCGCCTACCTGGCCGGGGTCATCAAGGGGACGTGCGGCACGGGCGCCCTTCAGATGAAACGCATCGTCCGCAAGCCGCCCAGCCTGGGCGAGAAGCCCCCGGCGGGGGCCGTCGTCCTCGTCGGCACCAACCCCAAGACCTTCGACGAGGTCGAGGTCCGGCCGGACAAGAGCGGCAAGGCGGGCGAATGGGTCCCCACGGCCGACGGCGGGGTCGTGGTGCCGAAGCGGGGCTTCAACTCGAAGCGCGATTTCGAGGGCTCGCTCCGCCTGCACGTCGAGTTCAAGTGTCCCCTGGTGGCGAAGGGGCGCAGCCAGGGTCGCGGCAACAGCGGGGTGTTCCTGCCGTGCGGGCAGGAGATCCAGGTCCTCGATTCCTTCGGCATGACCACGTACACGGGTGGCGGGTGCGGCGGACTGTACAAGTACAAGGACCCCGACGCCTTCGACGAGTTCAGCCTGGCCTCGCTGCCGCCGACGGAATGGCAGACCTACGACGTCCTCTATCGTGTCAAGAAGGAGGGCGGCCAGCCCGTCGGCAACCCCGTCCTCACGGTCTTGCACAACGGCATCAAGATCCACGACAACCACGAACTCAAGCAGAAGGCCCGCCGGGGGCGGTTCCAATTCCAGGACCACGGCAACCCCGTCGAGTACCGCAACATCTGGGTCCTGCCGCTGAATTAGGCATGTCGGCCGGGACGTGCCCCGGCGGTCTTCATTGACCGTGTCGGCCGGGGCGTGCCCCGGCGATCTTCCGTTTGTTTAGCCGTCGCCGGAACGGCGACGGTCGTTGCCGTTGGAGCGTCGGCGCCCATTCGCGTCGGCGCCCATTCGCGTCGGCGTGCCGCCGACGGCTAAACGAAACGGCTACTCGCCCTGCTTCGTCGCGCCGCGTTTAGCCGTCGCCGGAACGGCGACGGTCGTTGCCGTTGGAACCTCGGCGCCGATTCTCGTCGGCGTGCCGCCGACGGCTAAACGATACGTCCTACTTCGCCTTGGCGCTCCGGGCGATTTCGACGTCCTGCTTCACGTCCTTCAGCAGCCGCTGCCAGTCGAGGTCGCGCGTGCGGGCCAGCAGTTGCGGGCGGTACTGCGATGTGGCGACCTTCGCGTACGCTTCCCAGTGCTTGACGGCCTGTTCCAAGTGCGCGACAGCCTTCTCCTTGTGGTCGGCGCGGGCGCTCCTCTCGAAGAGGGCGAGTTCAGTTGCGCCGGCGATCTTGGCGGCGTAATACTGGCCCAGGTGGGCCATGGCCTCCATGTCGCCGAGCGTCCGGCGCAGCTCCTTGGACGGCTCAGCCACCTTGTTGCGAACGGCGGTAACGCCTGCGAGCGCTGTCTTCGCGTTAGAGATGAGTTCGGCGGCGACCTCCAGTGCCGTTCCAGTCGTCGGTCTTTCCCCCTTGAGGTGCGCGCCGACGTACGCCGGGATCGTCATCAGGCCGCTGCCCTCCATCGTCTCGTTGGCGATGAAGTCGCGGACGGTGTGAAAGCCCTTGCGCTGGTCCATGCAGCCCTCGACGGCCCACATGAAGTCCCAGTTGCGCCAGTGGAAGCGGTTGACGAGGGGGATGATCTTCGACGCCGCCTGCCACGCATCATAAACCGCTGCGGCGGGCGCCTGCGGCAAACGGTGCGCGATCCGCTTCTCGAAGTACGCCCGGTCGAGCGCCGGGTCGTACCCCAGCCGCCCCCAGAGCATGAAGCGGTACCAGTGTTTGCGAATCTCCAACTGGCGCGGTGAATCGGGTTCGGTCGAGATGAACTCGCGGCCCCATGCGTACCCGTCGCTGCCGACGTAGTAGCCGGCGGTCAGGTCGGCCGGGAAGTTGCCGAGGAACTCGCGGACGTAGTCCGGGTCGCCCCAGCGGAAGACGAAGTTGTCGTCGTTCCGCAGGTTCCACCACGACTTGATTTTGTGTGCCTTCAGTTCCTCCTGGAGCCCCAGCGAGAACGGCGGCTTCGGCGAGGAATACAGCCGCGCGCGGGCGTACTTGAAACTCACCTCGAACGGGCCGGGGTACCGCGACCATTCCTTGAGCACGTCGCCGACGCCGGTCTGCCAGACGCGGTGGATGAAACGGACGGTGCGCTCGGGCTGGGCCTTCTTGGCGTCGAGGACGCCTTCGCCGTACGCCTTCCAGAGCCATTTCTCCTTGGCGAACTCGTCGTCGCGGCGCTTCATGCGTTCGCCGGCCGTCACGCCCAGCCCGGCGAGGTGCGGGTAGGTGAGGATCGTCTGCCGCACACAGTCGCGGAGGTAGGCGATGGTCTTGGGATTGTCCTGGCGGTCGTCGATGCCGTACTTGCCGCCGGCCGAGTTCGTCAGGACGTTCCAGGTGATGATGTAGACCTCGATGCCGCGTTCGTGTGCCCGCTGCATGACGCGGCGCCAGAAGGCGATCTTCTCGTCGATCGTCATCGTCTTGACGACGCGGACGTTCGCGAGGACCTCTTTCGAGACGCCCATGTGCTCGCCGATGGAGCCGTGTCGGGCGGTCGGCTTGATCTTCGACACACACACGTCGTCAAGGGCCACGTCGGGGTACGTCTCGAGTTTCACGAGCGACGGAAACGGGTGCGGGTTCCACAGCGTCAGGACGTTGTAGCGGTTGCGTGCCATGTCGTCGAGGTACGCTTCCCAGAAGTCCCACTCCCACATGGTGGCGATGTTCTGTTGTGCGGCGTCGCCGGAGTCGTCGTACGAGGGCGTTCGGGCGTCGAGAGGGATGTTGAACTTGACGCCCCGGCGGGCGATGAACGGTTCGGCCTTCTTCTCGCGGACCGCATCGAGGCCGTCGAGGCGAATCGTCTCGGCCAGGTCCAGGCCGCCGTACATCGCCCCCACCGCGTCCGTCGCCAGGATGCGAATCTCGCGGCCCTCCCGCTGCAAGGCGTAGCCCTGCGGCGCGAGGTCCCGCGCGCCGGCGCTCGCGCTGCCGACGATGAAGCGGACCACGAGCGCCGCCTCGGCAACCTCGGCGGGCGGCGCGTCGTGCCGCGCCTGCGCCACGGTGTACCGCGCGGGCATCAGCGCGAGGGCCACCTGGTCGGCCGCGAAGCGGACCGGCTGCAGCGAGGCATCGCGGATGATGACCGCCTTCATGCCCCGCGGCGGAGTCTGTGCCTGCGCCGCGCCTCCGCATCCTGCGCCCGCCATGAGCATCGCTCCTGCCAGGACCATCGCCGGCCATCGGGTGCTGTCGCGTCGGGTCATCGCGTGTCCTTTCTTGTATCAGGGTCCTCGGCCAGCCAGTGGTAGCGGCAGATAGAGCGGCTGTCAAGTTTTGCCCCGGCGGCGCGGGCCGCTGCGGCAACGACGGGTGGCACGGCAGCCCGAAGGGCGGCCGTGTTGGACACCGGGTGCCCACGGCCGCGGCTGCGCCGCTGCCGTGCCACCCGCGCTAGACACGTGGCCACGCAAGCGTGGCCATGCGAGCCTTCGCGTCGTTGCATGCGCCGTCGCGAGTCGCTACAATGCGTCCCTTTGCCGCGAACTTACAGGGAGACTGCGAATGGCGATCATCGTTAACGGCGAGCGCATCGAGGACGAGACGATTCACGACGAGGCGGAGCGCATGCGCCCCGAGTACGAGAAGGCCTTCGCCGACGAGGCGCCGGCCGCACGCGAGGCCAAACTGCAGGAGTGGGCCCGCGACAACGCCGTCGAGCGGGTCCTCATCGAGCAGGCCGCCCGGGCCGACACCGACCCGCTGCCCGACGACGCGATTCAGCAAACCCTCGAAGCGGCCAGGGAGAACGCGGGCGAGTCGAAGAGCGAGGACGAGTTGCGCGCCGAGGTCGATCTGCACCTTCGCGTCAGCCGACTCATGGACGGCGTGGTCGAGGGTGTGCCGCAGCCGTCGGAGGAGGCGGTCGCGGCGTTCTACGAGGAGCACAAGAAGGAGTTCATGGCACCGGAGCGGATTCACGCGGCCCACATCGTCATGCACGTGGACGCCAACACGCCGCCCGAGGTGGCCGAGGCCAAACTCCGCGAGGCCCGCAAAAAACTGGAGGCCGGGGCCGACTTCGGCGAGGTCGCCGACACCCTCTCCGATTGCCAGGACGCGGGCGGCGACCTGGGGTGGTTCCCCCGCGGCCACATGGTCGAGGAGTTCGAGAACACCGTCTGGAAGATGAAGCCGGGCGAGACGAGCGACATCTTCGCCACGCGGTTCGGGTTCCACATCGTCCGGATGATCGAGCGGAAGGCGGCCGCACCGTACACGCTGGACGAGATCGAAGATCACGTCCGCGAGCACCTCACCGCCCAGATGCGCGACCAGACCATCGAGACGTTCCTCGACGGTCTGCGTGAGAAGGCGGCGGTTGAGGAAGTGTAGGGCACCTCATCGCCGAGCCCGCGGCGGAAGCCGCGGGGCATCTTCACCCGGCGTGACGCCACCGTTGCCGGGCGGGCGTGTCCCGACGCTTCCGCGTCGGGCTCGAACATCACGTCGGGCTCGAACGACGCGTCGGGCTCGAACGACACGTCGGGCTCGAACGACACGTCTCGCTCGAACGACACGTCGGGTTCGAACGACGCGCCCGGTTCGGCTACCGACCCGTCAGCCACGCGAGGGTGAACCGCGCGAACGTGATGTGCTTGTACCCGTCGCGCTCGAAGAGGCACCCGATCGTCCTGTCCGGCAGGACCGTCAGACACGAGTAGGCGTACCCGCCGGGGTAGAGGACACGGGAGACGGACCACGTCTTGCCCTCATCGATGCTCAAGCGGACGGTGCCGTTGGCGCGTCGCTTCTGCGAGGCGGGGTTTGCGAAGAGGATGCGGCTGTCCTGGCCGTCGAGCGGGTCGGAGTAGCGGAGCATCGTGCCCTGGCACTGCGGTTCGATGAGGGTCGGATCGTCGAGCAGCGGCGACCACGTCCGTCCGCCGTCGGTGCTGACAGCGACTTTGCGCCGCTTCGCGCCGCCCGTGCTGCGGGTGTTCATCATGACGGACCCGTCGGCGAGTTCGACCAGGGCGACCTCGGCCCCTGTCCCCTTCGAACCCTCGGGTGCCCATTCGCCCGAGGTCCACGTCTCGCCGAAGTCATCGCTATAGGCGGCGCAGACCTTTCGGCGGGGCCAGATCTGATTGACGAAAGGCATGAGGATGCGGCCGGCGTGCTTGCCGCGACGCAGTTGGATGCCGTTTCCCGGCCCGACCGGTGTGGCCGTCACCTCGGTGGGCCGCTTGACCATACGGGTGATCTCTCTGGGCTTCGACCACGTGCGACCGCCGTCGTCGCTGGTGATGAGAAAAGACCGGCTGATGCGCTCGCCCTCGTATCCGGGCACGGTCTTGTTGGTGTGGCACCCTTCGGGATAGCGCTGATACATGAGGAGGACGCGCCCGGTCTCGCGTACGGCGACCGCGCACGGGTTCAGGAGGGCGTTCTTGCCGTCTTCGGCGATGACGGTGAGCGGTCCCCACGTCTTCCCGCCGTCGGTGCTGCGCTTCAGTACGATATCGTTCTGCGAGTGATCGGCGCGGCTGGCCCGTCCTTCGCAGAAGGCCAAGGCCGTGCCGTCCCGCGTCACGACCACGGACGGAATGCGGAAGGTGTGATAGCCCTCGGTGCCGCTCGTGAAGACGTCGATGAACGTTACGCCGGACTCCGCAGCCGGCACTCCACCCCGCGGGCCGTCGGACAACGTGCAGGAATCTATCGAGCCGACGGCAAGGACAACGAGCAGCGTAAGCCGGACCTTGTGCATCGTGTTCTCCAGAGCGGCCTTGCCCGGGCAGCAGGACCCTTTAGCGCGCCGGAGGGTCGGCCGCGCCCGTCAGCCAGTCCAGCGGAAACCGCGCCAAGACGATATGCTCGTACGGGTGGCCCGCGCCGGCCTCGTGGAAGCACGCCACGTCACCGTCCGGCAGGACCGTCAGGCACGAGTAGGCCGCCGGTCCCGCATGGAGGGTCTTGGAGGCGGCCCAGGTGCCCCCCCCATCGAAACTGGCGCGGACGGTCATGTTGACGCGGCCGCTGGTGCTGGCGGGGTTCGAGAAGAGGACGATCGGCTTCCCCTTCGCGTCGGGTGGCGCGTACCGCAGAAGCGACGCCTGGCACCGGGGCGTGATGAGCGTCTTATCGACCGCCAGCGGCGACCACGTGGCGCCGGCGTCGGTGCTCGTCGCGACGAGGCGGTACGGGTCGTTGCGCGTGCGGGCCCGGCGCATGTTCAGGTAGAGCGTGCGGTCGGTCCGTTCGATGACCTGGCACTCGTTGCCGCCGTCGCCCGCCACGCCGCCGATCTTCCACGTCTTGCCGCCGTCGTCGGACCAGATGACGTGCGAGTGGTACTCCTGCGTGTTCGCCTTGACCTTGTGGTCGCAGGGGATGACCATGCGTCCCTTGTGCTTGCCGAGGCGGAGTTGGATGCCGACGCCGGGGCCCGTGGCGTACCACGTCCAGTCGGGCCGCTTGGTGGTCTTGGTGATGTCGGTCGGCTTGGCCCACGTCAGGCCGTCGTCGCTGGAGTGGGTGACGAAGACGCGGCGGGTGTCTTTGCTGGTGCCGGCGACGATGGCGCCCTCGTGGTCGGACCCCAGGTTCCAGGTCATCAGGAGCCAGATCGTTCCGGTCTCCCGGTCGATGACCGGACACGGGTTGCCGCAGGTGTTGCCGGCATCGTCCCAGACCACCTGCATCTTGCCCCACGTGGCGCCGCCGTCGGTCGATCGTTTCATCACCAGGTCGATGTCGCCGGCGTCACCGCGGCCCTTGCGGCGTCCCTCGCAGAACGCAAGGAGCGTGCCCTTCCCGGTGCCGATGATGGAGGGGATGCGGTAGGTGTGGCAGCCATCGGCGCCGCTCGTGAAGAGGTTCATCTTGCGGGGCAGGCGTTCGCGGTCGTTTGCCTCAGCAGTGTTTCGGGCATTCGCCGAAGTCGCGGTATTCTGGCGCCGTGGCGGCGGCGCGCTCCCCTGCGGGTCGCGGTTAAACGCGCGCAGGTCGCGCCGACGGGCGGGTGCCAAGCCCGTGGCGTGTGCAAGGTTGGTTCTGCCGGGCTTAGCGGCCCGCTCGTCGATCTCTTCGATGCGGAATCGAACGCTGGCGATGTACGGCGCCTCGCCCGCCGTCCAGTGGCCGTAGGTCGTGGCGACGAAGGTGCCGTCGGGCAGCCGTTCCAGCGCCGGGTAGGCGCAGTCGGCGCTTCGGTGGTTGTCCATGAGTCGGACGCGGTATTGGCCCTCGCGGCCTTCGCGGATGTCGTCGTAGGTGCCGACCCACATGACCCAGTCGCCCTTGGTCGGGCTCTCGCGCGTGGTGTCGCGGAAACTGATGACCAGCCGGCCGTCGGGCGCGTAGAGGGCCTGGTGCCGGTCGCCGGTGAGCGCCGCCGGCACCTGGCGCGGCTTCGACCACGTGCGGCCTTCATCGTCGGAGAAGATGACGAAGGAGTTGAACCGGCGGCTGTTTTCGCGCAGGAGGACGGCAATCTGCCGGCCGTCGGGCGAGCGGACGGCACCGGGCTCGCAGATGTGCGGGCCGCCCGTCCACTCGGCGATGGGGGTGGCGTCGGACCACGTCAGGCCGCCGTCCGCCGAGAGCGTCTTGTAGACGGTCCAGGTGCCGGAGCGTTTGGCGGCGGGGGAGTCGCGATGCTTGCCCTTGCCGCCCCGGATGAACCGCCCGTCGTCGTGGAATAGCGCCATGTACGTGCCGTCCTTCAGGCGGACGAGGTCGGCCATCGCCACGATGCCGCCGAAGTCGCCGATGGGCTTAAGCGGCGTCCACGTCACGGCGTCATCTTCCGAGACGGCCATCCGGATGGGGTACAGGCCGGAGAACATGATGAGGCGGTCTACGCCCTTCGCGTCGGTCACGGGGTAGAGGGTGGGCACCTCCTGGCTGGTGGCCCAGTTGTCGGGCGTCGGCAGCCGGTCGGACCAGGTGAGGCCGCCGTCGGTCGAGCGTTTCATGACGATGGCCCCGCCGCCGTGGCCTTTCGGGTAGACGGCGATCATCGTCCGGTTGTCCTTCAGGAGCACCGTGGTGGGATGGCCGAGGTACTGGCCCTTCTCGCGGTCCACGATCACCTGGCGGTGTGTCTCGCGGGCGAGGTTGATGGTGGGAATGGTGTAGGCGGGTGGGAGCGTTCGCGGGGGCGGGCCTTCGAGCGTCGGGCAGGCGACCGGTCCGGCCTCGGCCGCGGCGAGGGGGGCGGCGATGACCAGGAGACTGGTGATTGCGCACAGACCTGCCAGTAGCAATCTCATCGTTGGCCTCCGTTGGTACCCGCTCGCTTGCGCTCGCGGCTCGGATGAGCGCCCGCTCGCTTGCGCTCGCGGCTTGGATGATGGCCTGCTCGCTTGCGCTCGCGGCTCGGATGAGCACCCGCTCGGTTGCGCTCGCGGCTCGGATGATGGCCTGCTCGGTTGCGCTCGCGGCTTGGATGATGGCCTGCTCGGTTGCGCTCGCGGCTCGGATACCCGTTACGGCTCGGCTTGCGCGTATCCGAGCCGCGAGCGCAAGCGAGCGGTCAGCCCCCCGGCCGCGCATCATCTTGCCCCACTTCAGCACGAGCGTCGTACACCTGCATCGCCTCTCCCTGACTGCCGAGCACGTACGCCACGGCCTGCTCGACCGCCTCTTGGCGCCAAAGATACCGCGTGCTGCCATGGCGTGTCCATCGCCGGCTGCCCGGCCAGTCGAACCCCGCCTCGTTCAACCGCCGACTTGCGTGGGCCTTGAGAGAGGTCATGACCCTCTCGGGCGGCTCGGCCGAAGCAAGCACAACGTGAACGTGCGTGGACCGCACATGGGCGGCAAACAGACGCCAACCCCGGACCGCGCAGGTGTCACGCAAGGCCCGCAGCACGCAACGACGCCTCGGCCCGTCCAGCCGGTACGGGGGCTCGCGCATCGCACGGGCCTCGCTGAGGCGTCGCCCCACATTGGCCGCAAGGTATGGCGTACCCGGTGTGTGTCGATGCCGGTCGGCGGAGCCCCGGTCATCCCCGTGCAGCCACGTGCCGTAACAGGTGAATGTAATCAGATAGGCGTTGGGGATGCCGCGTTCCGGTTCGGTGCTCACGGCCCCCCCCCGCTCGCTTGCGCTCGCGGCTCGGATAACGCCCGCGGCTCGGATTCGGCCGCGGCTCGGATGAGCGCCCGCTCGCTTGCGCTCGCGGCTCGGATAACGGTCGCGGCTCAAAGTCGTTTATCCGAGCCGCGAGCGCGAGCGAGCGGGGGGCCCGCCCAAGCCGCAGCGCCCAAGCCGCAGCCCGTACGACGCGCGGCGGGTCCGCAGCCCCGCCGCGCGAGATGCGCCGCTACTTCTCGAATCGCTTGAGTCGGATGTCCTTGAACTCGACGACCATGGGCGCCCCGGCGTGGATCTGGAGCGCCAGGATGCCGGACATGGCGCGGCCTTTCTCGTCGTTGTCCACCAGGTCGATCGTCTGGACGTCGTTGAGGTAGTGGACCACATGGTTGCCGCGCGCGATGATCCGGTAGTGGTTCCAGTCACCGCTCTTGTAGGTGGCGGCGATCTTCTTGGCGTCGCCGACCGAGCCGACGACGTTCGGCTTGCCCGCCGCGTCGATGACGACCTTCTCGCCCACCCGGGCGAGGGACTTGCGGCCCTTCTCGTGATAGAGAAAGCCGGCCTTGCCGCCCTGGTTGCACACCTCGGCCTGGTAACCGGAGACGACCCAGTTGCCGCGATCCTGGCTGCGGTACTGGACGCCGGAGTTGCCGGACTGGATGCGGAACGAGACGCGCAACTCGAAATCCTCGAGTGTGCCCGCGCGCCAGATCAGGAACGTGTTGCCCTTGGTCGGCTTCTCCTTGGTCGTCTGGCCGCAGATGGTGCCGTCCTTGACGGACCAGAAATCGGGGTTGCCCTCCCAGCCGGTCAGGTCCTTTCCGTTGCAGAGGGGAACGAACCCCTTCTCGGAGGTCGCTTCGTCCGCGGCAACCGCCGTGGCGGCGACCGCCAGGACGACCAGAACAGGCAACCAAACGGTGCTTGAGCGCATGGAACACCTCCCGTCAGCGCGGCCGGCGTGGGCCGCACCGCTGAATCCACCCCTCGCTATTCTTCGATCGGCACGAGAACGATGTTGCGGAACTCTTTGGGCGACCCTTCCGACTGGAGGCAGATCTTGCCGCCCACTTCCTCGCACTCGGTGGCGGTGTTCTGGAGGAGGTTGTTGACGATAATCTCGAGGTTCCCGCCGTCGAGGGTCATCTCGTAATCGTTCCACTCACCCGTGGGCCGCTCGTTGGACTCGTGGAGTTTCTTGGTGTTGCGGCCGCGGGTGCGAGCGGGGTCCACGGTCATCTGGACCTTGTCGATGTTCCAGATGTCGCCCATGGCGCCGGACTGACCCTGGCACTCGATGGATTTCGGCCACACCTTGTCGGCGCCGACCATGCGAAGCAGGACGCCCGAGTTGCCGCCCTTCAGGTGCCGCAACTGAAGGTGCAGCGCGTAGTTCGTGTAGTCGGTCTCGGTGCGGATGTAGCCGGCGGGTCGGCCGGTGTTGGTGATGACGCCTTCGGAGACGCCGAAGGTGTCCTTGAGGCCGTCGCTCGAGGGCACCCAGCCGTCGAGGCTCTCGCCGTTAAAGAGGCGCACGGCCTTGCCGTAGTTCGATTTCAGGTGCCTGATGCGGATGTCCTTGAACTCGACGACCATGGGCGGCCCGGCGTGGATCTGAAGCGCGAGCACCCCCTCGCGGATCGAGCCCTTGCCGTCCTTCGGATCGGCCGGGTCGGTGGCCTTGTCGTTGTCGATCAGCGCCATCGTGGGGTAGCCGTTGAGGTAGTGGCGCAGAAAATTGCCCTGGGCGATGATGATGTACTCGTTCCAGTCCTTGTCTTTGTAATAGCCGGCCTCCTTGATGGCCTTGACGTCGGAGACCTTCGAGACGACCGTTTTCTTGCCTTCCTCGTCGATGATCATGAAGTCGCCGACGTTGACGAGCCAGCCGCGCCCGCCTTCGTGGTACAGGAACCCGACCTTGCCGGCGTTGTTCTCGACCTCGGCCTGGTACCCGTTAATCCGCCACTTGTCGTGCTCTTTGGAGCGGTACTGGATGCCGGAGTTGCCGTTCTGGAGGCGGAACTGGAGTTTGAGGACGAAGTCCCTGGTTTTCCCCGCCCGCCAGACGCAGAACGTGTTGCCGTGGGCGGGGTTCTCCGTGGTCGTCTCGCCGCGGATGACGCCGTCCTTGACCGACCAGAGACGCGGGTCGCCGTCCCAGCCGGTCAGGTCCTTGCCGTTGAAGATGGTCTCGAAGCCTTCCTCGCCGGGCGTCTCGGCCGCAGCGGCAAACGATGCGACCAGCCCGAGAACTGCCACGCAACTGATGATCGAACGCATGACACACCTCCCCTTGGACTCGTGTTGTGGGCGCCGGCACCGGCCCCCGTCGGGCCGCCTTGCACCGGCCGGTCGCGTCTCTGGTTACAACCCGCGCCGGAGCGGAGCGCATCGGCCAGAATACGGAATGTCGCCGGCGGCCGCTACACCTTTTCCGCCCTGGCCAGGTACGCCGGATCGATCTCCAGGCCCAGGCCGGGGCCGTCGGGCACGTGGACTTTCCCGTCCTTGATCTCGACCGCCGGCGTGCACCACGTCTCCTTGCGAACGGGCGCACCGGTGAATTCCATGTGTGCCCCGATGTTCGGCGTGGCGGCGGCGAACTGGAGCATCGTGATCGCCCGGAACCCCGCCGCCGGACTGTGTGGCGTGATCTCTCGGCCGGCGGCTGCCGCCATACGAGCCACTTGCACCGTCCGGATGAGACCCCCGTTGTAGTTCACGTCGGGTTGGACGATGTCCACGACGCGATTCTTCACCATCGATCGGAAGCGCGGCAGGCTGGCGTCCTGCTCGCCGCCCGCGACGGGCAGGTCGAGGGCGTCGGTCACGCGCTTCGTTTCCTCGAGTTCCTCCCACGGGCACGGTTCCTCGAAGAAGGCGACGCCATGGTCGGCGAGCATGCGGCCGACCTCGATGCCGCGGGCGGCGTCGTACGAGCCGTTGGCGTCGGTGTAGATGGCGACCTGGTCGCCGAAGGTCTTGCGGGCGAGCGGAATGAGCGCGTCGGTGCGGCCGGGGAAGGCGTCGCGGTTCCTGCTCATGCGTCCGCCGACCTTGAGTTTGACGGCGTCTGAGCCCGTCTCGGCCAGGCGTTTCGAGAGCCAGGCGACTTCCTGCTGCGGCGTTGTGTCGCGCCGCATGCTGGAGAGGTAGACGGGGATCTCGCTGCGGACGCGCCCGCCGAGCAGGTCGGCCACGCCCTTGCCGGCGATCTTGCCCAGGAGGTCGAAGAGGCTGAACTCGACCCACCCGGCGCAGTTCCAGAACGCCAGGCCGCCCAGTTTGTAGTTCGACTGGTGGACGTACACGCCCTCGATGAGGTGCTCGATGTCCCGGGCGTCCTTCCCGATGAAGTACGGGATGACCCGCTGCCGGAGAATGCCCATCAGGTA
>DATKXP010000425.1:0-10721 GCA_035529015.1 Phycisphaerae bacterium | reverse complement strand
CTCGCCGTGCGCATGAGCGACCGGCATTTCGGCGTCGGGGCCGACGGTCTGATCCTTGCCCTGCCGCCGGAAACAGACGCCGACCTGCGGATGCGCATGTTCAACGCCGACGGGTCCGAGGCCCAGATGTGCGGCAACGGTGTCCGGTGCCTGGCCAGGTTCGCCGTCGAACGCGGCCTGGCGACAGGCGATACCGTCCGCATCGAGACGCTCGCCGGCGTGCGCGAGATCGAACTCCATCGCGACGGCGACCGCATCGTCAAAGGCACCGGCTCAATGGGCCGGCCGCGCCTGGCCGCGCCCGACATTCCCATCCTGCTGGAGGGCGACCGCGTCGTCGATGTGCCCCTGACCGTCGGCGGACAGACGCTGTGGATGACCTGCGTCAGCATGGGCAACCCGCATGCCGTCTTTTACGTGGACTCGGCCGACGACTGGCCGCTTGAGAGGCTCGGACCCAAGATCGAGAACCACAAACTCTTTCCGGAACGCGTGAATGCCCACGTGGTCGAGGTCGTCTCCCCCAAGGAAGTCATCGTCCGGACGTGGGAGCGCGGCAGCGGCGCGACGCTGGCCTGCGGCACGGGGGTGAGCGCCGTCTGCGTCGCGGGTGTCCTGACGGGGCACACCGGACGGGCCATCCTCGCGCACGTGCCCGGCGGCGACCTCGAGGTCGAGTGGCCCGGCGAGAAGGCCGAGGTCCGCCTCACCGGCCCGATCGAGGAAGTCTTCGCCGGCGACTGGCCGGACGACTGACCCATGCCAAGTGACGGAGTCCGAGCGGCGAATGGCTGACACCATGCCAAGAGGCTTCCGCCCGCCTGCCTTGCGGGTCGCGGTGCTCTGTCTGGGCGCCGCCGCTCTTGTGGCCGCGCTCCTCGGGCCTGCCCGCGCCGACACCGTCCCCGACTTCACGCCCGAGCAGATGGGCGGCACGCTGCGGCGGACCATGACCGCCGAACCCCAGAACCTCAACCCCCTCACGGGCAAGGACATCTACGAGCGGCTCGTCAACGAGTTCGTCTACGAGCGGCTTATCATACGGCACCCGGATACGCTCGAATTCGAGGGGCAACTGGCCGAGCGATGGGACGTCTCGCCCGACGGCCGAGTCGTCACCTTCCACCTGCGTCCCGAGGCCCGGTTCTCCGACGGGCACCCCGTGACGGCCGACGACGTGGTCTTCACCTACCAGACCGTGACGGACCCCAAGATCGATTGCCGCAGCCTTGCCTCGTACTTCAAGGACTGCCGGAAGTGCGAGAAAATCGACGACCTCACCGTCCGCTACACGTGGAAGGAGCCGTACTTCAAGACGCTCGAGGTCAGCGGCAGTTTCAACCCCATCCTGCCGAAGCACGTCTACGAGAAGCACGTCCGGGCCGACCCCGAGAGCGAAGACCCGAAGCACTTCAACAAACTGGTCCAGGGGTTCATCGGGTCCGGGCCGTACACCTTCGTCAAGTGGACCACGGGGCAGGAGATCGTCCTGGCGCGCAACACGAACTACTGGGGCAAGCCCCGAGCCTTCGACCGGATCGTGTACCGGATCATTGTGGACACACAGGCGTCGGTCCAGGCGTTCCTGGCCAGGGAACTCGACGACCTGCCCATCACCCCCGACTGGTGGGACAAGTTGAAGGACCACGAGGAGCGCGGCAAGACGTTCCGGATGTACCGGTACGCCTCCCCCGCAAACGGGTACTCGTATGTCGCCTGGAACAACGCGAAGTACCGGAGCGTGACGAAGAGCGACGGCTCGGAAGAGCGCATCGCCGAGCCGCACCCCATCTTCGGAGACAAACGCGTCCGCCGCGCCATGACCCACCTCATCGACCGCAAGCAGATCCTGAAGCACCTGTACTACGACATCGGCCAGGTGGCCACCGGCACCTTCTGGCCGCACAGCCCCCAGCACGATGCCGAGACCCAGCCTTGGCCCTACGACCGGGCCGAGGGCATGCGGCTGCTGAAGGAGGCAGGCTGGGAAGACCGCGACCGGGACGGTTGGCTCGAAGACCGCACCGGCAAACGCTTCTCCTTCGAGTGGACCTTCTCGACGAGCGGCGGCGACACGCGCCTTCCCCGGCTCCTGAAGGAGGCCTTTCGTCGCGTCGGCATCGAGGTCCAAACCCGGTTCATCGAGTGGTCGGTGTTCGTCCTGAAACTCGACCGCCGCGAGTTCGATGCCATCATCCTCGGATGGGGCGGCGGCGGCGTCGAGAGCGATCCCTACCAGATCTGGCACAGCGACGCCATCGCCGACCAGGGCCACAACTTCATCACCTTCCGCAACGCCGAGGCCGACCGCCTTATCACGACCGCACGGGCCGAACTCGACCCCGCCAAACGCACTGTCCTCTACCACCAGTTCCACCGTCTTCTGCACGAGCAGCAGCCGTACACCTTCTTCATCGCCCGCGAGAGCCTGCGCCTGGTCTCGACGCGGGTCGAGAACGTCAACGTGCGGCGGGTGGGGATCGACATCGAGGAGTGGTGGATTCCCAAAGAGAAACGCCTGAAGCAGGGGGGCGGGGCACCGTGAGAACCTATATCCTCAAACGCCTCCTCCTGATGATCCCGACCCTGGTGGGGATCACTCTCCTGACGTACGCCATTGTCCGCCTTGCCCCCGGCGACCCCGTGGCGGCCATGATCCGCGCCCAGGCCGGCGACATCAACCCCAGGGTCTTCGCCAAGGAGGCCGACGCCATCCGCGAGAGGCTGGGCCTGACGGACTACAACCTCTGGGGCGAGGACCCCGAACACATCGATCCGGCTGAATACCTCGTCAACGCCTTCTGGGGGTATGGCCGCTGGGTGGCCCACATGGTCCGCGGCGACTTCGGCGAGAGCATGAAGTTCCGGACCTCCGACGGCAGCAAGAGCCCGGCGGCGCTGTATCTGGAGCGGGCACACATCACGATTCCCCTGAACGTCATCGCCGAGATCATCATCTTCAGCATTGCCATCCCGATCGGCCTGGCGTCGGCCCGGTACCGCGGCAAGTTCTTCGACCGGGCCTCCACCGTGGGCCTCCTGCTGCTCTGGAGCATCCCGGCGATCCTGGCGGGAACGCTCCTGATCGGATTCCTTGGCCGGGGCGGCATCGGGCTGTGGGCGTTTCCCCCCTCCGGCCTCCACTCCAGCGGACACGACACGATGGGCCGGTGGGAGTGGACGCTCGACCTCCTGTGGCACGTGACGCTGCCCATCGCCTGCATGGTGTACGGCGGCCTGGCGTACCTTGCGAAACTCGGCCGCGCCAGTCTCCTCGAAAACCTCCGGGCCGACTACGTCCGAACCGCCAGGGCCAAGGGGCTGCCCGAGCGGCGGGTGGTCTATCACCACGCCCTGCGCAACAGCCTCATCCCGATGATTACGGTCATGGTCATGATGCTCCCGGCCCTGATCGGCGGGAGCGTCATCGTCGAGAAAATCTTCAGTATCCACGGCATGGGGACGCTGGTCGTCGGCGCCGCCCAGTCCCGCGACCTCTCGGTCATCATGTTCGGCACGTTGCTCTATGGGACGCTGACACTGGCGGCCTTGCTGGTGGCCGACATCCTCTACGCCTGGGTCGATCCGCGAGTGCGATTTGAGTGATCCGGATACAACCCGTCCGGCCGCGCCCCAGGGCGGCGAACCCCTTGCCGGACCGCCGCGCACCTACGGCGCCATCGTCTGGGGACAACTCAAAAAACGCACCGGCGCCATGGTCAGCCTCGGCGTGATCCTCTTCCTGGCGTTGGTGGCCATCCTGGCGCCGTTCATCGGCGGCGACGTGCCCATCCGCTGGGTCGAGAACGGCCGGACCACCTGGCCCATCTTCCGGTACCTGACGAACCCCGAGTACGCCGCCATGCTCGGCTTTGTGCTGCTGCTCGCCTTGCCGCTGACCGTCGGCCGCCTGCGGCCGGGTGCCGAACGCGTCGGGGCAAGCCCCTGGATGCGGGCCGCCCTGATTCATGCAGGTGTGTGGATTGCCGTCACGGCGCCGCTTGTGGCCTTCCGCGACCCCGAGCGCCGCTACGGCTTTTACCTGGAGCGCGCCGCCCAGGCCGACGCCGCCTGGTTCCCAATCATCGCGTATCCGCGTCATCCCGCCTTCCGCGAACTGGAGCAGAAGGAGCAGCCGCCCTCGTGGAAACACCCCCTGGGAACCGGCCGCATCGGCGATGACGTCCTCATCGGGATCGTGTACGGTGCCCGGACGGCCATGTCGATCGGCTTCGTGGCCGTCGGCCTGAGCCTGAGTATCGGTGTGCTGCTCGGGGCAGTCAGCGGCTACTCCGGCGGTTGGATCGACCTGGTGATGATGCGCGTGGCCGAGATTTTCATGCTCATTCCGCGCCTGATCCTCATCATCATTATCCTCACGGTCATCCCGACCTGGATCCCGCAGGTCTGGGCCGTCGTGCTGGTGTTGAGTGTGACCGGGTGGACAGGCTCCTACCGGATGATGCGGGCCCAGGTCCTCCAGATTCGCGGAGAGGATTACATGACCGCCGCCCGAGCCCTCGGCCTCCCCACCTGGCGGCTGCTCGTGCGGCACGCGATTCCGAACGGACTCGCCCCGATTCTGGTGGGCGCGGCCTTTGGCGTGGCGGCCGCCGTGTTCCTCGAATCGACCCTCGCGTTTCTTGACCTGGTCGAGACGCCCAGTTGGGGAACCATGCTGGTTGACGGACGCCAGCACCTGGACTACTGGTGGATCTGGGCGTCGGCAGGAGCGGCTATCTTTGTGACGGTTTTCGTGTACAATCTCCTGGGCGAGGCGATACGCGACGCCATCGACCCGCGACTCAAGATTTAGTGCCGTGCGAGCCGCGGGCTCTGCCCGCGGGCACGCCAATGCGAGGCCGATTGTGACCGACCCCGACGACGACATGCTCCTCAACGTCGAAGCCCTCACCACGCGCTTCTTCACCGACGAAGGCATCGTCTACGCCGTCGAGGACGTTTCGTTCGACGTCCCGCGCGGCCGCACGGTGGCCCTGGTCGGCGAATCGGGCTGCGGCAAGACCGTGACGGCCCTCTCGATCCTGCGGCTCATCCCCGACCCGCCCGGCCGCATCGTTGCCGGCGCCGTCCGCATGGCCGATAAGGACCTCGTCACCCTGTCGGAGGCCGAGATACGCCGGGTGCGAGGCAACCGCATCTCGATGATCTTCCAGGAGCCGATGACCAGCCTCAACCCCGTCTTCACGGTCGGCGACCAGATCATCGAGGCCCTCACCCTGCACACGCAGGCCGACAAGGCCGAGGCCCTGGACCAGACCGTTGCCATGCTCCGCAAGGTCGGCATCTCGGATCCCGAACAGCGTGTCCACGAGTACCCGCACCAGATGTCGGGCGGGATGCGGCAGCGGGTCATGATCGCCATGGCCCTGGTGTGCGGCCCCGAACTCTTGATCGCCGACGAGCCTACCACGGCGCTCGACGTGACGATCCAGGCCCAGATCCTCGACCTCCTGCGGCACCTCCAGGACGACATCGGCATGAGCATCCTGCTCATCACGCACGACCTGGGCGTCGTGGCCGAGATGGCCCATCACGTGGCCGTCATGTACCTGGGGCGAATCGTCGAAGACGCCGACATCCGCGAACTCTTCGACAACCCGCTCCATCCGTACACGGTGGGTCTGTTCCGCAGCCGCCCCACGCTTGAACACACCGGCGAGGCCCTGGCCACCATCCCGGGGCAGGTGCCCAGCGCGCTGGCGATCCCGTCGGGCTGCCCGTTCCACCAGCGATGCCCGGCCTCCGACGGGGCGAAATGCGTCACAGACCGCCCCCCGCTTGAGCCGAAGAAAGAAGGCCACGCCGCCGCCTGCTGGTACACCGACCGCGTCGCCGAAGCACGCGACCGAAAGGAATCGCTCTACAAGACATGATCGCCGACGCCACAGCCATCGCAGCCGACGACGGCCTCCTTGAGGTCCGAGACCTCAAGACGCACTTCCCCGTCAGGCGGGGACTGCTGGGACGGACCGTCGGCTACGTCCGGGCCGTGGACGGCGTCTCGTTCCGCCTCGGCGCAGGCAGAACGCTCGGCCTGGTGGGCGAGTCGGGTTGCGGAAAGACGACGGCCGCACGCACGATCCTGCGGCTGATTCCCGCGACCGCCGGGTCCGTCCGATTCGCCGGCCAGGAGGTCTTCGGCCTGCCGCCGTCCCAGATGCGCAGCCTTCGCCAGGACATGCAGATCATCTTTCAGGACCCGTACGGCAGCCTGAATCCGCGAATGACCATCGGCGGCATCATCGGCGAACCGCTCCGCGTCCACGGACGGGCCCGCGGGCGCGGGCTCGAAGACCAGGTCGCGCAACTCCTGGACCGTGTCGGCCTCAGCCCCGCCTTGCGCAACCGGTACCCGCACGAGTTCTCGGGCGGACAGCGGCAGCGGATCGGTATCGCGCGGGCCCTGGCGCTTGAGCCGCGCTTCATCGTCTGCGATGAGCCGGTCAGTGCGCTCGACGTCTCGATCCAGGCCCAGATTCTGAACCTCCTGGAACGCCTCCAGCAGGAGTTGGGCCTGACGTACCTGTTCATCGCCCACGACCTGGCCGTTGTCAGCCACATCTCCGACGACGTGGCCGTGATGTACGTGGGAAAGATCGTGGAGCAGGCGCCCAGCACACGCCTGTACGAGAATCCGCTGCATCCGTACACCAAGTGTTTGATGTCGGCGATTCCGCGCTCGCACCCGGACGCCGACCGCGAGCGCATCGTTCCCCAGGGCGAGGTGCCCAGTGCGACGAACCCGCCGCCGGGCTGTCCGTTTCACCCACGGTGTGCCTGGAAGATGGACCCGTGCAGCGTCGTGCAGCCTGCCCTTCGGCCGATGCCGGACGATCCGGGCCACCTGGTGGCCTGCCATTTATACCATGAGGTGAGCGCATGACGATCCGGACCTGTCTCGTGGGGTTTGTGGTGGGGTATTTGCTGGCCGCCTCGGCACAGGCGGCACCGCCCGAGCCGCCGCCCGCGCTGGCGTTGCTGCCCGAGGAAGCCGTCGGGTTCATCCACGTGCCGAGCATCCGCAGCCTCGAAAAAGGGCTGAAGCACTTCGCCGACCAGACGGGCTGGCGGTTCGGACGCACAGACCATCCGGTGCTGGACCTGCTCGCACGCCGGACGGGCATTCCGCAGGGCATCGACCTCGACCGCAACGTCTGTATCGGCTTCGTGGACCCCAAGCGGTTCCGCGAGCGGTACACCATCTACATCGTGCCGGTCAGCGACTGGGACGCGCTGCTCGCCTCCACGAAGGGCGAAGTGATGGCGCCACGCCTGTACGCCCTGACCGGGACGGCCGGTCCGCGGTTCGTCGCACGCCGTGGCGACTTCGCGGTGGTCACGAGTTCCATCCGCACGATGGACGCGCTGGCCGGCGCAGGGAGCCTGGCGGCGTCGCTCCCGCCCGAAACCCTCGGCCGGGTGCGGTCGGCCTCGCCGGTGCTGTACGTCAACATCCACCGCATCAAGCAGATCTACGAGACGGAGATCACGTCGTGGTTCCGGGCGTCGAGCGGTGAAGTGTACCGGCAGCCGCAGGCCGCCCTGTATGGCGACGTCCTGTCGGCCTACCTGTTTGGCATCGCGTCGTTCGTCGACCAGATCGAGACGGTCGAGGCGACCGTGCAGTTCGGGCCGGAAGGCCTGGACGCCGACCTCGCGGTGCGGTTCGTCGAAGGGGCCGGCGTGGCGGAGTTCCTCGCGGCCCAGAAGACACGCGGCGCCCAACCCCCCGTCGTGACGCACCGGCCGATGGCGTCGGCCATGTCGCTACGCCTGGACCCCCAGAATCGGACCGATTTCGCGCTGCGCGCCACGCGGTTCTTCCTCGAACTGGCGCCCCGGCCCGAGCCGTTGCCCGAACCGACCAAGGCCGCCGTCTACGAGGCCGTCCAGACGTTCGTCGAATCGCTTGGCGAGAACGTCACGTTCCTGTCGGCGCCGGCGCGGACGGGCATGGGTATCGAGAGCGGCGTCAGCGTGTATGAACTGAAGGACCCCGAGCAGTTTCGGCGCGGCGTGGAACTCTTGGCAACGGCCTGGGAACGGCTGGCCGATCAACTCGACCTGTATCTGAAATTCAAGGCCGTCGCCGACACCACCAAGATCGGCGGCGCCGACGTCATGACGTATGTGCCGCGCCTCCGGTTCGGCCTCCCCGCACGGCACGTCGAGTTCCGCAAGCGGCTGCGGATGCTGTACGGCCCGGAAGGGATGGTCTACCGGGTCGCCATCGTGGGCAACCACGGGGTGGTGGCGGCGGGGAGCGACCTGACGCTGTTCCGGCGGACGATCGAGCGCCTGCAGATGGGCGGCGAGCCGGAGGTCTCCCCCGCCATGCGCCGTCTCTCGCCCCACGTCTCGCAAGACCAGAACGTGATGCTGGCGCTCAGCCTGCCGGTGTACTTCGGGCTCTCGCTGGCGCGGGCGGGCACTGCTGCCGACCGAATCGGCACGATCGATCCCGGCCATGAACTCGCGGGCATCGGCCTTCGGTTCGAGGGCACCAGGATTCGCCTGTCGACGTACTGGCCCCACGAGCAGATTCGCCTGGCCCGGGAACTGTTGGACCGGGCCGCGCCCCAAATCACCGAGATCCCCGAATCGCTGTTCCAGCCGGAACCCGAGGCGCCGCCGAAGCCCGAGCCGCGAGCACCCGAGCCGTTGTTCGGTCCGGGGGCCGTCGAGCCGCCGGCCGTGGCGCCGTCCAGCCTGACCCCGCGCTGACGCTTGGGGCTAGTTGGGGTTGGTTGGGGCCGGCAGCGATATATACTTTACGAAAACGGCCTTTCTTTGGACCCCCCCAAATGGCGCTTTTCGGAGGGCCGAACCCCGTTTCTGCGCCAGAAACGGCGATTCGTGGCCCAGATGTTAAGATAGGCAAGGCAAAACGCGCGTCGTTTTGATCGGTTTCTGATCGCTTTTTACTCAAACTTGGTCCGTTCTTGCTCCTTTTTACCCCTTTTTTAACCTACGTGAAGCGGGGTCGATATGCTCTAAAGTATCGAATAACCGGGGACCAGGGAACAGGGAACGGGGAACAGGGGTGGAGAACGGCTCGGAGATTGTTAGAACTCTAACAATCGCGGAGGCCGAAAAACGGCCCTGGCGCTATCGAAAACGGCGATTCTGGCCGAGCAGCCGCGCAAGGCCGGATTTGACGTATGGGCCGAATGTAATATGACGGGCCGAAATCGGGCGATTCGCGTAAGGCCTTGTGCGGCAAGGACTTACGTCGCGGAAAGGCGGGGGAAAGTTGTTAGAACTCTAACAATCGGCTGTCGGGATGGGCAACCGACGCAAGCCGGCAAGGCGCGGCATCGCGCTGCCGCAAATACTGCAGCGGGGGCGGCACAGCATGCCGTGTGGGTTCCAGGACACCCGCGGCCGAACGGCCAAGCGCGGCAGGCATTCGCCGCCGGAGTTTCGATTTGCTCTCGGATGATTTGTGAAGTATACTAACAGCAGGTGTGGGGGGTGTGTGTGAATTCCGGGGGCTGTGGCTGCGCGTGAAGCGGGTGCGGCCTGTCTTGTTGCGCTGTGGGGTGTTGCGGGGCCTGCCTTTGAGGTCCCGAAGGGACTCAGGAAACGTCGTCGGGCACGCTTTCTGCCCACAGACTGGAGGACCGTGCCGGAAGGCCCCGCTTCCGCGGGGCGATGAGGCCGGCGTCGGCCAACGGGGGTTGGGGCGACGCGGGCGCAGGCGCAAGAGACGATAGACCAACCGTTCAGGGCGACGGCCGGGGGAAGGACCCGCGGACGTCGCCCCGTTGCTTCCTGCGGACCAGGTTTACCTGGCACAAAGGAGCCGATGATGAAGACCGCCGATCGAATCGCAAGTGTCGTGGTCCTGACGGTCCTGGCAGCCACGTTGCCCGCCGCCGCCGAGGTCGGGTACCTCGATGAGGCGACCGTCGTCGCCTGGGGCTACAACGCCTCCGGCCAGTGGACCGTCCCGGCGGGCCTCGCGGGCGTCACCCAGGTCGCCGCGGGCGGATACCATAGCCTGGCCCTCAAGGCCGACGGGTCGGTCACCGCCTGGGGCCACAACGGCAACGGCCAGTGCACCGTCCCGGCGGGCCTCGCGGACGTCACCCAGGTCGCCGGGGGCTCCTACCACAGCCTGGCCCTCAAGGCCGACGGGTCGGTCGCCGCCTGGGGCCAGAACTCCGAGGGCCAGTGCAACGTCCCGGCGGGCCTCGCGGGCGTCACCCAGGTCGCCGCGGGCGGATACCACAGCCTGGCCCTCAAGGCCGACGGGTCGGTCACCGCCTGGGGCTACAACACCTACGGCCAGTGCGACGTCCCGGCGGGCCTCGCGGACGTCACCCAGGTCGCCGGGGGCGGATCCCACAGCCTGGCCCTCAAGGCCGACGGGTCGGTCGCCGCCTGGGGCGACAACGACGATGGCAAGTGCACCGTCCCGGCGGGCCTCGCGGACGTCACCCAGGTCGCCGGGGGCGGATCCCACAGCTTGGCCCTCAAGGCCGACGGGTCGGTCGCCGCCTGGGGCTGGAACTACTACGGCCAGTGCAACGTCCCGGCAGAGGGCTACTTCCTGGCCATCGCGGCCGGGAGTTCTCACAGCCTTGGCCTCAGGGCCCGCGACGTCTACGAGGACCTCCTGGTGACGGGCACCGGCGCGAGGGCCCTCCTTCAGCGGCCCATCACGGTCTCGGGCGACGCGACCATCGAGACGG
>DATKXP010000424.1:0-5803 GCA_035529015.1 Phycisphaerae bacterium | reverse complement strand
GATACGCGGGATGGGAACTGCGGTTGGGGTGGGAACCAAGGGGGTCACTTTCGAGTGGCCCCTCAATCGGGGCGTAGCGCAGTCTGGTTAGCGCGCTTGACTGGGGGTCAAGAGGTCGCTGGTTCGAATCCAGTCGCCCCGACCATTTCTGCGAGAAGCGCTGGAAGTCCTTATGACGCAAGGGCTTAGGGCGCATTGCCGACTGCCCCCTTCTTGAACGGTCGCCGGCGGCGTGGAACGCCGCGTCTGGCGCCATGGGGGGCCGGGCCCAAGAACCGTTTGACCAGGGGTATAGTGTAGGGTATACTGTCAGTGTTAGAGGGGTAGTGTGAAGCGTCTGGCCGGGCGAGGGCCGTTGTGAACAGCGGCCTTTTTGTTTGCGCGGAAAGAAAGGGGTCCGCAATGGCCCGGCAACAGACGCTTCACATTCGCATGGCCGTCGCGCTGACGGCAGCAGTCCTGGTTGTGCTGGCTTGGCGGCCTGCGTTGGCGCTGGACATGTCGTTGGGGCCGTCGGTGACCTCGGACAGAATCGGGCCGAACGGGGCTCGCGTCTTTCCGGTCAAGCGCAATCCCGATGACCCGGCAGACCCGACCCGCCTGTATACCCTCGATGGGTACATCTTCCCGGCACCCGTAGGCGGCGGCATGCCAGTCCTGATCGGACAGTCCGAGCCCGGGGAGGCCCGGACGACACACCAGATGTTGTTCACGCCGCCCGACCCGGCACGGGTCTTCCGCCGCCACGGGGGCGCCGTCGACGACCATGCCACTGGCGTGGCGAGTATCATGGTCGGTACCCGGTTCAACATCCCGTCCGGTACCGGGACGCTGACTCTCGAGGGCGTTGCCCCCGGGGCGAACCTTTACAGCGCCGCGGGGGACTACATCGATCGCACGGATTGGCTGCTCGACCAGAGCATCACGGTCCTTAATATGAGCGCCGGATTCGGTGCGCTCCCCCCCGATGGCCAGTCCTGGGAGACGCTCGTCGCCGATGCGGTGGTTTACGGGACGGGGATCACATGGGTGACGTCAGCAGGCAATGCAGGGCTCGGCACGGGCTTGATCACAAGCCCGGCGGACGCCCACAACGTAATCACGGTGGGGGCCACGGGGGACGCGCTGGGATTGGACTTCACCCAGGTGGCTGGCTACTCGTCGCGGGGACCGACTGCCGACGGACGCAGCAAGGTGGACCTCGTCGCCCCGGGCACCAGAATCGACATGGCCGCCTCCGCATCTGACACGGACCACCAGAACAACAGTGGCACTAGTTTCGCAGCCCCGCACGTCGCCGGCATGGCTGCCCTGTTGTACGAGCACGGTAACGAGAACGGCTACCCCCACAGTCATCTGGCGATCAAAGCCGCCCTGCTGAATAGCGCCTCAAAGCACGTGTCCGACCAGTCCGGTGTAGCTTGGCCGGACTCGCCCGCCGCATCCTACACGTGGGTCGAACACTGGGGGGGCGCGCTGCGGTCCACCCAGCCCCTGGATTACGCCATGGGCGCCGGGCAGTTGAACGGTCTGGCCGCCGTCCGCCAGATGCAGGGCGAGGGCCGGTCGGACATCGGCCTGCGATACATCAACCCCATGGCCGCCGGAAACACGGCCGTCTACAGCCTTGCCAACGGTGCAACGCTAAAGCGGGGCTCACTTGTCGAAGCGACGGTCGTCTGGGACCGACAGGTGGTTCAACAGGAGGGTACCGACGGCGAAGACCCGGCCCACTATACGGTCACCCCTCTGCCGGACATCGACCTGCGTCTGTACCGCGTCGAGCCGATGGGCGACCGCGACCTCGTAGCCTATTCGGCAAGCTCCGTTGACAATGTCGAGCACATCTACTTCAACATCCACGACGACGGCCGGTACGAGCTCGAGGTGATCCACTACGAGGGGGCGCGGGTCGAGCAGGCCGCGGTCGGCTGGACGGCCGGCAGCAGCGAGGGGCTGGCTTTCAGCGTCGATGGAGGGGCGTTCGATAACTCACGTCGTGCATCCGGGACACAGAACCCCGCCGAAGGCCGGTCGGTCGACGTCTCCTTTCCCAACGACGTGAACTCTCTCGGCACGTTGGGGCCCGGCCATTTCCCCACCGAAGGCGAGGTCTTCACCAGCGACGAGAGCGGCACAAACCAGCAGCGCTTCTCGGGTGCCATCGGGACGCGCTCACGCGTCGGCCCGCACAATGCGCCGCCGGCGGGCATCGACCTTGCCGGGCCTGCCGGCGTATTCGGACTCAAGGCGCGAGACAACGTTGTGGGCCTGTCGTGGGGGACCGACGGCACGGCTCTCTCGCCGACCGTCCTGGCCTTCTCGGTCGACCCCGACGCCGAAGGCGTGCCCGGCGTGCCGCTTTACGCCCAGGCCGTGGCCGAAGAGGCCGCCGGCGACATCTACCTGAGCAGCGATTACAGGCCCTTCGGAGCGTATCTCAGCCCCTTCGCAGCCCCACAGGAGCCGCACCGACTGAGGACGGACGAGGCCGCCCTGGGGCTGGCCGCGAAGGGACGCGATCACCGGGAGGACGACCTGGACGCGCTGGAGCTGACCCCCCCGGTGGACGGCGATCCGTATGGTCCGGCCGTCGATCCGGACGGCGACGGCATGCCCAACATCCCCGTCTTCATCACGCTCGATGAGTACTCCCCCTCGGCGTCCGGGACCGGCGGCATGACGCCGGATGACATCTTCGTAGTCGATCCCCGGGACCCGAGCGCCGAGTTCGACCTGATGCCCGGCGGGTCGTTCGTCAACAGCATCCGGATCTTCGCCGACGGCGCGACCATGGGCCTGGGGCCGGGCGACAGGGTCAACTCGCTGGCACTGTCCGACGTGACTCCCGCTCCCACGGCCGAGAACCCATACCGGTACATCAACAGGGGCAACGCCCAACTTGATCAGGGCTTCGACCAGGCGCTGTTTACACTGTCCAATTCGCCCGGGGCGATCTGCTTTACCGATTTTCTGGGGGGGCACACGGTGTTCGCCACCAACGCCTCTCTGGGGCTGGCGCCCAACGACAAGGTGAACGCCCTGGACGTGCTCCACTCGTGGATCGTTGTTCCTCCGTGGGTTCCTCCCACCATCGGTCCCCCGCCCCCCATCACGCCGAAGACGTGGCGGAGGACGGAGGACGACCCTACCTACACCATCCTGACTCCGTCGGCCCTCCTGCCCAGCGGCGCGGTGATCACTGAGGAGGTCATGGTCGAGCCCTGGGCCGCGTACGGGCCGATCAACGAGGAGGTCCAGGTGCGCGTCGAGGGCTGGGTCACCGGCGACGCAACCGTCGAGGCCAATGTCGGGGCGGTGGACTTCATCTTCGTACCTACCGCCGAGACCCCCGTCATGCCCAACGCCGTCAAGGTGCCGGGCATGTTCTGGGTCGCCGACCCGAGCACATTCGACCTGGGCCAGGTTGTCACGCTGGAGAACGGCAGCCTTGCGGACCTGACGTTCACGCCGATGGGGACTTCGTTCGAACTGCGGGTCTGCTACGAACTGCCGTCGCTGTCGGAAGACGAGCCGCTCCTCCATCTTCTGAACATCATTGGGGAGATCAACCCGGTCCTCGACCTCGTGTTCCAGAACGTCGAGTTCGACCTCGGCCCCGAGGCGTACGTGCCCTTCGAGATGACGTTGTTCCCGGATTTCTACGGCCCCAAGGGGGCCGAGGCGGTGGCTATGGCTCAGTCCATCGACACCGAGACACTCCTGTTCACGCTCAAGTTCAGCGGCCTCGCGGTGGCGCCGGAGCCGGCGACGCTGGCGCTCCTGGCCCTGGGCGGCCTGGGCGTTCTCCTGCGCCGCAAAGGTGGGTGAGTCGGCGTGGATTTCACAACTCACAGGCGGCTCCCGCAAGGGGCTCACGCCCAAGTCTCGCTGCGGTAAGGAGGTGCGGTTCGAAATGGCCGTAAAGGGCGCTGGCGAAGGGCCTGATGGACGGCCTGTCCGTTTCGAACGAGTGCCAGTCGCCCCGACCAGTCACCAAAGGGCGGTTCCGTCATGGAATCGCCCTTTTTCCTTGGTTCTCCGGCCGTTGCGAGCCGCTTTCCGTGGAGTTCAGGTGACGCGCCCGTTCGCCCCGAGTTGCCAGTGATTGACGCGGATTTGGGGTCGCGCCGCGCTAAACTCGCGCCAGAAGTCCGCCTCGGACCGCCGTTTCTCGGGCAGAACCGGCGGCAGCGCCGGAGCCGGCCGTGACCATCCTTTCCGTCAAGGAGATGGCCGTTACCGAAAGCGGCCGCCGGGGCGATCCCCGGCATCCAACTTACGCGAACCAAAGACGGCCTTGCGACGGCTCGGAGCCAAGGTACAATCATCGGAGAGGCCCGAGATGGTCGTCGGCCGAAGGCTATCCGGGGAATCCCGGATGAGGGCCGCTCCTGCGACGGCCGGCACCTTCCGAGAAAGGAACGAGGCTCATGACTGAACCGAGACCGACAACGGGCGGCGCACGAGCATGGACGAGACGCGGGTTCCTGAAGGCCGTCGGCCTGGGGGCGGCCGGCTTGGCGTTTGGCGGCCTTGCGCGCGGCGAGAGCAGGAGCCGGCAGCGGCCGAACATCGTTCTCATCCTTGCCGATGACCTGGGCTACGGCGACGTCGGTTGCTACAACCCGCAGGCGAAGGTGCCCACGCCGAACCTCGACAGACTCGCCACGCAGGGCATCCGCTTCACCGATGCCCACAGCCCCTCCACCGTCTGCACGCCCACGCGCTACAGCCTGCTCACCGGCCGCATGGCGTTTCGCACGGGGATGCGCGGCGTGTTCACCGGTGTGGGGGGGCCCTGCATGATTGAGAAGGAGCGGCTGACGTTGCCGCAGATGCTCAGGCAGAAGGGCTACGCCACGGCCTGCTTCGGCAAGTGGCACGTCGGCATGACGTTCTTCGACAAGGCCGGAAAGCCCATCAACAAGGGCGGCCTGGACGGCGTCCGGCAGGCCGACTTCTCGCGTGCCATTCCCGACGCGCCGATTCATCGCGGCTTCGACCGGTTCTTCGGCACCGTCTGTTGCCCGACCACCGACTGGCTGTACGCCTACGTTGACGGCGACCGGATCCCCGTTCCGCCGACCGGCATTGTCGACCGCGAGCCGCTGCCCAAGCACCCCTACTCCAGGGACAATCGACCCGGGATGATCGCGCCGGGCTTCGACCTGGAGGAAGTGGACCTCGTCTTTCTCGACAAGAGCCGGCGCTTCCTCCAGCAGCACGTGAAGGAGAACCCCGACAAGCCCTTCTTCCTCTTTCACTCCATGCAGGCCGTTCACCTGCCGTCGTTCGCCGCCGATTCATTCAAAGGCAGAACCCAGGCCGGTCCGCACGGTGATTTCATCTTCGAGATGGACCACGTCGTCGGCGAGTTGATGCAGACGCTCCAGCGCCTCGGCGTGGCGGACAACACCCTGGTCATGTTCGCCAGCGACAACGGGCCGGAAGTCACCTCGGTCGTCCATATGCGCAAGGACCACCAGCACGACGGCGCACGGCCGTGGCGCGGCATGAAACGCGATCAATGGGAAGGCGGCCACCGCACGCCGTTCATCGTCCGATGGCCCGGCACGGTCGAACCCGGCAGTTCCACCGATCAGATGATCAGCCTTACCGACATCATGGCGACGTGCGCGGCGATCGTCGGCGCCGAACTGCCCAACGACGCGGCCGAGGACAGTTTCAACATCCTTCCCGTGCTGCTCGGCACGCAGGGCGACAAGCCGGTCCGCCAATACCTCCTTCAGCAGACCATCTCGTTGAGCCTGTCGATCCGCCGGGGGCCGTGGAAACTGCT
>DATKXP010000423.1:0-2470 GCA_035529015.1 Phycisphaerae bacterium | reverse complement strand
CGCCGTGGTCGCGGGCATACAGCAACGTAACTGTCTTCGATTCACGGAGGTCCCGCGCCTATGCATATGAAGCCCAGAAGCCTCGCCATGTTCCTGCTCGCGTCAGTGCTTCTCACCTTGGCAGTCATCGCCCCCGCGGCGCCGGCCAAGACCTTGGCGCCCAACAAGGTCGGGGCAAAGGCCTACACGTACATAGACCGGCTCACGCGGATCACCAGGGAGGCGGGCACGGCTGAAGAACTGGTCGCCGCCAAGAAGGTCCGGCGTTGGCTGCGCGGCGCCGGCTACACGCCCTCCTTGCAGCCGTTCTCCTATGTGGATGAGGATGATGGCACGACCTACAGGTCGCAGAACGTGGTCGCCTACCGCCGCGCCGACCTCAAGCGCAAGGCGAAGCACCGGCCGCTGGTGATCGTCGGGGCGCACTACGACGCCGTGCCCGTCGGCCAGGGCGCCGACGACAACGCCTCGGGCGTCGGCGTCATGCTCGAGGTGGCCGAGCGGCTGGCGCACTTCAAGATCGACTACGACGTCGTGTTCATCGCCTTCGGCGCCGAGGAGGCCGGCCTGCAAGGGTCCGACTATTACGTGAGCCAGATGCGCAAGTCTGACAAGCGCCGCGCCATCGCGATGATCAACTTCGACTCGCTCATCGTCGGAGACAAGCTCTACATCCACGCCGGCAACAACATGAAGACCTGGGCACGCGACGCGATGCTACGGCTGATCCGCCGGTACAAGCTGCCGATCGAGATGCAGCCGGGCCTCTACAACGGCGACGACCCTGATCCCGGCTACGCCGCCGGCTTCACACCGGACTGGTTCAGCGACTACACCGCGTTCAACCAGGCCGGCATCCCGATCGTCGCCTTCGAGTCGACGAACTGGGAGATCGGCGACCTGGACGGCTACGAGCAGACCGAGGACAACGGCTCGTTCTGGCACACGTCCAGCGACACGCTGGCTGCCATCGAGGCGCTCTACCCCGAGCGTCCGATGGTGCGCCTGCACGCGTACACCACGCTCGTCTTCCAGTTCCTCAAGCACCTCAACCCGTGACCTGAAGCGACGGGGGCGGGCGCCGCAGGCGCCCGCCCCCGTCGCGCGTCCGAGGCGGCGCGGCCGTGGGCGAGAGGAGACGCGCCCTGCAACGGCGAACCCCCTGCAAATGCCGCAGATCCCGCCGGCCATCGGCGCGAGCACGCACCGCCGCAGGGATACAAAGCCCATGACGGCGGCGGAGAAGCGCCGACACGTCGTCCTGGCGCTCGTGGGGGTGGCAGGACTGGTCCTCAAGCCCCTCTACCACGGACCGTTCGCCGACGCGGTCCATGCCTACGGCGGGAACTTCGCCGTCTCGTTCGCGTTGTACTTCGTGGCGGACATCGCGGTCGCCCGCGTCGGTCTCGGCAGGGCGGCGGCCGCCGCATCGACGCTCGCGGCCGTCGAGGCCTTCGAGCTCACCAACGGCTTCGGCGTGATGACGAACGTCTACGACCCCGGGGATCTCATCGCCAACGCGGTCGGGGTCGCCTGCGCCGTGGCCGTCGACCTTGCCCTCAGCCGTGTCCCCCGGTCGGCGGGGTCGTGAGCCGAGCGGCTCCCGCACGCGAGCCGCCATGACGGCGCGTCGACCCGGTTTGGCCGAGGTCTCCGGTAAACTGAGAGGGCAGGGCGCATGGGTTCCGCGAAGCACGCCGGGGCGGCGCGAGGCGGGCGACCGGATCCTGCTGGAGAAGGGGGGTCTCGATGTCGACTCTTGCACGAGACGCGGGGATGGCGGGCGGACGCTCGGTCGTAGCCTGGCTGATCGCGTTCGCGATCGCCGTCCCGGTGGGACTGATCGCCATCATGACGACCGTCTGGTTGGTGACCGCGTTCGACTCCAGTCTTTGGGCCCTCCTCGTGGTCGCGCTTCTGTGGCTGGGGCTGTTCGCCGTCGCCGCGGCGGTCTTCATCGGCGCGATCAAGCGGCGCGCGTCGAAGCTGGACGCGGTGTTCGTACCTTTGGGGCTCGAGGGCGCCGCCTACCTTTCCTTCTTCCGCCAGTACCACGGCGCGGCGTACGGGCGCCAGGCGGATGTGTATCTGCGGCGCGGACCGGTTCTCGAGATCGACGTCGCCACGACGCTGCGGACGCGCCTGGGCGTCACCGGACCGCAGGCGGACACGAGCTTCTTCGCGGGTCTGGCCGGCAGGAGGCCCTTGGCTCTGGCCGACCCGGAACTCGCCGCACTCAGCGTCTTCGCTCTCGACGAGACGTGGGCACGCGCGCTGCTCGCCGATCCCTCGGCGACCGGAGCCCTGCGGCGGCTCACGGCGCTGGGCGGCACGGTGTTCACGCGGCAGCACGTGCTCCTGAGGCCGGGCGCGCTGACGCTGCAGCTCAGCGGCAACCGCAGGTTGTTCGGGCTCGACATCACCGCCGAGCAGGCGAGACTGTGGGTGGACGACCTCGTGCGCGTGGCGC
>DATKXP010000422.1:0-4006 GCA_035529015.1 Phycisphaerae bacterium | reverse complement strand
GGCCGGTCCAGGTCGTAGTGGACGTTCGCGAACGCGACGAGCGGACGGTCGAGGTCCATGACGGGGCACTCGCCGAGCCACGCATCGCCCTCGTGCCGCGCCCCTGCGTCGCGCCAGAACCGCGCCAGGGCATCGGGGTCGATGGCGTAGTAGATGTCCACGGCGCCGACACGCATGGCGCGGTCGGGCGTCACACGGACGCGGGGCACCCCGTCCGGCCGGTCCAGGACGATTTCGGCCACCGGCGTCTTCGGAAACTCAAAGCCCCCTTTCAGATGGGCGTCGAGCCACAGCGGCCGGCACACCTCGTTCTCGTCAAGAAAGCGGTGGTTCAGGTGCGGCGCGAACGTGAACCGGTACTCCCGGTGGCGCAGCAGGCCATAGCACCGGTACACGCTCTCCATGCGTGAGTTGAAATCATTCGTGGCGCCGAGAAACAGAATGGGGCACCGGAGGTGCGGCGCGTACGCCTCCGACGCGATCGTCTTTCGGAACAGGTCCGTGGCGGCGTCGCTGCCGTCGGTCTTGCGGGCCGTCCCGGGGATGCCGGGGACGTCGTGCGTGCGGAACCCCACGCCGCCGACCGACGGCACCGCCGCTTTCACCCGCGGGTCGGTGCCCGCCACGTAGAACGTCAGGTTGCCGCCCATCGAATGGCCGAAGATCCCGAGCCGCCGGCCGTCCACCTCCGGCCGCCGCTCCAGAAACGTCAGTGCCCGGCGGCACGCCAGCGTCAGCAGGTACCAGTTGTTGTTCTTCGGCGAGGGGAACGACACGAGGCTCTTGGGCGTCGGCTTGAGGCCCCCGTACCCCGGCACGTTCGACTGCGTCGGATCCACGGCGCCCCAGTCCGTGTTGGGCCATTCGGGATGCTTCTCGTCCATGGGGCGGCCGCCCCAGTTGACCGAGATACAGGCGTAGCCGCGGCCGACGTAATACTCCACGGCGTCCAGAAACGCCCGCTGCCCGCCGCCGTGCATGTGCAGGAGGCCGGGGACCTTGCCTTCGGCCTTCGGCCGGCCGTAGAAGGCGGCCATGCGGGCCTTGGCGCCCTTGAACGTGCCGATCGTGTACCGCAGGACCTGGTAGACGCCGGCGTCGTCGGCCCATTCCGCCGCCACCTCGACCTCAAGCGGCTCGGCGCGCGGGTCGAAATCGGCCCACAACTCCGTCACGCTCTGTGGAACCTTCGGCGTGTCTGCTCCCCAGGCCAGCCCGAAGAGCAGGAGTGCGAAAGAAAGGGCAAAGGCGGAACGATACGCCGCTCGCAGCGGGTGCATGGGGCCGTATGGCTCCATCCTCACCGTCCTCAATTCTCGGCGGTGGCCTTCCCGGGCCACCACGCCCGATGCAAGGCCTGTCGCGGCGGCCCGGGAAGGCCGCTGCGCGGTTTGGCTCGGCGAGTCGGTTGCTCGACGGCCACGATGCGCGGGGCCGAGGTCCGTCACGGCAGGTCCGAGACCGGCACGAGCCCCATCGAGGTGTAGACCGCGTAATTGCACGTGCAGCCTCGCGCGTAGTTGGGTGCGTTGAGGAGGCCGTTCGCGGGGATCAGGCTGGGTGTGCATCCGCCGCGGAAGCCGTGAAGGTACGTCTGCCGTCCGCTCGGCAACTCGAAGAAGGACGCGTGGCCGTCGCGGAGCGTCATCATGTGTTCGCTGGCCACGGCGAAACTGCACCCCCGTTTCGACTGCCAAGCCATGTGGTCAACGTCGAGCCCCGTCAGCGGGTCGAACCCCTTGCCGGTCCACGTATCGACGAACGCCGTTTGGTGCAGCACGTAGCCGCCGGCCCTGGGAGGCTTGCCCTTGGGGACCGGCACGTCCCGTTGCCACAGCGGCGTTCCGTCATTGGCGTTGTAGGCGGCGATGCCGCCTTTGTGTGCCAGCACGACCATCTCCTTCGCGGCACAGTAGGCGACCGTGGGCCCGGCAATCGGGCCGGCTTTGGCGGCCGCAGGCGCCTCCCAGACAACACGTCCGTCGGCGGTATCGAGTGCGAGGATTCGAGCGTTCTGCTTCGGCTTGGGCCCCCTCGTTGCGGGAGGACTGTCGATCAGGAAAACCTTGCCGCCACCGATGGCGGAGCCCGCGAGCCTCCCGGCAGCCTCGTGCGACCAACGCAGCGAGCCGCTCCGGCGGTCGATGGCCGCGAACCGGTTGCCGAAACGGCTGAACAGGCTGTCTCCCCAAAGGCGGAACGACTCCCAACGCTCCCCGCATCCCTCGGGCGGCCGGAACCGGGCCAGCGTCTCTCCCGTGGCGGTGTCGATCCGCACCAGCGTCGCACCACAGGCGACGTAGACGGCGTCCTGGGCGGCGGCATAGGGGTAAAAGCCTTGCTCCAGGCGGGGCAGTGTCACCTGCCAGAGGAGCCGGCCTGTGTAGACGTCCGCCGCCGAGAGGGTCTGCCGGACCTGGATGAACATCCGCCCGCCAACAACGAGCGCGATCGGGTGGCACGAGTGCGTGTAATCCCAGTCCGGGAAGAGCAAGTCCATCGAACCACCGAACCACAGGAGCGCGAGCGGGCCCCGGACGTGCGTGTCGGCGCAGACGAACGAGTTCGCCGCGTCGGCTTGGGGATGGGTCCAGTCCGCGGCCCCCGGCAGCGGGCCGGCCCGCTTCAACTCGATGCGGTTACCCGTGGCGGTCACCGTCGCACCAAGGAGGTCGGCCGCCTTCACCGAGGCGGAGAACGTCTTGTGCTTCTCCGAGGGAACGGGCAGATCGGCCACCCCGCCGTAAGGACGCAGGGCACGGTAGACCCTCGCCACAAAGGCCTCACCCTTGGTGAAACCGGCCGCATCGAGGTCCTCACTGACGATCAGGCTCGCCAGGTAGGGCGGGAAGGGGAACGACACGGGGTCGCCCGCGTGGACGCTGACCCGCGTGCCGTACAGCCCCGCCGCATCGAGGCGTCGGCGGAATGCGTCAACCTTGTCGGCGTCCGGATCGACGACAATGAGGCGGTGCCCCGGCTGCCGCGCCATCTTCTCCGTCTGCCGCCCGGTGCCGATGCCCCAGATCAGGGCGTAGCCCTTCGCCATGTCTTCGGATTGGGTTTCCTTGCCCGACCACGTGTAACGTTTGGGCGTGACCTGCCTGGGGCCGAAGCAGTACAGTTTCCCCTCGAGCGTCACGACAACCAGTTTCCCGTCGGCGGCCAGCATGGTCGAGGGGGTGCCCTGGATCTCGCTCTCCCAGGCGATCCGCGGCGGCTCTCCGTCCTTGGGGATCTCCACAGCGGCGACGGTGCCCGGCCCCCCCGCGTAGAGGCGAGGACCGGCCTTGATGTGAACCTTCAACGTCGATGGCAACCGCCACAGTTCCGGCAGCGTCGCGTGCTTGTACTGGCGGCGCCCGTCCTTGGTCTTTCGGACGTCCACCTTCTCGACCTCCGTGCCCCACGCAACGATGTCGGTGTATCCTTTGTGGACCGGTCTGGGCCCGCCGGCGCCTGCAAGCGACGCCCTGGAGCAGTAGATGACCTCGTCGGTCAGGACCGGATGGCGAAACGGCCCGAGGCCCTTCCAGTTGGCGGGATCGATCTGAATGCGCTCGCGCGAGGCCTGCACGTACAGGTCGCCGCTGTGGAACCAGTGGTTCCCGGCTGTGGCCACATACCAACTGCCCTTGGCAAGCACCTCTCGTCCGCCCCAACCGCTCAGGTACTTGTCGAGCCTGCCGGTCTGCGGGTCGGCGAAGGCCGGCAACCCGCGCCCTGACGGCACGGCCAGCCGGTTGCCGACGACGCTCAGGTAGCCTTGCGGCGACACGCCGGCAACGCCCTTCGGCCCCCGGTGAAGCGTGTGGTCCTCCAGCGCATCGGCAATCGTGCCGCTGGTCGTGTTCGACCATGCAGCGCGGCCGGTGCGCGCATCGACGGCGTGAATGTAAACGCCTTCGAACGACAGCAGACCCGCCGCAAAGCAGACCTTGCCGTCGATGAGAACCGGCCCGCCGCGCGCCGGCCACAGCGAGATCAGCCGCCCGTTCCCCAGGAC
>DATKXP010000421.1:0-2606 GCA_035529015.1 Phycisphaerae bacterium | reverse complement strand
TGCTGCCGTTACACTACCCCGCGATCATCGCCCCCAAGTCTGGGTCTACTGCATATTCGCCGGGCTCGTTTGCCTCGTCGAAATACGCATCGCTTCGCCCACTCTTGTGGAGTTCCGCGTTATATGCCTGGCGAGCAGCATCGGCCTTGTCGCGTGTCGAGAAGACGCCCCAAACAGCTTCATCCTCAAAACTGCCGGCCGTAACAATCCACACCGTCATGCCGCCCTCAGCACGCGGGACACCGCTGGTCGCGAACGTAAACAGGCCACGCCGTCGCCATCCTGTCGGGGGGCGTTACGGGCCGGGGATCATTCCGGGCCAAGACGACTACCGGTCGTGCTTGCCACCTATCAGTCGGAATAGATAGCATCGCTTCTCGCACCATGCCCGGTGTTATCTCTGATACCGCCTCGAATGTCTTCATGCCGCCCTCAGAGGCTCGGCCAGCGATTCGTTACCCGCCATGTAGGATTCGGGGACCAGCAGGCACATGCAGGCGTCGCCGCAGTACGTCCCGCCCTTGCCCGGGCCGTCTGCGCGGGCCTGTGCCTCGGTATAGACCCGCCCATGCCGTGCCGAACAACTCGGGCAGGCATCGGACCCGTTGACCGCCACCCAGGCGAGCCTCGCAAACCCGGCCTGATGGAACGCCGATGTCTGCGCCGCCTCGGCCTCGCGCCTGATAGCATCCCGCGCATGGCCCTGCACCCGCGTCTCGAATCGGGCATAGAAATCCTTCGTCGTCCGAATCTTTCCCTTGGCCTTCGTCAAGCCCGCCCGGGCCTTGCGTACCTCTTTGCGGACCCGCACGGCCTTCCGCTTCGACGCCCGGCCCAGCCGACCCTCCGCCGCCCGCAGCTTGCCGGTCGCCTCGCCGATCTCCTCGCGGACGATCTTCAGCCGCTTCAACTCGTCTCGATGTGACTCGACGAGGTCCTGGATGATCCGCTTCCGGGCCTTGCCGTCGCGGAACCCCTCGGCAAACGCCGCCTCGACCTCGCCGCCCAGCGTGCCCAGCTCCTTCGCCAACTGCGCCCGGAACGCCAGCAGGTTCTTCCGGCTGTATGCCTTAAATTGCGAGAGTACACGCCCGCGAAACGTACTCCCTTTTTCCAGCAGCGACCGGCCGCCCATCGCTTCGAGAATCGGGGAGGCCGCCGCCTTGCCGACGGCCTGAGCATAGGGGAAATACTCCCTCGCCATCAGCCGGACGATCCGCCGACCCATGTCCTCTACGATTTTGCCCGTCTCCCGATACAGCCGGGCCTGTGCGTAGCGGGATATCAGATTGTGCAATTCCCCCTGCATTTTGCGCCCTTCGATCAGATCCCGCCGGCGGGCGATACTGGCGTAGATTTTATCGGCCACTATTCCTCCACGGTCTCGTCGTCACTCTCAGGCTCCGGCTCCGCTTCCAGCGGCGCGGCCGCCACCCCTTCAAAACTCGCCGCGTCGATCTCCGTGGCGATCTGCTCAGCTACCGGAGACCCCTCACGCGCCAGCAAGTTCGCCAACTGCCGCAGCATCTCTTTCAGCATCTCCGGCACTTCCTCGGCGACGTACCCGCAATCCTTGACAAACAGCTTGATGTTCGCCAGCATGTCAGCCACCGGCTCAAGGATGAAGTCCCGGTTGTAGTGGCATTCATACTTCAGCACGTCCGCCGCCTGATGCGGCTCGATTATCGTCCCCGTCGCCATGATGACCGCCTGCCGCATCATCTCCAGTTCCAGCCCCTCCATGAACCCGGCGGTCGCCCGCAGCTCGTTCTGTAGGTCCGTCATCTCCAACGCCAGCTTGACGCCCGACGCCTGGTTACCCTCCACGTCGCCCATGCCGCCGCGGAACTTCAACAGGCGCAGTATCTCCGACAGGTACAGGACCAGCCACGCACGTTTCTCAACGATATGGTCCACGTCGCCCTGAACAACTTCCAGCTTCGCGTTGGCGTCCTTGCAGTACCATATCTCGCTCGGCCCGTAGGTATCCGGGGGCGCAGCGTCGCCGGCAAAGAGCCACCGGGGAACAGCGCCCAGCAGCTCCGCGTCCGCCTGGCTCTTGAGGTTCAGCGCCACCTTCGCCACCAGGGTCGCGCGGGAGATCAACGAGACGGGGACCGCCCCCTGGCCCGTCCGCTGAGACTCCGCGAAGTACGCCTTGATGATCGGCGGACGGCCGAACGAATGGAAGCCGGCCCTTGTATCGACCCGCAGGACCTCCTGATTCGTGTCGGTATCCTTCTCCCGCCATGCGATATGCTTCCGCCACTCCGTATCCGTGAGCGTCAGGAACTCCGTCTTTGCGGGCGAGCCCTCAGTCTCATCCCGGCGGGGCAGAGCGCCGAGGCAGAACCGCGCCCACAGGAACTTCCCGCTACCGCTCGTCGCCCAATCGTACCGGTCAATAGGAGCGAACCGCAGCCAGTACGGCCGCAGACCCTCCCGCTGTTGATCCGCCAACGTCTCTACCGGCTGGTCCGTCTTCGGGGCCGTCATCTGCGTCACCACATCGCACCCGGTGACATAGTAACCCCACATGACCCCCCGCATGAAGTCGCTCAGCGACGTTCCGTCGTCGTCCGCGTCGTGTACGAGCTGCTCGATGA
>DATKXP010000420.1:0-11261 GCA_035529015.1 Phycisphaerae bacterium | reverse complement strand
TCAGTTGGGGCGGCTACATGGTCACCATGCTCTCCGGCCTCCTCGACGAACGCGTGAAAGGCACCTTCAACCTCTACGGCTCGGGCTTCTACCAGCTCGAGGCGATCGGCTCCGGCGCGCTGAAGAAGATGGACGAGGCGGATCGGAACACCTGGCTGAAATGCTTCGACGCGGGCACCAGGCTCAATCGCTGTCGTGCCACCTACCTGCTGTACAGCAGCGCGAACGACATCTTCTTCAAGCCGCCGTCGGTGATGGCAACGCTCGACGCAATCCCCGCCGGCAAGTACATCTGTTTCGGCCCGAACAAGAGCCACTGGATGTCGCTGCCGGGCGGGCCGGTGCGCTGGGAGTACCCGATCAGCGCCGAGATCGAGCCTGCGTTCTTCGCGCACGTGCTCGCCGGCGGCAATCCTCCCCTCCCCGAGCCGAACGCCGTGGCAGTGCCGCGCGAAGGCAAGGTGCTGAAGTTCACCGTGAAGAACTGCCCCGACCGTGCTGCGGCCTGGTTCTACGTGAGCTGGCTCCCCGACCAGCCGCGCGGCTGGGACGCCCGCGACTGGGCCCGCCTCGAAGCCGTGCCGGGAAGCAATGGCGAGTTCACCTGCGCCATTCCCGAGTCACTCGGCGCGTTCGACTGGTTCGGCGGCATCACCTTCACACTGAAAGCCGGCACTTTCGCCCAGCCGATGAGTTTGAGCACGGAAATTTACCGATGCAGCGAGGGGTCTGCGAAGCAGGCGAAGTAAGTAACACGTAGCAAGAAGGAAACACCCATGCAAGCCCAGCCGAACCCAGTGAAGTCATTCATCAGCGCTTGCTCGCTTGCCCTGCTGCTTCTGGCCACCTCCAACGCGACCGCCGATGTCGCCGCGAGCGTCCTCAAGTTCACCGGCGCCGAGACCCGGATCGTGTGGCTCCGGCACAAGCAATGGGAGACTGCCAAGAAGGGCACGCTCGGTCTCGACGGCGGCGTCGGCTATTCGATCATGGCTTTCGATACGGGAGGCAAAGGCGAGCGCGAGCTGGTGCCCGAGGGCGAGATCTACAATCCGCTCATTACCCCGAGCGGCCGCCAGGTGATCTACAGCGCGAAGACCGACGAGAAGCTGCGGATCCATTGCGTGGACTGGAGCGGCGCGAACAGCCGCGTGTTGGCCGAGGGCTTCGCGCAGTGGACGTGGCGCGACCCGGCGACGGGCGTCGAATGGGTCTATGTGAGCAAAGGCAACGCCGCCGCTGGAGGCGCCGCGCCGTCCGTCGAGCGCTTTCAGCTCGACAAGCCCGAAACCAGGGAGATGGTTTACCCGGGCCGCCTGGCGAATCGCTTCTCCCTTTCAGCCGACGGCACCCGCGCCGTGGGTGAGTTTCCGCACCCCAACGCCGGCATGCTCTACACCCGCACCGGCCAAGTGGACCGCAAGGACTATCGCACCGGCTGCAACAGCTACATCTCCCCCGACGATTCCTACTTCGTCACGATCATGAATGGCGGCCACAACCTGGTCACCCTCTACAAGCCAGACGGCAGCAAACGTGACGTCAGATTGATCCCGCCCGGCCTCAAGCCCCTGAAGCGCGGCGGCAGCGGCTGCATGTGGAACCCCAAATGGGCGTCCGATGCCCGCCACATGGTCGTGGCTGGACCGTTCAAGAATCTCGGGCCCGACCGCGCCGACATCTGGCTGGGCCAGTTCGCCGACGATTTCAACTCGATCGCGAAGTGGGTGCAGGTAACCGACAACGGCTACATGGATGTCTATGCCTACGTCTGGGTTGATCCGGGGCTGGGCCGGTATGCGGATGAGGCGCCGTACACGCTGGCGGTGCCGGCGGCCGTTACCGGCCAAGGCAACTGGCAGTGGACCTTTGGCGACGGCGCCAAGGGAACGGAAGGCAAGCACACCTACCGCACGCCCGGCAGCTACACGGTCACCGCCACGCAAGGCGACCGGACGCTGCGCGGCCGCGTCACCGTGAAGCCCCGCACCAAGCCGCGCGTCACGGCCGTGCAGCTTTTCGACGACGGGCATGTGCAGGTGCAGTTTGACAAGGTCGTCCGCATTGACCAGGCCGCCTTTTCGTTCAAGTCCGGCGTTGCCATAGGCAGCGCCGCCCTCGACGGCGTCGGCTTACGCCTGAACCTCACGCTTGCCGGCAAGCTTCCGGAGGCCGACACGCTGCGGGTGCAGGATATCCGCGACCTCGCGCAAGAGCCGAACATCCTGACGGAGGACCTCAAGATCGTCCGGCCCGACTGGCCCGTCGTCCGCAGCGGCCTGGTTTTCCTCTGGGAGGGCAACCGCAAGCAGAGCTTCAACTGGAACCCGCAAAGCCGCGCCTTTCAAGACAACATCTTCCAGCACTGGAGCCAGGCGCGCTTCGACCGCCACGGCGTCATGGTGCTCGAGGGCGGTACCTACACAGTCACCGACGGCGGCAGCGGCATCTACAGCCAGGGCGCGAAGAGCGGAAAGCTGACGATCGAAGGCGTGCTCACCCCGTTCAACCTCTACCAGGGCAGTGCCTCCCAGCCGGCGGTAGCCTTCGGCTTCGGGCGGCCGGGCGACTCCAACTTCTCCCTCGTGCAGGAGGGGAACCAGCTGCTGCTGCTCATCCGCATGCTGAACGAAAACAAACCCGACGTGCGGCGCGTCGAACTCTGCACGCTGAAGCAGGATGTTCCGCACCACGTGCTCGTCTCGATCGCCGACCATGCGCTGACCTGCTTTGTGAACGGTGCCGTCGCGAAACAGGCCGAGCTCAAGGGGACATTCGCCTGGCAGGAGCCCGACTGGTCGCAAGGCCTCTACATGGGCGGACTTCCCGGAAACCCGTACCCCTGGTGCGGCAAACTCGAAGGCCTCGCCGTCTACAGCGTCGCGCTCGATGCCGCGCAGGCGGCGCGGAATCACGCCGTGTATGCGAAAACGCTCGCCGCCCGCCCCGTGGCGAAGCAGATCCAGCTCCGGGCGAAGCTCGCCGCCAAGTCACGGGTGCCGGCGCCGGCGGAAATCGCGCCCTACCGCGACACCCTCGTCGTCAACGAATACGACGTGGTGCGCGTCACACAGGGGGCATACGCCGCTCCGAAGGTGCGTGTGCTTCAGTGGGGTCTGCTCGACACCAAACCGACCTGGCTGGCAGGCGCCGAAGCCGGGCAGGCGTTTGACCTGGTGCTCGAGACCTTCGCCGATCACCCGCAGCTCGAGAACGAGATGAGCATCGACACGCTCCCGGAGAACTTCGACCTCGATCCGTTCGTGGATGTCACGCGTCGGCCTTCGGGCAAACCGCGGCCCGGCCGATTGACCGTCCATCCCCGCGAGTTGTGGCTGCCACCCAACTGGCAGCAGAAGTTCAGCGTGGACATGCTCGACCAGTACGGCAATCCCATTCAGGCGCCGGTCAAGTGGTCCGTCAAGCCGGGCGGTCAACTCGACCTCGGCACCGCCTACGGCGCCGCCCGGTGGTTTCAGGCGCGCGACAAGGCGGGCCGCGGAGCGACCGGCGCGGACGGGCTTTTCACCAGCGGCGCCACGGCGGGCGTGGTCACCATTCTCGCCACGGCGCCAGGCACGCCGGAAGTGGTCGGCACGGCTGTTGTGGGCATCGACAACTGGCCTGCAATTCACGCCGCGCGTAAGCAGCCCATGCGCTTCGGAATCGATCAGTACTTCAGCGACAGATCGAAATTCACCGGCGACATCGACCGCATCCGCATCCACAATCGAACGCTTTCGGCCGATGAAATTGCGGCCCACGCGGCCGGGAAACTGGGTGACGCAAAAGGCCTGGTGGGCGACTGGACATTCGACGCCCCTCCCAGGGACGGCGCCTTCCCCAATGTTGCCGGTAAAGGGCTTGCGGCACAACTCAACCACTTCGACCCCAGGAAGAATCCCGAACATATTCGCGAGGGCGACCGCGGGTTCGTCAGGCTTGACGGCCAGGGATACCTCGAGGTGCCCCCGGACCCGCGGCTCGACATGACCAGGCACTGCACCATCGAGGCGTGGATCCGCAGCGCCAACGGCATGATCGCCTGCAAGCAGGTGGTCTGGATGTGGGGATTCGTGTTCATGGTACGCCCAAACGGCTTGGTCACCGATGCGTTGCGGGTGCGCTCCAACGCCCTTGAAGGCGCATACAAGTTTCCCAAGGATACGTGGACGCACGTGGCCGCGGTCTTTGACGTGAACGGGCATTGGATGCTCTACGCCAACGGCAAACTCGTCGGCGAGAAGAAGTTGGATGTGCTGGTCATACATGAATAGCAAAGGTGTCGCCATGGGTTCTGTAAGGATGATGATTGCTGCCGTCATATTCGCTGCGATGGTTCCTGCGTTCGCCGAGGAGGCGATCGGGCCGGTCGCGGAGATCACGTTCAAGATGCCGGCCGACGGCCGCGTGTCGATGAACATCATTGACGAGAACGGCGTGCCGGTGCGGCAGTTGCTGAGTGGCGAGCCGATGGCAAAAGGCGAGCACACCGTGGCGTGGGACGGCCTCACCACGCCGGTGTGGCGGACGCCGGGCCGGCCGGTTCCGCCGGGGACGTACCGCTGGCATGCGATCTGGCATCCCGGGATTGATCTGCGGCTGAAGGGCTGGGCCTGTCACGGGTCGAGCGATCCGTGGGACAACGGCCCCACCACCTACTGGGGTGGCGATCAGGCGCTGCCCGTGGCATGCGCGACGGACGGCGAGCGCGTTTATCTCGGCTGGGCCGGCAGCGAGGCCGGCAAGGCATTCGTCGCCTGCGATCTCGACCTCAACGTGCAGTGGGCGTCGGGCCAGCACTTCAACGGCGCCGTGCTCATCGCGTGCGACGGGCCGAACGTCTACTACTGCAACTACCGCACCATCCGGCGGGTGGACCTGAAGACGGGCAAGCACCTGCCCTGGCCCGCCACCGGTTCGCCCGAGTTCGAGATATCAGAACTGTGGGGCGACGAGAAGGGCCTGCCCTCGCAGCTCACATGGACTTGGCAGGAGGGCATGGCCGCCCATGACGGCAAGCTCTACCTCGCCTTCTCGTCGTGGAACTGGGAGCGCTCGGACATCACCGACTGGAAGGCGTTCCTTACGAAGCTGAAAACCGACGACCCCGCGTGCAAGGCGATCTGGGGCAGGATCGACCAGCGCTGCCGCGACCTGATCGACCGCTTTCTCAAGGGCGAGAAATCGGAGGATGAACTGTTCAAGGCGCCCAACTACTACACGCCTGACGTCCGCGAGCTGGTGGCGGGCGCAGTGCGCGGGCTGCTGACGGACGCGGCCTTCGTGGAGGGCGGAGCGGCAATGACGCGCGAGCAGCTTGCCGAGGCCAGCCGCCGGCGCATCGAGCAGATCTTCGCCGGCGCCGTCGCAAAGGGGCAGTCGAACTTCGTGGCGGTCGTCGATCCCGCGACCGGCAGGGCGATCCGGCGCGTGCCAGTGAAGGTGCCCGGCAAGCTCGTGCCGATCGGCAAGGGTCAGTTTTACATGCTGCAGGAGCGCAGCAAGGTGGTGGCGTTCAACGTCGAAACGGGCGAGGTGCGGCCGATCGTGACCGGGCTGCGCAATCCTGGCGCCATTACGGTCGACAACGACGGCGAGATCTACGTGGCGGTCGAGATCCCCGCCGACCAGACCGGCACCCCTCAGGAATGCTCCAGAGTCCACGTCTACGGCCCCGACGGCAAGCTGCTGCGGATGATCGGTACGGACAAGGGGAACCCGCACGCGGGCCCATGGGACCCGATGGGGATGGGGCTCATCTGGGGGCTGTGCGTGGACGCCCGCGGACGGCTGTGGGCCGCGGAGGTGCGCCCGGTGCCCAAGCGCTTCGGGGTGTGGGACGCGAAGACCGGCAAGCACGTCCGCGACCTGATCGGCCCCACGCACTACGGCGCGAGCGGCGGAACGGTCAACCCCGTCGATCCCGAGATCATCGTGGGCGAGGGCTGCGAGTTCCGCGTCGACCCGAAGACCGGCCGGAGCACCCTCACAGGCGTGGTGACGACCGACGTTTACCACCCCTGCGCGCGGTTCTGCCGCGGCGCCAACGGCAAGCTGTATCTCGCTGCCATCTTCAAGGGCCTCGTGTGGGGCGCGGGCGCGCCGGAGCAGATCAGGATCTGGGAACGACTGGCCGACGGCGATTACCGCTATCGGGCCGTCATCCGCGCCGAGGGCGGCGACAAGGGCACCGTGTTCTGGGCCGACGAGAACGGCGACGGAAAAGAGCAGCCCGGCGAGTCGGAATCCCTCCCCGCCAAGTTCCAGATCGGCGGCTACCTGCTGTGGTCGATGAACCTGAACACCGACCTCACCTTCTATGGTGTGAAGGATGGCACGGCCCGGCAGTTCAAAGTGGCGGGCTTCACCCCGTGCGGCGCGCCCAGGTACGACCTGGCGAACGCGAAGGAACTGCCGATGCGGCTGAACGCCCCGCTGCCCAGCCCTGACAACAAGCTCATCCTCTCGTGCGACGAGAACGACGAGGCTTTCCGCTGCTACGACACGGAAACCGGCAAGCTGCGCTGGAGCTACCCAAACACCTTCCACGGCGTGCACGGCTCGCACAAGGCGCCCGGCCCGCACGCGGGGCTGATCCGCGGGGCGTTCGGGATCATCGGCAGCGCCGCACTGCCCGAGCCTGTCGGCCGTATCTGGGCGATCAACACCAACGTGGGCGAATGGCACGTGCTCAACGAGGAAGGCTTCTACCTCACGCGGCTGTTCCAGCCGGACTCCCGGAAACGGCGCTACCCCGAGAAGGCGCTGCCGGGCGTGGACGTGACCGAGATCCCGGCCGGCCTCGGCGGCGAGGATTTCGGCGGATCGTTCGTGCAGGGCGCAGACGGCCGCATCTACCTCCAGGCCGGGAAGGTGGCGCTGTGGAACATCGAGGCGGTCGGTTTCGATGCCGTCAAGCGGATCAAGGGCGGCAAGATCAAGGTGAGCAAAGGCGCTTCCTTCCGTGCGGAGCTGACCCGCGGGCGGCTGATGCAGTCGGCCGCGCCCCCCAAGACCGTGACCATCAGGAAAAACACGCCCGCCTTCACCGGGAGCGTTGAGCGCGACTTCACGGGTGCGGAGAACCTGCGGTTCTCCGACCCGCGCCGGCCGGCCGTCCGCGTGGCAGCCGCCTACGACGACCAGTTCCTCTACGTTGGCTGGGACGTTCAGGATGAATCCCCCTGGCTGAACGATTCCGACGAGCCTGCGTTCATGTACACCAACGGCGACACGGTCGACTTCCAGCTCGGCACCGATCCGCAGGCCGACCCGAAGCGCGGGGAAGCCGCCGCCGGCGACGTTCGCATTTCCATCGGCAACCTCGACGGAACGCCCGCCGCCGTCGTCTACCGCGCCGTCGCCAAGCAGAAAAACCCGAAAACGTTCAGCTCGGGCGTGGTGAAGAAATACACGATGGACAGCGTGATGGTGGCGGCCGACGTGAAGATCAGCGTGAAGCCGCGCAAAGACGGGTACGCGGTGGAAGCCGCGATCCCGTTGTCGCTGCTCGGTCTCGCCAACCCCGCCGGCAAAGCGCTCCGCGGCGATTTCGGCGTGACCTTCAGTGACCCGAAGGGAACCGACACGCTGCTGCGCACCTTCTGGAGCAACCAGGCCACCGGCATCGTGAATGACGACGTGTTCGAGCTGAAAATGGAACCGAAGAACTGGGGCCAGATCGTGTTCAAGGAATGACGGGGTTCAGGGAGAAACATGAAAACACAATCAATCAGACCGCTCATCCTCACCATACTGTTGCACTTCCTCTTCAGCGCCGCCGCAACCCATGCATCCGGTGTCGATATCCCGTACACCATGGCGCGCGGCGCCATGGTCTCGCTCAACGTCACCCGCCCCGACGGGTGGGTCGTGCGCGAACTGATCGTGGCGCAACGGGAAACCGCCGGCAAACACACCGTGCACTGGGACGGCCGAGACAACCTCGGCTACCTGCTGCCGGCCGGCGCCAGGTGCGGATGCTGACCCACCAGGGCATTACCTGGCATTACCTGACCAGCGTCGGCAACAGCGGCACACCGCCCTGGCGCACGCCCGACGGCACCGGCGGTTGGGGTGGCAACCACGGCCAGAACACCGCCGTCGCCACGGACGAGAAGCGCGACGACGGGCGGTACGAGGCACGGCGCCAGACCGAGGCCGGCCCGACGTTCGGGATCCTCGGCCCGGAGTCGGTCCGCATCATGCGCGCCCGGTACCCGCTCTGCCGCGACCACTTCGCCCGGTCGCTCGAGAGCTACGGCTACGCCGACCGGCAGCGGATCCTGGCCGACTTCTTCCCGCACGGCCTGTGGAGGCCGAAGTGATCTCCCACCCGCACATCGGACAGCGCGTCCGCATGCGTTACGCCAAGCGGACGGCGGCCGTCATGCCGTTCCACGGCAGGACGGGCATCGTGCGGATCGTGTCGCGCGGGCCGGGCCCCAGGAACGTGGGCGTCGAGATCGATGGCGGCTCGTGGTGATCCCCCGCGGAAACCTGGTCGTGGCGGAGAGCCCGGAGAACACCCCGGGCGGGCCCGGGGTGTCTGGGAAGGAGGGTTGAATGGTCGCCTCAGCTCTTGCTTCTCAGGGCGAACCTGCCCCGCTCGACCTTCCGGAAGCGGCTGCCGTCGCCCTTAGTGTTGATCTCGCGGAGGATGGCGGCGTAGAGGGTATTGGCCGGCGTCTTGCCACTACGGGGCGCCCACAGGCCACGGGCCACCGCCAGGTCCACGATGTCCTTGCATCGCATCGGGGCGCCGGTGCCCAGCGACAGCAGGTGAGCTGCCGCGTCGAGGAGGCTCATCGCCTTGCCGCCTGTGTCGCCCCCGGTGGCGCGACGTTCGCCCGTGTCGCGTTTCGGCGCCGCCTTGGCCTCCTTGGTCACCTTCGCGGCCTTCTTCGCCCGTGGGGCCGACTCGGCCATGGCACGCTCGCTGGCGGTCTGACCATCGGCGCTGGCGGCTCGCTGCTCGTCCAGGCGTGCGTTCTCCTGGTCGGCAGCGTGGATGGCCTTGAGCTCCGCGCCGCTCTTGCCGGGCGGGCGCGTCTCGTGGCGAAGGCGCTGAGCGCTCTTGACCCGGACCTTCTTGCGCGTGGTAATGTTCGTGGCGTCCCACCCGCCGTGGGGGTTCTCGGCGTCGATGCGGATGGTCGCCATGCGTCCCGACACCTTGGCGGCGTAGAACTTGCCTGTCTTGACTTCGCTCTTCTTCATCGTTCGTGCTCCCATGGTTGCGGGTCCGCTACCGGACCCAGGTCTTCAGGAATGCGACCCAGCGGTCGCGCGTCATCGGTTCGTGAACTTCGGTCGCCTCATCGTCCTCGACCCGCCAGAGCGTGGCGTCGATCGGGTCGGTCGACACACGCACCCGCCCAGCGGCGATGCGGTTGGCCTGGCGGATGCTCAACGGCTTGGCGCTGCCCCGGCTCACAGCCCCACCTCCTCGGCCAGGCGGTTCTGGGCCTCGCCGCCGCCGAGCATCTCGGTGAGATGCTCTGCGAACCAGCGGACCTCGTCATCGACGTCCGCGTCGTCGGTGCGCACCGTCCGCAGGTAGGACACGATCGTCGCCACGGCCTTTGGGCTGAGGTTGTCTCGCACCGCGTCGGCCAGCACGTCCTCGGACTTGGGGTCTACCGGCACGGTGACGCGGACCTTCCGGTCGCCCGCGTCTGCGTCGTACGTCTTGGGTCGCTTGCGTTTCATGGGAGCGGCTCCTGCCTACCGGCTCTGCACCACGGTCACTTGGAATTCCGCGCCGTCCTTGCACCGCACCACGACGCCGCGGTTGCCGGTCAGAACGCCGGCCTCCTCGAACGTCCGGACGCTGGCGACCTCCGGGACGATCTCCTCGTCCTGCAGCGTCTCGTACAGCATGGTCTCCATCTCGATCTCGTTCATCGCGCTCTCCTCGTTCTCGCAGGGCTGGCCCATCCAGGCCCGGGCGCTTCCGCCCCGTGGGGCGGTCGCGCTCGGGTCCGGCTACTCGGCGTGCAGTGCGATGATGGTCCTCGGTGTGTACCCGCACCGGCGGGCCTCGGCGTTGATGGCCTTGCGGACGGCGCTGCCGGGCCTGGCCGCGAGGTAGATGCGTGCGAGCCGTCGCCAGCCGAGCTTCTCGATGCGGCGCCGGCCGTCGCGGCCTCGGGTCATCAGCCATTCGTGTGTCTCGGTGTTGGTCTTCTTCGCTGCCATGGTTCCGTCCTTCCGGGGTCAGTCGGCCAGGTACTGCAGCACGCGCAGGTAGTCGTGGACCTCGCTGTTGGTGCCCTCGTGGCCGTCCAGGGCGTGCTGGAGAATCTGGGCCATCGAGAACTGGTCGTCCTCGTCATCCGCCTGGACTTGGTGCGTCCGCTCGCCCGCGGGCGTGAGCAGCTCGACGCTGATGTGCTCGTCGCCTGCCCGCCTGCTGATCCGGGCGAAGGCCCGGGCGAGACCCGGCTTGCCGTCGCGGAGGGTCGTCTTTCTGCTGCCGGCCAGTTCGATCGCGGTGATTCGCATGGCCTTCTCCTTGTCGATGGGTGGTGGCTACTCGCCCAGGCCCGCGAAGCGCCCGGCCTCGTAGGCGACCTTCAGGGCCTCTTCGATCGTCCAGACCGCCAGCTCGTGGAAATCGAGCTGATCACTCTTGCGGGTCTCGAGCGTCTCGACGCCCAGGACGTCGCGTGCGATCTCGGCCAAGGCGGTGTCGCGTTTGGCTTCTGTGCGTCGTTCGTCCATCGCTATCTCCTTGCTATCGCCTGCTTTACAGACACATGAAGCCATGGGGTCGCTCCCGGCTCAAGGCAATTAAGTCCTTTTCTTGCAAGAACTTGCAGATGCCCGTAAGTCGCCATGACACCAAGACATGACGCGCCAAGTCCATGAAGATCACGGCCATCCCGGCGGCGGACGCCGCCCGGGCCGCGGCGAGGGGGCCGCAGGGGACGGCCGGGCTCCATCGGCGACATCTGCGACGGACACGGATGGTGAGGTACTCGGTCCCGCAGGCCCCAGGAGCAAGCAGCGGTCGTGCCAGGGGGGCTTTTGGACCTTTTGAACCTGTGGACCTTGGGGGCGCGCGTATGGAGATCACCGGCTTCAGCGGGATGGCGTCCGGCGCGGGCCAGGGCTGGTCTCTGATCGCCACGGGGCGCCACGCAATGTCCGCTCCGGTCAGGTGTTGCCGGTTTGTCCGCCTGGTCCGGCCGTGACGGTAAAAAACCGGACAGCCGGAAGAAACTCTCTCTATGGACGCGACTGTTCCCGCTGGC
>DATKXP010000419.1:0-9312 GCA_035529015.1 Phycisphaerae bacterium | reverse complement strand
GGGTACGCCGTCCGCGCCGGCGACGTCGCCGAGACGCCCGCCGACCTCACGGTCATTGAGGAACTCCCCGCCGGCGTCGTGCCCACGAAGGAGGTCGGCCCCGGCCAGTGCGCCAAGATCATGACCGGCGCGCCTGTCCCGCCGGGCGCCGACATGGTTGTGATGGTCGAAGACACCGAGCGCGCCGGCGAGGGCCGCGTGCGAATCCTCGCCGTCACGCCCGACAAGCGGAACATCTGCCGCCGCGGCGAGGACATCCGAGAGGGCCAGACCGTCCTGGACGCCGGCCATGTGGTGCGGGCGGCGGAGGTGGGCCTGCTGGCCTCGGTCGGGCGCGACCGCGTCCGCATCCATCGCCGGCCGCGCGTCGGCGTCCTTGGCACCGGCGACGAACTCGTACCCATCACCGAGACGCCCGGCCCCGGCCGGATCCGCGACTCGAACTCCTGGAGCCTGACGGCCTGCTGCCGGAGGGCGGGCGTCGAGGTCCAGCGCCTCGGCGTCGCGAAGGACACCGAGGACGACCTGCGCGAAAAAATCGGCGCGGGCCTCGCATGCGACGTCCTCCTCGTCTCCGGCGGCGTCAGCATGGGCGAGTGGGATCTGGTGCCGAAGGTCTTCGGCGAGTTCGGCGTCACGGTCCACTTCGCCACCGTCCGGATGAAGCCCGGCAAGCCGACCGTCTTTGCGACCGCCGAGAACGGGATCATCTTCGGTCTGCCGGGCAACCCCGTCTCGACGCTCGTGGCATGGCGCCTGTTCGTGTGGCCGGCGCTGCGGAAGATGATGGGGCACGCCGACCCCGCGCCGCCGCCCGTTCAGGGCACGCTCACCGCGGCCCTGAAAGCGCGCGGCAACCGGACGACGTTCGTGCCGGTGCGCCTCAAGCAGAAGGACGGCGCGTGGACCATCGAACCGGTCACGACGCACGGCTCGGCCGACATGGTCAGTTTCACCCGAGCCAACGCCCTCGCCATCCTTGAGCCGGGAACGTACGGGGCGGGCGCCACCGTCCCGGCCGTGCCGCTGGAACTCTGATCAGAAAAGGTACCAGGAACCTTTTCTATGATTTCGGCGTTTTTGATGGCAAGAAGGCTGTTTTGGCCGAAAAGGTTCCTGGTACCTTTTTTACACACGGCGGCTGAAATCGTCCGGCGAGTTGACGTTGGCCCAGGCATCGAGCAGGTCGGCGGGTGGAGGCGGCGTGTTCACCTTGGGATGCTCCGCCAGGGCCGACAGCGAGAACCGCCCCTCCGCTACGGCGCCCTGCAGCACAGTGCGGACCCGAAAATCGTAGTGCGCCAGGAGCGGCTCCACCCCCTTGTCATCAGGCAGGCGCGGTAGCGTCGCCCAGACGCCGGGCGAGCGGGTCGAAAGCAACCACTCCAGTGCCTCGGCCGAGAGGTTCGGCAGATCGCACGCCGCCGCCAACCACGAGACGTGCGGCGCCCAGCGCATCGCCGCCAGGAGGCCCGCCATCGGACCGTCGGCATCCGGCACGTCCGAGAGGCGGATGACGTTCGAGAGCCCCAGCGGCACGTGCCCGCCGCCCACAATGGCCACCCGCTCGACCGCCGCACGCAGCAACGCGACCGTCTGCTCGATCCACGCCACCCCGCCCGTCTCCAGAAGGTGCTTCGGCGTACCCATGCGCCTGCTCTTGCCGCCGATGAGGACACACCCGTAGACGGGCGCCTGAAGCCAGCGGCGCGTGAGCCACTTGTCCAGGATTCGCCACGCGGCATCGGCGCGGTCGGCGTCGGGAGCGAGCACGTCCAGGACGGGGCCCGAATCGGTGGGCGGGTCGGTTTCGCCTTTGCCGAGGAGCCAGATCTTCTCGCACGGAGCGCGCCTGCGGCCCTCGACCAGGACCAGGTCGTACCGCCGCGCCAGGTCCGCAAGGTCCGCCGCAACGCTGTCCCCAGCGTCGGTGTGCCGCCGCAGGAACCCCTCCGTTTTGCCCTGCAGAAACACGTCGGCCCCCGCTTCGAAGAGCCGGTGACTGTCTTTTCCCGGCGTGTCCACCTCCAGGTGCGAGCCGTGGACCTTGGCGACCACGACCGAAAGGTCCCTCTCATGAAGCCGCGGGAGCAGATGCTCGATGAGCGTCGTCTTGCCCGAGTTGTGGTGCCCGAAGATGCCGAAGATGGGAAGGTGCTTAGGCATTGGCGTTTCCCGGTGCCGGTTCGGTCGAAGCGCCGGCGTCCGGCGGCCGTCCGCAGTCGGCCGGGTCGCCGCGCAGTTTCTTCAGACCGTGCGGCAAGGCCGGCAGAATCGCTTCGAGGTTCTCGGTGGCCCCCCGTTTCGAGCCCGGCAGGTTGAGGATGAGCGTCGCGCCTCGGATACCCGACGCGCCGCGCGAGAGCATGGCGTGGGGTGTCTTGGCGAGCGACGCCGCCCGCATCGCCTCGTCGAACCCCGGCGTCGGACGCTCGACCACGGCGCGGGTGGCCTCGGGCGTCACGTCGCGCGGCGCCGGGCCCGTCCCGCCGACCGTCACCACCAGGTCGATCGAGTGCCCGTCAGCGTAATGTCTAAGGCACTCGGCGATCTCGTCCTGCTCGTCCGGGACGACCGCGTACCGGTAGATGTGCAGGTCGAGGTCCTCTTCGAGCATCCGGGCGGCGGCCGGACCGGCGGTATCCTCCGTCAGGCCACGCGCGCAGCGGTCGCTGACCGTGACGACGACCGCCTGGAACCGCTCGCGCGGCACGAGCGCAACGACCTCGGCCGCATCGCCGACGCGAACCTCGCCGCCCTCAAGCACCCGCGCGAACAGACCCAGCCGCGGCATGATGCAGTCGCCCGTCAGGCGGCCGATGGCACACGGCGTATGGCACGCCTTCCCGATCTGCGTGACCGACAGGATCACGTCCGCGCCCAGGCGCAGGCGCGACCCCAGGCCGAGTGCCGCGAGGTCGATGCCCGAAGTGACCACGTTCTCGGCAAACGCGCCCGGTCTCACGTCGGAGAGGGTCCGGCGGACGATCTCGATGTTCTCGGCGGCCAGGAGACTGACCTGCCGATGCCACGTCCCGGCGTGGGCGTCGCCGTCGATGCCGTGTTCGGTACGAAAGACGGCCGTCTCGAGGGGCCGCTTCTGCTCGCCCTTCTTTCCGCTGGTGCAGAGGGCCTCAACGCCAGGCGGGGTGAGATGGGTCTTGCGCGGTGGTTCTCCGCAACCACCGCGCTTTGGACGCGACTGTCGCGGCGGGTGCGGAGACCCGCCGCGCCCAGACGTCATCTCCTCACCCCGCTCAGGCATCGCCGTCCTCCCTGCGCCAGTGGCCGGACTTGCCGCCTTCCTTCTCCAGCAGCCGCACCGGGCCGATCTCGGCGCCCTTGCCGGCCGACTTGACCATGTCGTAGACCGTGAGCGCGGCGACGGCTGCGGCGGTCATGGCCTCCATTTCGACGCCCGTTTTGGCCTCGGCCGACGCGCGGCTTCGGATGCGGACTCGCTCGCCGTCGAGCCGCACGTCCACGTCCACGTGATCCAGTGGAAGCGGATGGCAGAGCGGAATGAGGGCCGCCGTCTGTTTGGCCGCCGCGATGCCGGCCAGCCGGGCCGTCTCGAACACGTTCCCCTTTGCCAGCCCCCCGTCGCGCCGCAGGCGCTCGGCCACGTGAGGGCCGACGGTCACCCACGCCTCGGCCACCGCGCGGCGGTGCGTGGCGCCTTTGGCGCCGACGTCCACCATGCGCGGGCTGCCGTCGGGGGCGACGTGGCTCAGGTCGGGATCGTCGGTCATCGCATTACCTCAAACGCGCGGGGCCCACCGTCGCGGGCATGCGCCCGCTTTGGCGGGTCTTCGACAAGCCCCGCGGCTAACACCTACCCGCCGACGCGGCCCATCAGGCGCTGTTCGTCGAAACGGCGGTCGTACCGTTTCAGGTGAAGCGCCTCTTCGATGGCCTCGATGAGTCGGTCCTCGGCGTCGGGCGCGCCGTCGCGCAGGAGCGACCGCACCTGCGGACCCTCCGCCCGCGCCAGGCACCCAAGCAGCCGGCCCGTGGCCGTCAGCCGAAGACGCCGGCAGCCCGCGCAGAACGGCTCGGTGCACGGCGAGATGAACCCGACGACGCCCTCGCGGCCGTCGGCGTCCACGGCCCGGTAGTCACGGCTCGATCCTCCGGGCACCGGCGGCAGAGAGCGGAGTTCAAACGCCGACGCCACCTGGGCCCGCACCTCGGCCGACGAGACAAACCGCTCCCGGTACCCGCGCTGCGCCACGCCGATCGGCATCAGTTCCAGGAACCGGACCGCGCAGCCGCGCTCCAGGGCGAACCGAACAATCGAAACCACTTCGTGATCGTTGGTCCCCCGCAGGACCACGGTGTTGAACTTGATGGGGTCGAGCCCGACGAGGCCGGCCGCCGCGATGCCGTCGAGCACCAGCGCCAGGTCGCCGCCGCGCGTCAGCGTCCGATACGTTTCCGCGTCGAGCGTATCGAGGCTGACATTGACCCGCCCGAGTCCCGCCTGCCGCAGCGCCAGCGCCATCTCCCGCAGCCGCAGCCCGTTGGTTGTCATCGCCAGGTCGGTGACGCCGGCGTCGGCCAGCATGCGCACCAGGTCCACGATGCCTCGCCGCACGAGCGGCTCGCCGCCCGTCAGGTGGACCTTCGTGAGGCCGAACCGGCGCTCAGCGATGCCGACGAACGCGACGATCTCTTCCAGACGCAGGACGTCGTCGTGCGTGGCGAGCGGTGCGCCTTCGGGCGGCAGACAGTAGGTGCACCGCAGGTCGCACCGGTCGGTGACCGACACCCGGAGCGAGACAGGTTGACGTTGCTCCGACACACTCACCCCCGCGGGCCCCGGTCGGCGTTCGGCCGGCCGAAGCGGCGCTCTGCTGGTCTGCGGGCACGTCGCCGGCGCGCGGCGGCGTGCGGCCCAGGCATTATACCCGCAAGGCAGGCGCATTTCAGCGTCCAACGCTACTTTGTCAACTTCGCACCGCCCACTTGGGGATAGCGCGGCGGGCAATCCTGCCCACCGCGCCCCAGGCCACTCCTCCTCGCGGCGGGCAGGATTGCCCGCCGCGCAAGGCAGTACGCGCAACCGTGAACCGCTCCAGGACCGCCAAAACGGCCGTTTGATGCCATCAGGCCCGAAAACCGATTTGACAAGCGGCCCCATAGCGCTATGCTATAGGGAGCAAGCACGGCTCATGGCCGCGCCCGGGTGCAGTGCATCCTCAGTAAGGCCGGTGGCAGGAGGGTACTGCGCGGGTTGTCTGTGCGTCCGGAGCCGTTCGCGGCGGTTTCCGTCTTGCACGTTCGCCGCGCGTGCTGCGACGAGGTGAGGCGTCGAACATGGCGCTCGAACAACGCAAACAGGTCGAGGCCCCTCAGGGCCGGCTCACCGCGCCGGCCCCACCGGCCACTGACGACCGCCAGGCCCTGCGGGCGCTGGTGCAGGTCAGCCAGATGGTCGCCGGGAACCTCGACCTGGCCGACGTGCTGCGGTCCTCGATTCACGCGGCGGCCGAAGCGATGAACGCCGAGGCCTGCTCCATCCTTCTGAGGGACCCCGAGGCCGACGCCCTGCGGTTCCACATTGTGGACGGGCCGCAGACGCGCGGTCTGAGCAGCGCGGCGCTGCCGATCGACGATCACAGCATCGCAGGCTGGGTCGCCAGGCATCAGGAACCCGTCCTGATTCCCGACGCCTACCGCGACGCGCGGTTCAACCGCGACTACGACCTGCGGACGGGCTTTCGGACGAAGTCGATCCTGTGCGCGCCGCTCATCTCGCAGGAGCACCAGGTCGGCGTCATGCAGATCCTGAACCGCCGCGACGGACGAGCCTTCGACGAATACGACCTGGTCCTCTCGCAGGCCGTGGCCAGCCTCATCGCGGTGGCCATCCGCAACGCCGAGGAACACGAGGCCCGGATCAAGGCCGAGCGGCTCGCCACCATCGGCCAGACCATCGCCGGCATGGCCCACTGCGTCAAGAACATCCTGAACGGCCTGCGGGCCGGATCCTACATCATCGACCAGCAGATGGCCGATGACGACGACTCGAAGGTGGCGCGCGGCTGGAAGATCGTCAAGAAGAACATGATGCTCCTCAGCAACATCGTCATGGACATGCTCAGTTACTCCAAAGAGCGCAAGCCCCTGTACCAGCCCTGCCGCATCGGCGACCTCTGCGAAGACATCGTCGGTCTGCTCCAGCAGCAGGCCGCCGACAGGGGCGTGACGCTCGTGACCGGCAGCGACCTCGACGCGGTCTGCGTGGACGAGTCCGGCCTCCGCCGGTGCCTCATCAATCTGGTCGGAAACGCGATCGACGCTTGCAGCGCAGGCGGCGGTCTGGTAAAACTCGAAGCCGTTGCAGCCGACGCCGACGACCGGTTCATCCTGCGCGTCCGCGACAACGGCTGCGGCATGGAACCCGAGGCACGCGAGAAGATCTTCAACGCCTTCTTCTCGACCAAGGGAGGCAAGGGTACGGGGCTGGGCCTGGCCGTCACGAAGAAGATCGTCGAGGAACACGGCGGCGAGATCCGCGTTGAGTCGGTCTGCGGCGAGGGCACCGAATTCACCCTCGTCCTGCCGGTCAAACCCGCCGGCGAACCGACCGATTAGGCGCGCCGCAACTCACCCACCCCGTGGAGACAAACTTAGGTGCCATGCTTTCGCTTGCGAAAGCATGAGCGCGCACCTGCCGGACGCGCTGAACAGCAAGGAGCAGCCGATGCCCAAAGCACTCGTAGTGGACGATGAAAGCGACGCCAGGGAGTTCGTCCGGGCCATCCTCGAACCCGACGGCTGGGAGGTCATCGAGGCCGAAGACGGTGTGATCGGCGTCCAGAAGGCCAAGGACACGCGGCCCGACCTCGCGATCCTCGACGTCGAAATGCCCAACATGAACGGCTTCCAGGTCTTTACCGAACTCATCAAACTGCCCGAGACGGCCGACACCAAGATCATCATGCTCACGGGCGTGGCCGACAAACTCGGCATGCGCTTCTCGGCCGACGACATGGGCAACTTCCTCGGACGCGAACCCGACGCCTACGTCGAAAAGCCCATCGACCCCGACCAGTTCAAACGCGTCGTCCGGGACGTGACCACCGGCGACTGACGCGGGGCCATGTGCGCACTTGCTGCAAGAGCGCGTGTGGCACGGCTGGCTTGCCCAGCCGTGGATACGTTTTGTGACAAGAACACGGCTGGGCAAGCCAGCCGTGCCACACGCGATTGACTGCCTTGGCGGGTACGCTAAGCACATACTCCCCGCCAGTGTTCCTACCGGTCAGCGACCACCTCTTCCTTGACACACCGCCACGGGCCGCTATCGTCGTCTCCCATGACACGCCTCATCCGAGTCGCTGCCCTTGTGCTCGTCTGCGGCTGGCCGACCGCCCTGCCGGCGGTGGAAGCCGACGCCGTCCGCCAAGCCACGGGCATCGACCGCGGCCTGGCCGTCGTCATCGACTCGCGGTCCGACCTGGCTTCGGACCTGGCCGACGAGGGCCGGCTCCTCGTTCACCTCCTCGCGCCCGATGCCGGTGCCGTCACCGCGCTCCGCGCCAAGGTGCAGGAGCGCCGCCTCGGCGGCCGCGTCGTCGTTCACCCCCTGCCGGCCGACGGTCACCTGCCCCACCCCGACCGTTTCGTGAACCTGCTGGTGGCCGATCTCGACGCCCTCAAGAGTCGCGCGCCAAAGCCCGGGGAGATCGACCGCGTCCTGGCCGTCCGCGGCGCCGGTTACCTGAAGCGAGGCGACCGCTGGCAGGCCCGGCCGACGCCGCCCGACGACCGTCTCGACGGGTGGTCGCACCGCTTCTACGACGCCACCGGCAACTGCGTCGGACGTGACGGAATCGCCGCCTTCCCCCGCGCGGTCCAGTGGCAGCACGGCCCGGCCATGGAGGACGGCTGTGCCGACGGCAAGACCCCGCGCATTGCCCAGGGGCGGGCCGTTGCTCTCGACGCCTCGAGCGGCGATCTGCTCTGCCGCGACGCAGGAAACGGAATCCTGCTCTGGCGGCGGTTCATCGGCTCGCGCCAGAACGCCGACCTCGCCGTCTCCGGCGGTCGCATCTACCTCTGGCACGACACGAAGGCCTCGCCGGGCGGCGATCCGAAGAAGGCCGCCGAGCGCGGGCCCATGGTCGCCCTCGACCTGGCCACGGGTAACGTGGTCCAGGTCTACGACGAGGGACTCCGCGCCGCAACGGCCAAGCCCGTCGAGTGGGAAGAGGGCGGCAGGCAACGCAAACAGGAACCCGTGCCGTGGTTCGTCGTCAGCGATCGCCTCGTCGTCCAGGCCTACGGCCCTGACCTCGTCGTTCTCGACCGCGACTCCGGCAAGCGGCGCTGGAGCCGGACCCTCGACGGCGCCACGTGGTTCTCGCCCGTGGTGATCGGCGATCTTGTCCTCGCGGCCGAGGCCGTGCGCCCGGCCCGGCGCGGACGACACGACGGCACCACCTGGGTCCGTGCCGTCACCGCCTACGCCATGGCCGACGGCGCACCCCGATGGCGAAACCAAAGCGTCCATCCCGAGCGCAACGTTGCCGACGAGGAAAAGGTTTACCTCTCCCGGGCCGAATTCAAGCCCATCAGCGCCGCCGGCGACCGCGTGCTCCTTCACGTTTCCAGTTACCAGTACCGCCAGGGCGGCAGCATCGCGCTTCTCGACGCCCGCGACGGACGCGAGCGATGGCGACACGAGTTCAACCCCAAGGCCCTCTACACGCAGGGGTCGCAGCGGGCTGTCCTGCGCGGCGATGAGGTGATCGTCCTCGACGGGACGGGCGCCTTTCGCTTCGATGCCCGGACGGGCGACCCCGCCGGCGAGGTCTCGGGCCGCCCGAAGATCCGCCGCCAGGCCCGCGCCAACGGCGCCTGCACCGCCTCCCGCGCCACCGTCAACTGGCTCATCTGCAACGCCTACCTGTACGTCGGTCCCGACGGCCAGGCCCACACCTGCTTCGGCGCCCGCGGGGCGTGTGGACAGGGCGTCGTGCCGGCCAATGGCCTGGTCTTCGTCCCGCCGACGCCGTGCGATTGCGGCGACTACACCCGCGGTTACCAGGCCCTGGCGCCGAGGGTCCCGGGGAGGGGAATTCCGGACAAGGAACGTCTGGCGCGCGGCGTCCCGGCCCCCGCTGCCGGCGACCTCGGCGATGCCTGGCCGGTGTTTCTCGCTGATGCCCAGCGGTCCTCCCGCGCTCAAGGCGGCTTGCCTGAGAAACTGCGCGAGCGGTGGCGCGTGCAGGCCGCCAACGTCCGTGCGGATGACCTCGACTCGGACCGACGCTGGAGTGAGCGCCATCTCGGTGCCTTGAG
>DATKXP010000418.1:0-2147 GCA_035529015.1 Phycisphaerae bacterium | reverse complement strand
GGTCGGCCCGTGCAACCAGATGGCGTTCGCGGCTGCCCGGTCGGCCGTGGCCACCCCGGGAAAGGATTTCCATCCGCTGTTTATCCATGGGGGGTGCGGCCTCGGCAAGACCCACCTATTGTATGGCATCCTGAACGCCCTTAAGGCCAAGGCCGGGCTGCGAGTTGTCTGCCTGTCGGCCGAACAGTTCACCAACCGCTACCTCGCCGGCATGCGCACGGGACGCCTCGACGCCTTCCGCCACCATTACCGCAACCTGGACGTCCTGGCGATCGACGACGTGCATTTCCTGGGCGGCAAACCCGCCACCCAGGAGGAGTTCCTCCACACCTTCAACGAGTTCGACGGGCGCGGGCGATTGATCATCCTGGCTTCCGACGCGCACCCCCACGAGATTCAAGCCGTCCAGCACCGGCTCATCAGCCGGTGGGTCTCCGGCCTGGTCGTCCACCTGTCTCCGCCCGACGTCGAGACGCGCCGACGGATTCTCCACGCCAAGGCCCGCCAGATGCGTCACCCGATGCCCGACGACGTCGTCGCTCTGGTGGCCGACCGTATCCAGGGAAGCGTCCGCGACCTGGAAGGCGCGCTGACGCGGATTATTGCGTACGCGGCTCTTTTGAAACAGCCCGTGACGCCGTCGCTCGCGCGGCAGGCGTTGGAGGAGTTCATTGTCGCGCGCTCGCCTCGGGCCGGCCTCCGCGAGATCGAGGCCCACGTGGCGGAGTTTTTCGGCGTCACCGTCGCGGACGTCCACAGTTCCCGCAAGTCGCGCCTCGTCTCCCTCGCCCGCCAAGCGACGATGGTCTTGGCCCGCGAACTGACGGACCTCTCGTTCGCCGAGATCGCCCGCCTCATGGGAGGCAAGAACCACACCACCGTCATCGCCGCCTGCCGAAAGTGGCACCGCCTCCTCAAGCAGGGCACGGACGTCTCCTGGACCGACAAGTCCGACCGCCGAAGCCTCCCGGCCCAGGCGCTTCTAGCCCACCTCAAGGAACGCATCCGCCACTAGGCGGGGTTACATAAGTTTTGCGCGGTGGGGTCGCCGCGGGGCTTGCCCCACGCTACGAACAGCCAGCGCCCCGCAAGCGGGGCGGCGAACCCACCGCGCGGCAAATTAACAGGATTTACCTCAAACCGCCTAGCGGCCCAGCCGACGGGCTTTTTGCTTGTCACCCCTCCCCAACGCGCCATAATGCCACCGCATCCGAGAGGCTTTCCGCATGCCCCAACTGATTGTCAGCATCTCGGGGATTCGCGGCATCGTGGGCGACGGGCTCGGACCAGATGAGGCAATGCGATTCGGCCTGGCCTTCGGCACATATCTGGAGGGGGGCCTCGTCGTCCTGGGCCGGGACAGTCGGCCCAGCGGCCCCTCGCTCGCCCAAGCGTTCCAGAAAGGTCTCCTTGCGACCGGATGCCGCGTCCTCGACGCCGGCATCCTCTCGACCCCGGGGACGGCGGTCCTCGTCCGCCACCTGAAGGCTTGCGGGGGAGCGGTCATCACCGCCAGCCATAACCCCGCCCCGTACAACGGGATAAAACTCCTTTCGCCCGAGGGGCGCGGCCTGACGAACGACGAAGGCCAGACCGTCGTCGAACGGTACCGCACACAGGCCTTCCGCCAGGTCGAACCCGGCCGCGCCGGCACGGTCCAGACAGTGACGGACGGGCCGGAGGTCCACGTCGGCCGCGTGCTGGCCACCGTGGACGCTCGTGCCATCCGCGCCGCCCGGTTTCGGACGGTCGTGGATGCCGTCAACGGGGCCGGCGGGGTCGAAATGGCCCTTCTCCTCGAGCGGTTGGGATGCGCGTGCACGATGATCCACGGCGAGCCGACCGGCCGATTCGGCCGGGGGCCGGAACCCATCCCGGAGAACCTGAGCGATCTCGGCGAAGCGGTTCGCCGCGAAGGGGCGGCCATCGGCCTTGCCCTCGACCCCGATGCCGACCGCCTGAGCCTGGTGGACGAAACGGGCCGGCCCATCGGCGAAGAGTACACACTCGCCCTGGCCTGCCGCCATCGCCTGACGCAGGAGCGAGGCCCTCTGGCGGCCAACCTTTCGACCTCGCGGATGATGGACGACGTCGCCCGGGAAGCGGGCGTTCCGCTCTACCGGACGCCCGTCGGCGAGGTCAACGTG
>DATKXP010000417.1:0-2969 GCA_035529015.1 Phycisphaerae bacterium | reverse complement strand
GACCTGCTCGTCGCTCTTGCCGACGATCGCGTTGTGGGCAAGCTGCTTGCTGACCACGGCGCTACGCGCGAGGTCGGTCACGTCCACCAGGACGTGGATCTGCAAGAGGTTCGCCTTGCGGGCGGCGCGCACGCGGTGGTGGCCGCTGACAATCTCGATCCGCGGCTTGCCGCCGGCGACCCGGGCGGCGCAGAACGGGAGCGCCTCGAGGCGCCGGTCCCGGGCGATGTTCTCGGTCAGCCGCTTGAACGTCTCCGGGTCCATCGTCTGGGCGTTGCGGTCCTGTTCGCGTAGCTCGTCGATGTGCACGCGCCACAGCTCCAGGCCGCTGCCCAGGTCCAGCAGTCGCTCCACGCGGCCGCCGGCGGTGAGGGTGTCGAGCGGGTTCGTTTGGTCGGTCATTTGAGCCTCGAATGCTTTTCGCTGCCCTGTGTCTTGAGCCATCGCTGGAGGGCCTCGGCGAAGGTCTCCTTGCGCCACTCGGCCGTGTAGGAGAGTTTCCACAGCGCGTTCTTCTGCCGCTCGCGGCTGACCAGCTTCAGGATGCCGCGATTGATCTTCAGCTCCGGGTGCTCGCACAGGCAGGTGGTGGAGATGCCGGCGTAGCGCTGGACCGGCGTTTCCCGCGGCTTCCAGAGGGCGTGCATCTGCTCACTGCAAATGAGCATCATCAGCAGTCGGTTCAGGCGCGGGTAGCGGTCCGACGGCGCGGTGAAGCCGTACATTTCGGTCATGTACGCCCGGCCGTCCTGGCGCTGCTGGAACGTGCGGGAGAACGCCGAGCCGAACCCGACCACGCCGGCGACCCGGCCGTCCAAGACCAGGAGGAAATGCTCCGACGCGGAAGTCGTGCCGAGCCGATGGGCGAACAGGTCGCGGTAGTACATGGCCTGGGGGACGCCGACCCGCCTGAATTCGATGCGGGAGTTGGGCGTCAGCTTGTGCGAGTCGTCCAGGATGGGCGCCGCGATGGGCTGGATCTCCGCCCACGGCACGAACGCCATCCGCGGAATCCACCCGCCGACCTCGTCGGGCCGGTTGCTGAGGATGTACTCGGCGCCGGAGCGGCCGGTCGCCCCGCCGGTGGCCTCGACGCAGAGGACCTCCGCCCCTTCGTCCGGCTCCAGCTCCGCGTACACGAAGCGCACGCCGAGGGCCGGCTTCCCGGCCATCATGCGCCGGACGGCCGGGTAGCCGGCCGCGGGGTCGAAGAGCTGGTACGCCGGGGCGTTCCACTCGATCGCGCCGCCGGTGTCGAACATCTTTTCGTACCCGCGGAGGTAGGCCGGCGGGGCGCAGTACACGACGGCCTCGGGGTCGTCCATCGCTTCGGGCAGGTGGTCGAACAGGTCCCGGGCCCGGTACTCCAGGCCCGCCAGGTTCGCGGCCAGGGCGTCGAGGTGCTTTTGCAGGGTTTGAATGTGGTGGGCGATCCGGCGCTCCACGTCGCGGACCAGGAGGCGTTTGTGATACTGCCCGGCGGATTGGGCCCATTGTCGGAGGGTGGCCAGCTTGAGGCAGTACAGCACCGTCGCCGGGTCGGTCGGATCGAGGCACGCCAGGTCGCCGGCCAGTCGGACGCCGAGCTCCGCCAGCGGCCGGCCGGACAGGTGGTAGCCGAGCACGGACGAGAAGAGGGACACGTCCGAGCCGCAGATCTGCGCCGGCTTCCAGCCGGCGGCGACCGCCGTCTCGGCGGCGGCGAACTTGCCGCAGCATGGGATCAGCAGCCGCTTGTAGTGCTTTCGTGCGTGGCGGAGGACCTCGCACAGATAGCTCCGCTCGTGCGCGGGCGTGGACCCGAGAAAGAGGTTCCCAGGGTTGTACTGCATGGTGCGTTTACCATTTTCTAAAGTGTCCAGTTGGAATGTGCCGAAAAAGATTCTGCGGTGCGAAGGGAGTGGAGTCCGGGGGGCAGGGCTCGAACCGTTTGGCTGCGTTTCCCGGCTGAGGGCCGGGCGTCCTACCAGTTAGACGACCCCCGGGTCGCCGCGAAAACGGCGACAAAAAGGGGGCCGCGGCGGGGAAGCCGCCGCGGCCGTCTGCCCCTAAACGTCGTTCATCGCGAGCGCCTGGTGAAGCACCCGCTTGCGCTGGCCTTTGGTCAGGCCGGCGAGTGGGGCCAGGCACCGGATGGCGTAGCTCCGCACGTCCTCCTTGGTGAACGTGCTCTTGCGCTCCGGTGGCAGCCCCAACGCCTTCCTGACCTCGGGCGTCAGGTCGGACGGTTTCAAGGTGGGCATCACCCTCTCCTTCGCTTCGGCCGCTTCCGCGGCTTCCGCGGCTTCGGCGGCTTCGGCGGCATTTCGAGGTAGGGGAGGATCTCCGCCCGCTCGAAACCGAACTCGGGGACCTCTACCCCGAGGGCCTCCTCGAACCACTCGGCCACCCGCCGGCGGTGGCACCAGACGTTGGGGGATTCCCAACACAGGAGCACCGCCGTTTCACCCAGGTCCGCGTAGAGCTGCGCCGGATCGAGGCGGGCGAGTAGGGAGTTGTAAAAGGGATCGAACCGCCTCCGCGGCCAGGGGAGGCTCTCACGGGTCGGGGCGAGTCGCAGCTCGCGCTCGCCCCGGTACCAGTGAGGCAGCCCGATGCTGATGGCCACCGGCCGGAGATCGGCCGGCAGCCATCGCACTCGGGCGAAGTTGCTGCTGAACACGGCACCCTCCTTATGCCTGGAGTTGAGCGAACAAGTCCCAGCGGAGCCAGACGGCCTTGCCGTCCGGCGTTTTGACCGCTGCCATCTTCGCGCCGATCGTGGTGATCGTGCCGACCTGGCCGGCCGCGTAGCTGGCCTGGTCGCCGATCCGCAGCAGACGGCCGATCCGCTGACCGTTCACCGTGTGCCAGATGGCCACGTGCTGCTTCGGCTTCACTTCCTCGACGCCCGTCGCGGCCTGGCCGGTATCCTTCGGCTCGGTCTTCGTGCGGCCCTTGGCCCAGGCGTCCATGCGCTGCTCGAACCG
>DATKXP010000416.1:0-8065 GCA_035529015.1 Phycisphaerae bacterium | reverse complement strand
TCGAGGATCGGCTGCACCTCGGCCGTAAAGCCGAACCGGCGCGCCGGGCCATGCCAGCCGTTCAGCGTGCTCGGCGGGCGGCGAAGCGCAAGCGGCACCTTCGCGGGGTGCGGGGGCGCGGTCAGGCGGTCTTCGTGGCAGCCGGTGCAGCCGATCCGCTCGCCCGACTGCACGACCGCGCCGGACCGCATCGACTGGATCATCATGCCGTCGGCGTCCAGGAGCTGGAAGTAGACGAACGTCTCTGCCGGGACGGCGAAGTAGGCCGAGCCGTCGGCCTCGACGGGCACCGTGCCGAGGATCCGCTTGTTGTTGAAATCGTTCCACGCCATGCCTGGGGCCTGCGTGCCGCTGCCCTGCCAGTTCGTGCGGGTCCAGAAACGCTTCTCCGGCGACTCGACCACGCGAAGGTACTTGACCGTTCCGCGCTCCACCCGCTCCATGCCGGTCCCGATGTACACGTCGTGGACGTAGAAGGTGCCGTCCGGCCGCCCGAGGTCGATACGGTCCGGGACGACGGCCGGTCGCGGCCGGGGAGACAGCGGCATGGGGTCGTAGCACCCGGGCTCTTCGGAATGCAGCAGGAGTTCGTTGCCGAAGACGTCGATCAGAACGATGCCCATCTGCTCGCCCTGGACCTGACGCGAGCAGAGAAAATACTTCCCCGCCGCACCCGGCGCCGACGGGTCGTCGAGCGGATACGGATCCTCGTACTTCGGCTGGACGCGTTTGAAGGTATCGTAGTTGCCGACCATGACCAGGTTGATGGCATCGGGGGGCCACGTACGGACCACCGGCCCTTTGCCGTCGATGCCCCGGCTTCGGTCCACGATGGCCAGCGCCCCCCATGGCCGGTCGTGGCAGGAACTGAAGGTGGCGATGAAGGAGTCGGTGCCCGGGATGGCGCGCGTGTCGAGGACGGCGCCGGGCGACTTCGTGTTGTTGCCGTAGTAGACGGCGTGGTTCGTGCCGTCGGGGTTGCACGACCAGACGCCCTGGGCGTCGCCGAAGTTGCGGTCCACGTATTCCCAGCGGTCGTACAGGATGGTGCCTTCGGGGGTCAGGGCGCCGTGGCCTTCGTGCAACGTGCTGTGGCCGATCTGGTGGATGTTGGCCCCGTCGGCGTCCATGCGAAAGAGGTTGCCCATGATGTGGCGGTTGCACATGCAGTACTTCGGCTCGCGGGTCGAGGAGAAAGCGATCCGGCCGTCGGGCAGATACAGCGGGTCGAAGTCCGACACCCCCGGCAACGAGGTCAACTGCCGCAGGCCCGCGCCGTCGGCGGCTATCTCGTACAGGTGGTAGTCGTCTTTGGCGTCCCGCCGCATCGAGAACAGGATCCTTCGCCCGTCGAAACGGACGTCGATGTCTCGCGCAACGCCCTGGGGCAGGTCGAGCAGCGTCTTGACCTCGCCGCCGGGGGCGACGTCGATCGTCTTGATAGCGCCGGCGCCGGTGAAACTGCCGGTGTTGATCTCGTCCGTCTGGAACATCGTTGCCGTGTTGTGGTGGTCGGACCGGTACTGGCGGCGGACGACGAAGACAATGGGCCGGCCACTGACCAGCGGATTGGCAATCAGGGCCTCGCGTCCGAGGGCCTGCAGTTGGGCAAGCAGCGTCTTCGCCTGTTCGCTCGTGGCGCTCTTTTTCTGCGCCCGGATACGGTCGAGCCGGGCGAGGTACTCCTGGCCATGCGGATACCGCGGACCGAATGTGGCGTTGAGGTCCTCGATGGCTGCCCGGAGCGATTCCTCGGAAGGCTGCGGGGCCTGGGGCGTCTGTGGCACGCGTTTCGGCCGAGCGGCGTCCGCGCCGCCTACGAGCGCAACGAGCAAACACACGGCCGACGCCGCAATGCGCCGGCTCAAACGGCTTGCCATCATGTCGGGCCCCTCATTTCCCGCTACGGCTCTTCCTGCGTCAGTCTGTAGACGGCCACGCAGTTCTCCTCGAACTGCGGCACGTAGAGACGTCGCCGCACCACGTCCAGGCCGATGTCGGCCGGCGTCTTGAGATCGATGAGCGTGCGGACGGTCCTTCGGTCGGGCGAGATCGCCGCCACGCGGTTGCCCTTCAAGTCGGAGACGAGGAACGTTCCATCATCGAGAACCTCGATACCGTCGGGCGTCTGGAAGTGCTCGGCCAGGCCGAACGGCACCGGGTCATCCTTGCCCGTCGGGTCGAGTTCGTAGACCTCGTGGCACGTCCAACTGACGGCGAACATCTTGCCCTTGAAGAACGTGATGCCGTTGACGCCCTCCGGCGCCTTGATGCGCGCGACGCCCTTGACGCCCATGCGGTACACCACGCCGGCGTCGGTGTCCGAGACGTACACGGCCACCTCGTCGGTGGCCACGTCGTTGAGATGGCGGCCCGTCGGACCCATCAACTTGGGCGGCTCCACGTCGTCCATCACGGGGTAAGCGACCACGCGCGTGTTGTCGGCCACGTACAGGATGCCGTCGAGGACACACATGCCTTTCGGGCTGTGGAGCGGCGCCTCGGGCTTCGACTCTTTCCATCGCATCGCAAAGACGTCGCCGCGCGCCCGCAGGACCGAGATCGAGGCCGCGCCGTCGTCGGCCCAGTAGTCCTGGGTGGCCGTGTCCATGTTCGACACGTACACGGCGCCGCTCTTGGGATCGACGCACGCACACTCGGGCACCTTCATCTGTGAGATGACGGCGGTCTGCCGGGCGACCCATACCTTCTGAGCCGTACATCCGGAACCTGCCGTCAGCGCACACGCCACCAACGCCACACACCAGACGCTGCGGTGCATCGTGTTCTCCTTTATCATTGCACGGGCCGATGCCAGAAGGATTCCCAGTAGGCCCGGTCGGTTGCGTACGGATCGACCGGGTCGTCCGGCCCGAGGGTCTTGGCGAGGATGCCGTAGCGTTTCATTTCGCGGATGTAGGGCCGGCCGGGCCGGAAGCCATCCATATCAAAGCGTTTGTTCTCGGTCTCCAGGAACCGCTGGCCCCGACGGATCCAGGCCAGCAGTTTCTGGTAGTCGGCGTCCTTCGTGTTGACGAAGACCTCTTGGCCCGCCTGTTGGCCCTTGGGGGGCTTGGCCTTGGCCTGGCACGTGCCGTACCCGCCCGCTTTCTTGGCCAGCGGGCCCAGAAGGAAGAAGGACTTCTCCGGCCGGCTGAGGTTGAAGACGACGTCCCGCGAATACCCCGGCGCGCTCTGGTGTAGGGCCCCCTGCAGGTGCATCTTGCCCTGGTGGCAGGAGGCACACCGCCGGCGGATGACCTCGCCGGCCGCCTTGGTCTCGGGCCAATCGGTGTCATGCAGGACGGCCTTGTTCTGGATGCTTCTGGCTATCATGCCGGTACCGACGGCGCCGTACGTGCCGGGGTACACCGCACCGGACTCGATCCAGTACCGGACCATCTTCACCTCGTGCGGGGTGGCCTTGACGTCGTTGTGGCCGCCGGCGAGTTTCTTCATGATCGGGCTGGCCACGGCTCCGACGGAGCGCGGCGGTCGGCTGCCGAGGGCCAGGTTGCGGCCGTCCACGAACTGCTTGCGGTACGTCAGGTTGGCGTAACTGTGCGACCAGGTTGGGCCGCGGTCGCCGGCAAGGCTGAACCCGCCGGCGCGCTTCTCCGGGTTGTGGCACTTGACGCAGTGCTTGTCGAGGATGGGCTGGATGTCGCGCGGGAAGTCGAAAACCTCCGGCACGTCGGCGACCGGCTGGATGCGGCTCGGACGACGCCTCGTGGCCGCCAGGTTCACCGCGGGCGGAGGGCGCGTGTGCGAACGCTGCTCGTGGCAGCCGATGCAGCCGGTGGTCTCGCCCGGCTGGACGGTCACGAACGAGTGCATCCGCTTGACGGCGTCGTCATTCTTGTCCATGGCCACGAAGAAGACGCTCCGCATGGCGGGGACTTCAAAGTAGGCCGAGCCGTCGGGTTCGACGGGCACCGTGCCCAGGATGCGTTCCAGCATGAACGTGCCGCCCAGGGTGAGGGGCGTCATGCCCCCGTGGAAGTGGACCGGTTCCGGCAGCACTTCCAGGATCAGCAGTTTGGTGATCTCGGCGTCCTTGACGCCGACCATGTTGCGGCCGTGGGTCACGTCGGCCATGACGAAACGTCCCATTGCCTGCCTGAGATCGCGGCGCGGCGGGACAAGTCGCTCGCGCTCGCGCGCGACGAGCGGCCGCGGTTCGTGCAACTCCATGTCCCCGGTTTTCGCCTGGAGCAATTGGGTGCGACCTTTGCCGTCCATCAGTTCGATGCCGCGGGGCGAGGCCAGGAGGATGCAGTCCTCCGAAAACGGGTACGGGTCGCGCCAGACGGGCTTGGCGTTCACGTCGCGGGCGTACGGTTGGGCATCGGGGCCGGCGTCGGGATCGACGATCGTCACACGGCCGGCGTGCTCGCGGCGTCCGTGACCGGGCGAGAAGATCGAGAGGACACGGTCGGTGCCGGGGATCGGCTTGGCGTCGATCATCACGACCCCGCCGTGCATGTTGCCGAAGTAGACCATCTGGCCGGTGCCGTCGGGGTTGACCGTCCAGAGGTGGTGATAGTGGACCTGGCTGCGGTCGGTGTACTCCCATCGCATGTAAAGGACGCGGCCGTCGGGCATCAGCCAGGGGGTGTTGTCATGGTCGGCGTTGCTGGAGATGGGGTGGATGTTCTCGCCGTTCGGCCCGCACCGGTACAGGATGCCGACCTGGGTGAGCCAGCAGTTGACCCACCGCTTGCAGCGTGTGGAGACGAACAGGATGTCGTCGTCGGGCAGGTAGATGGCCTCGTAATCGTCGTAGTCGCCGCGGGTGAGTTGGCGGAGGCCTGACCCGTCGGCCCCGATTTCGTACAGGTGGTAGTGGTCGGTGCCGCCCTTGCGCCAGGAGAAGAGGATCTTCTTGCCGTTGTAGTGGACGTGCGGGTCGCGGATGTTGCCCTGCATGTCCTCCAAGAGGACCTTCACCTGGCCCGTCTTGAGGTTCATGCGACAGAGGCGTCCGCCGGGCATGTAGGTCTTGCGATTCTCGTCCTCGGCGTAGTAACTGATATTGGCGTACCAGTGCGGATCGGCGCCGACGGCCCGGGCGGCATAAATGATGTCCTGAACGCCGGCCATGGGCCCCTTGAGGGCCTTCGGAAGCAGGTCCGAAGCCGGCGGCGGCGTGGCCGCCAGGGCATCTGAAGGAGGGCCGAGCGCAGCGCTCAGGCCACACAAGACGACGAGGGCCCCTGCGCCAGTCAGACGGACACCGGCGGCGAGCCCCTTCGTCATGCGCGTCCTCGTCTCAGAGCGCCAGCAGATAGGCCAGGAGGTCGTCCCGTTCCTGCTTTGACAGTTTAGCGGTCGTTCCGTGCTGGTCCTTCTTGTTGAACGTGGTGATGACGTCCTCGAGAGTCACGGCCTCGCCGCTGTGCAGATACGGGGCGGTCTTGTACAGTTCGACCAGGGTCGGCGTATCGAACTCGTCGCCCCGGTCGAGTTCCGCCCGTGTACCCACGTTGTAGAGTTTCAGGTCGGTGAACAGCGGCCCCGGATGGCATGCCGCGCACCCGGCTTTGCCCTCAAAGACCTTCTTGCCTCGCTCGGCGCTCTCGGGCAACTCGCCCTTGGCCGTCAGATACGGGCTGGGCTCCGGTTTGACTGCCTTGAGATAGGTCTCGACGGCGCGGAGCGTTTCGGGCGTCGGCTCGTGGAACTGGATGTAGCGGAACCCGGCCGCCACGGCCGTCTCCATCTTGTCGCGAACGCCGCGCGACATGACCGGCGGTGTCTTGTACGACCACAGCAGCGACCGGGCGTTCTTCGGATTGCCCAACCCGTCGTTCAAGAGGTCCCAGTTCAGACCGTCGGGCCGAATGTCTTCCGGATGGCAACTGGCACAACTCAGCCAGTGCTGGAAGCAATACGTGGCGTCGTGGAAGATGATCTCGCCCACGCGAACCTGGCCCGGATCCGGGTTGGGGCCGACCTCAATCGTCGGACCCGGCCTGAGGGTGTCGGCATCCATCAGCGCGACCCTTCCGGCAAAATGCACTGCCACCGCCAGGGTTTTGCCGTCAGGCGACAGGTCAATGCCCCGCGGCCCTTTGAGGGCCTTGCCGAACGGGTCCGGATTCAGGACGTACGGTCCCTTGCCGTCCACGTGCTTGCGCATCAAGAGGCCGGCACCGTACAAGGCGGCAAGGTCGTTGACCAGGAACTCCCGCCGCTTGGGATCCTTCTTGATCTCTTTCCAGATGTCCGAGACGTACCTGGGCTCCTCTTGCCCCGGCAGCGGCGGCAGGTCCTTGCCTTCCAGAAGCAGGTGGAGACCTTCCAGGTCCACCTTGGCGACCTGGTGGGCGCCGGCGATCGAGACCCAGAGCGTCTTTCCGTCCTTCGAGAGGACCGCACCCCAGGGGTCGGCGGCGCCTTCGGAGAGACGGTCGAGCAGCAGCGTCGCATGGAGGGTCTTGCCGGGCAGGTCGATGACGCTCATGGCGTTCGTATTCACCCAGCCGCGCTCCAGCTGCGTCGTCGGCAGCGTCGTCCGGCCGACGGTGTGAACGCAGTACGCCCATTTGCCGTCGGGCGAGACCGCCACCTGCCTCACGGCGGTTGAGCCGCCGGGGAGTTTAATGTCGGCGACCGATTTCATGGCGTCGAGGTCAATCAGGCTGATCATCGACGCCGTCTGGGGGTCGGAGGCGTTGCCCTTGGGCAGGAGGTTGCCGACCACCGCGATCTTCTCGTCGGGCGTCACGACCACGAAGTACGGTTCGCGGACCACGGCGATGCGGGCCTTCTCCTTGCCACTTGCCAGGTCAACCACCGACACGTCGTGCGTCACGGTGTTGGTGACGATCAGCAGATTGCGTTTGGTGACAACCGCGATGCCCATGGGCCTGAGACCCACGGGCAGGCGCCGGGCGATCTTGCCGCTCGCGGCGACCACCTCGGCCACCGTGCCGGCATTACGTTCGCCCACGTACACCTTGGACCCGTCGGTCGACCAGGCCACGCCGGTTCCCTGGCCGTTCAGGGCGACCTCGCGGACCACCTTCTTGGCGGCCGGATCAATCAGGACGAGTTTGGCGGCGGTGCGGTCCGAGACGGCGATGGTCTTGCCGTCGGGCGAGTACTTCAGATCCAGCGGCGAGCGGTACACGGGCGCGGCGGCCGCCCCCCGGGCCTCACCCACCGCTTGGCCAAGCACCAGCGCGCCCCAGGCACACAGCAGGACGATTGTGACCAGTCGCTTCATGTCTGTTCCTCTCCCCTTTCTGCTACGCGCGTCGTACGCGACAACCCCCACGGGATTATTCGGCTGACCCAGCGGCCAACTGCTTCGGCAACTCGTCCTCGGTTATCACGCGGAACCCCACGTTGTAGACCTTCTGCCACGAGGGGTAACTCAGGCGGAAGGACGACCGGCCCCGTTTCGGCCGGTCGTAGAACGAGCCTCCTCGAACGACCTTTCTGCCTTCAGGGCCTGTGGTATTGCGGCCGTCATCGTCCCGATACGGATACAACTGGTACGTCGATCGCGTCCACTCAGACACGTTGCCGTGCATGTCATGCAACCCCCAGGCGTTGGGCTGGTGGCGGTCGTAGTTGCCGGTCACGATGTCGCCGTCGTTGACGCTGGCGATGTGGGGGATCCACTTGGGCGAATCGCGCCGGCACAGGCTGACAAGGCGTTGGTCGGCGAGGTTCGCATGTTTGCCGAAGTCCGCATCCACCGGTCCGTAGTTCATCGGCGTGGCGGTGCCGGCCCGGCAGGCGTACTCCCACTGCGCTTCGGTCGGGAGCGTGAACGTCTGGCCGGTCTTCTTGGAGAGCCACGCACAGAACGCCATCGCCTCCTGCCAGGTGACGCGGATGACGGGCTGCTTGGCGCCGTTGGCCGCCTCGCCGCGATTGCCCTGGTCCTTGTTATAGACGCTGATGTAGCGGCTGTCGTGCATCGAGTCGAACAGGGCGTACTGGGTGTTGGTAATCTCGAACCTGGCCATCCAGAAGGGCTTGGCGACGGCGACCCGGCACGGAGGGCCTTCGTCGAGCCAGCCGTCGGCGCTGCCCATCACGAACTCGCCCG
>DATKXP010000415.1:0-14388 GCA_035529015.1 Phycisphaerae bacterium | reverse complement strand
CGAGGCTGTCGGCGTCGGAGAGGATCTTTGCCTCAGCCAGGTCAACGCCGGCGTCGTGAGCGCGGCGGATGATCTCCTGGACCAGGTCCAACTGGCGAGGCGGCACCTTGCCCCCGAGCCGGTCGCCGGCCAACTCCGCGCTGTACTCCTTGACGTCCTCGGCGCTCATCGTGGCGGCGGCATAGACGGTGGACGTTCGCCGCTCCTCGTCCAACTGCACGGTGGCCGCCTGGTGGAACAGGGCCGCCACCTGCAGCGCATAGCGGTCGATCCGCCACGAACGGACCTCGTCGCACGTGGAAAGGCGTTCGGCCACACGCATGACCCGCACGGCGTGGTCGAACAGGAAGACATCCTCGCGGCCCAGCGGCGACCGGCCGATGAGCACCGCGCGGGCCGTCTCGATAACGGGTTCCATTTCAGGCACGGCTCGCCCTCGTGCACCCTCAACCTGTTATCGGTCACGAGGAAACCACCTGATAACGAGAATTGCGTTGCCCGGCCTCGAATCCCGCGGCCTCGATCAGCCTCCGCAGCATCGGCGGCGACGCCCGGTGCACGCACCCGGCAGCCGCCACGACGTTCTCCTCGATCATCGTGGACCCCAGGTCGTTCGCGCCGAACGCCAGTGCCACCTGCCCGATTTTCGGGCCCATCGTCACCCACGAGGCCTGGACGTTCGGGATGTTGTCCAGGAAGATGCGGGCCACCGCCAGAAGCCGGAGGTACTCGGCCCCGCCGACGGGCCGCCACCCGGGGCCGAGGTCGCCGCTTGCCGCCAGAAGCGTGTTCGCGGCCTGGAACGGCCACGCGATGAACGAGAGGAACCCGCCGGTGGCGTCCTGCAGGTCGCGGAGGCGCTGGAGGTGCTCGATTCGCTCGGCCGGCGTCTCGACGTGGCCGAAGACCATCGTGGCGCTGGTCGGCATACCGAGCGAATGGGCGGCGCGCATGACGCCGAGCCACTCGTCGGCCGTGCACTTGTTGGGACTGATGATTCGCCGGACGCGATCGACGAGGATCTCAGCCCCGCCGCCCGGCAGGCTGTCGAGCCCCGCCGCCCGAAGCCGCTCCAGCACCGTTCGGACCGATGGGCCGGCCCTCTCGGCCATGTAGTGGATCTCCGGCGGGCTGAAGCAGTGGAGCAGGATGTCGAACCGGGCCTTGATCTTGCGGAGCATGTCCTCGTAATACGCCAGATCCAGCCGCGGCGACAGGCCCCCCTGGCCGAGGATATGCGTCGCCCCGAGGCGGACCGCCTCGTCGATCTTCGCAAAGAGCGTCTCGGTGTCCAGGACGTAGGCCTCGGCGTCGCCCGGCGCCCGCCAGAAGGCGCAGAACCGGCACCGGCACTCGCACAGGTTCGAGAAGTTGATGTTGCGGTCGATGGCGTAGGTGCGCCACGGCTCGGGGTGCAGGTGCCGCGCCACGGCGTCGGCCCGGCGGCCCAGGTCCAGCAGGTCGGCCTCTTCGAGAAGCCCCAACGCGTCCTCGGGCGAGAGGCGTTCGCGCTCGGCGGCGCCGCTCATGGTCCCTCGCCCCCGCCTGGGGAGGCCGTTCGCAGGCGCACGCCTTCGGGCGCCAGCCCTTCCTCGACGGCCATGCGGTAGAAGGCGCGCACGCCGCGCTGCTCCTTCGCGCCGAACTCGTACCGCACCTGCTCCATCAGGTACCGCCGGGCGGCCTCGGCCGGGACGCCGAGTTCGCCGGCGGCGCGGGCGGCGAGTTGCTCGCGGGCGGCCAGCCCCGCATCGCGGGCCGCCGACAACAACTCGACCAGGACCTCAAGCGGCCCGTCGGCCCGGGCAACCCAGAAGGCGTAGACGAACGGCAGGTGAACCAGCCGCTCCCATTCCTCGCCCAGGTCCAGGACCCACTTGGCCTCGGGCCGCTCGGCCACGAGGGCCTCGTCGCCGATAAGGACCTCGGCGTCGGGCGGACGCGGGGCCGCGCCCCCCATGCCATCCGGCATCACAAAGTGGACCCGGCCACCGAAACGCCGCGCAACGATGATCCGCGCCAAGGCGTTGGACGAGCGGCTGGCCGGGTCGAGCACCACCCGGCGCACGCCGTCCGACTCGGCGAACCCGAACAGCAGGGCCGACCCGACGGCCCCCGCCGACCCGATCGCCGCCACCGGCAGCGCCACGACACCGGTCGCGCCGCCCGCGCGGGCGCGCTCGCCGCGCTCGGCGGCCAGGCGGAAATAGTCGATCGACGGCGCCAGCGCCGCGTCCACCTCGCCGCGCTTGAACATCTCCGCCAGCGCGCTCGGCCGCGCACGGCGCAGCGTCACGCCGTCGCGGCCCTCGAGACCGTGCGTCAGCGGCCACGCATTCAGGAACTTCACGGTGCCGATCCGGATCGGTTCGGCCATTGCATCTCCTCCCGGCAAGGGCGGCCATTATAGGCTCGCGTGCGTGCGGTCACAAGGAGCGCCCGCGCCGCCGGCCGGGGCGTCCCTGGCGCGGCGGGTTCGGAGACCCGCCGCGCAGCACCCACGCCTGTGCGCGGCGGGTGTCCCCACCCGCCGCGACACGCGAATGCAGGCCGCACCGGTTGACAGCCGGCCGCCCGTGGCCTAAAGTAACGCTCGGCCGGGGAGCGGACGCGCCCAAGCGGGGAGACGCCGGCGCCATGGACCCACGACATCCCATCCTTTCTCTCGTATGCGCGGCGGTTATCACGCTCGGGGCCGGCTGCGCCGAGAAACCGCACCTGTCGCGCGCGGACCAGATCGACCTCCTGATGACGCGAAACCGCGAACTCGCGCAGCAACTGACCGCCGCCGAGCAACGCGTGGCCGACTTCGAGCGCAGCGGCGCCACGCCCACCCCCGCCAAACCGATCCCCGAAGATCCCTTCCGCCCCATCGCCGTCGGGTTCGGCCCGCACACCGGCGGCCTCGACACCGACGGTGTCCCCGGCGATGAGCGCCTGAAGGTCATCGTCCAGCCCCTCGACGCCGAGGGCGACGTCGTCAAACGGGCCGGGCGGCTGGTGCTCGAAGCCTTTGAGCCGGGCGGCGACGGCAAACCCCCGAAGCCCTATCACCGGTGGGAACTCGGGGCCGACGCGCTGGCCGAGACGTGGATCGGCAGCCTCGGCATCCGCGGCTACGTGATGAAATGGCCGTGGCCCGACGGCCGCATGCCCGCGACCGACGCCCTCGTCCTGCGGGCAACCTTCACGACGCTCTCGGGCGAGGCGCTCGTGGCCGAGATCGAGGTCACGGTCGCGAAACCTTAAGCGGACCCAGGCAGGTGTTGTGCGCGGTCGGTCTCCGGGGCCGGTTGCCCAATTCGGCTCGCTTCCGCGTGGTGGCCTTCCCAGGCCACCACGCTCCGTGCACGGCCTCTCGCGGCAGCCTGGGAAGGCCGCCGCGCGGTTTGGGCAACAGGCCCTCCGTACCGACCGCGCAGCGCCAACGAAAGACGCGGCGGGTGCTCCAGACCCGCGGCGTGGGGGCAGGCTACTTGATCCGCTCCGGCACACCCGGAACCGTCTCGAACCGCTCGAGCGGCCCGCCGGGATACCGGCGGTCGGGCTCCTTCTCGCCGGGCAGTCGCTCGATGGGCGGGAGTTCCCCCTTCACTTCCTCGGCCCGCTTCGCCAACTCCTTCTTCGTCTCGTAGTACTTCTCGATGACAAAGCCTTTGTCGTTCAGGACGAAACGGAAACGGACCGGCTCAAGCGGATCGTCGTAGAGGTAGAACATCTCGTTGGCCTCTTCCGGGGCGGGGGCGCCCGGCGCCTCGCCGGAGCCGGTGTCGCCCAACACGGCCGTGGGCTGACCCAGCGCCTCGATCACGTCCTCCTTGCTTGCGCCGACCTCGATGTCAGCGAACATGTCTTCGAGTTCGGGGCGTTGGTACCAGCAGCCCGTCGCCGCCACGCTCCAGACCGCCAGTGCCGCCAGAACGTACCGATTCACACGCATGCGCCTATCCTTTCAAGCCCCGCGTTGCCTTTCTTCCCCTGTCCCCGCTACCGAATGGGGACTTGGCCTTCGCGGTGATTCTCCCAAGGTTTCTCCGGGTTCTGCCAGGATTTTCCGATCACCTTCTTGTCGGCGTCGAAGCAGATTTCGACCTTCGTCAGGTCGCGGGGGTCGTCGCGGGTATAGACCCACTGCCCCTCAAATTCATATCGGGGACTCCCGAGGACTTTCTTCACTTCATCTGCCGAGTTGCCGAGCGAGACCGTCTGGTAATTCTTGCGCGTCAGGTCACACCCCGCCGCCGACACGAGGATCGCAGCCGCCAGAAACACCCACGCCGTCCGCCGCATCATAGCCTCACCTCGCGCTGTTACTGGGCCGTTTCCCCGATGCTGACCACGCGCTGGGCAAACAGTTTCTCCGTGAACCCGCCCGGCGGGTAGTACGTGGCCTGGACGATGACGGCCGCGCCGGCCTCGATCTCCCTGTCCCACAGCAGCGGAAACACGTACGAGCGGTCCACCGGGTCGTAGTACTGCCGATTGCTCGCCTCGTCGAGGACGCTCACGAACCAGTGCCCCAGCCGCTGGCCCCGTTTCTCGCCCGTGTGCAGCCGGTAGGTGAAGACCTCGATCCGGTACGACCCGACGGCCTTCGTCGGGTCGCCGAACGCATCGAGCGGCTGGAGGCGGACCTCCAGGCCGTCGTCGCCCGGCACCTCGTCGAAGTTCTTGCTCCGCGTGAAGAACCCCACCACGAGGCTTCGCGGAGCGAACATGGTGGCCCACGGCGGGGCGGGTTTGTCGCCGCCTTCCGGTTCCGGCAGCGTCGGCGCGCCCGGCGCGGCCTCGGCCGGCCTCAGCGACGACTCGGCCAGCATCAGTTCACGCAGCCGGATCAGGCCCGACACGAGCCGCTCGCGTTGGCCGTCCTGCGGCACCTTCAGCGCCTCGTCCCGCAGGGCGTCGGCCAGGTCGAGGACCCTCTGGTCGCGATCGAAGCGATCCGACGAGCGGAGCGACCCGCACCCCGCCACCAGAAGCGTCAGCGCGCCCGCCAGACCGACGGCCCATACCGGGCGGCTCAGCGACTGCAGGAACCGTCTCACACGCCACCTCGCACCTGCGTCCCACGTATGAAGGGCAGATTATAGGTCGGCGGCAGGCGAGGTGTCAACCATTATGGGCAACAGACCCTACGACGGGCCGCCGACGGATTCCAGGTTCCTGCGGAAGATGGCCGTCGTCGGATGGTCCTCACCCAGGAACTTGAGCGCGATCCGGTAGGCCCGCTCGAAGCACTTCTTCGCCCCCTCAACGTCACCCTGGTCCTGGAGGACGAGGCCGAGGTTGTTGACGTCGGTCGCGACCGCCGGATGGTCCGGGCCGTAGGCCTTCTCGTCGATTCCAAGGGCCCGCTCGTAGCACTTCTTCGCCCCCTCAAGGTCTCCCTGGTCCTGGAGGACACTGCCGAGGTTGTTGACGAGCGTCGCGACGCTGGGGTGGTTCTTGCCCAGCTGCTTCTCGAAGATCGGCAGGGCCCGCTCGAAGCACTTCTTCGCCCCCTCAAGGTCGGCCTGGGCCTTGAGGACGCTGCCGAGGTTGTTGACGCGGACCGCGACATCCGGATGGTCCGGCCCCACTGTCGCCTCACCGATTTTGATGGCCCGCTCGAAGCACGTCTTCGCCCCCGCCAGGTCGCCCTGGGCATGGAGGACGCCCCCGAGGTTGTTGACGCGGGTGGCGACATCCGGATGGTCGGGCCCGTAGGCCTGCTCGTCGATTTCGATGGCCCGCTCGTAGCACTTCTTCGCCCCCTCAACGTCGCCCTGGTCCTGGAGGACGAGGCCGAGGTTGTTAACGGCCGCCGCGACGTTGGGGTGATCGCGCTCGAGCACCTTCTCGAAGATTGCCAGGGCCCGCTCGTAGCACGCCTTGGCCTCGTCGAACCGGGCCCGGCCCCGGAGGTACAGCCCCGCCTGGTTCAGGGCGCGGCCCGTCGCCTTGGGGGCGGCGCCGAGCGCCTCGGCCCGCTCGCCTGCGGCGAGGGCGTGCGGCAGGAGGCGGGCACACGCATCCCACGTCCGAACGTCGTCGCTCTCGTACGGGAACGCGGCACTGACGATCTCTACGGCCGCCCCCGCCCACCGCTTCCGCCCCTTCGCGTCGAGCCGGTCGCGGGAGACCGCCTGGACGAGGCGGTGGACCGAGAGGGTCCGGGCTTCGCGGCCCACCTGGCAGAGCGAATACGCCCGCAGGGCCGCCACGGCCTCGTAGAGTTTCACGGGGTCCTCGACCGCCTTGCGGAGTCGCGCCGGCAATTTGTGTGCCTTCTCCGCCAGGAGGTCCAGGGGAATGTCGTCCGGCGCGACCTGCGCACAGAGGTTCAGGAGATCGCCTGCGGCGGGGCATTTTTCGCCTGCCGCCTCCATCGCCATCAGCCACGTCGTCGCGACCGTCTCGGGGTAGTCCTGCGAGGGCTTGCCCCGCGCGAGCATCTCGCTCCGGCGCTTCCGGAAGAGGTCGAGGTACGCCGAGAGCGTAATCCCCGTCTCCCCGACGTACGCCCCGGCCTGTTCGAGCGCCAAGGGCAGGTCGCCGAGCGCGTCGGCCACGGCATCGGCCGCCTCGGCGTCCTTTGACCCCGTCCGCTCCAGCAGGAACTTGACGGACTCGGGCCGCGGGAACGTCGGGACCTCGAGCGGCCTCGCGACGCCGCCCCACGCCGCGTGCCGCGACGTGACGACGACGTGGCCGATCCCGCCCCGGGGCAGGTACTCGCCAAGGGCCTGGGGGTCCGGCGCATTGTCGAAGACCAGGAGCCAGTCGCCGCGCGTTTCGAGGCAGGCGCGGACGGCCTGAATGATGGCGCCCTGGTCCTGGGCGTCTTTCTCCGGGAGGCCGAGGGCAGCGGCCAGGGCCGCGTAGTCCGACGCCCGCCGAACCGCCTCCTCCGACCGGACCCACCCGACCAACCGGTAGTCGGCCCCGTGGCGATAGGCGTACTCGAGGGCGAGTTGGGTCTTGCCGACGCCGCCCAGGCCGTGGATCGCCTGCGTAAGCGCCGCCGCCTTGCCCGACGTAAGGGCCTCGCGCAAGGCATCGAGCAGCGCCTCGCGCCCTGTGAAGTTCGGGTTCCGCCGGAGGGGGACCTTGAAACCGGGCGGCAGCGCGCCGGGGAAGACCGGTTCCTCGGACACGGCACGCGGGAACGCGGGCGCCTCGGTCGGCTTGCGGCGCTCGCCTTCGGCCTCGGCGACGAGGTTCTCCTTTACCGCCGTCTCGTCGAGGCCGACGAAGTCGATGTAAGCGCGGGCGGCAAGCAGGCCTTCTACGCGAAAGTCGTGAACGCGGACGGGCAGCAGCCGCCCTTGGGACCCGTCGGGGTCCTGCGCGAGCGCGGCCGTCCACTCGGCCTTACAGTACGGCGAGGCGAAGTAGTCGGGCGAGAGGACGGCGAGGGTCCGCTTGGCGCGGGCGACGCCGTCGTCCATGTTGCCGATGAAACTCTGGCCGGCCCGAAAGTCCCAGGCCTGCAACAGGACCGACCAGCCGGCCTCTTCGAGTGTCCAGGCGATCCACTCGGCCCACTCGCGGTCGTCGTGGTGGTACGAGATGAAGAAGTCGAGCGTCTCGTCGTCGGTCCTAGCCATCGGCCCCCCTTGAGCGGGCATGTGACGTGGCGGCATGAGAATATACTCGATTCTGCCGCCCGAGGGCAACGAAATACCGGACCCCGCCACGCGGCGGCGCGTTTTGCCTTGACCGCGCGCGGGCGGGCCGGGCCGGGTGGCACGGCAGCCCGAAGGGCGGCCGTGTTCGACGCCGGGAGCACACGGTCACGCTGCGCGTGGCCGTGCCACCCGGCCTGCCCAGTGCGGCTGCACGGCCCAAGGGCCGTGCCACCCGGCGGACCGTTTTGCCTTGACCGTCCGGGGCGCGGCCCTAGACTCGGCCCGAGGAGCCATCTCATGTGCGGCATCGCCGGCATCATCCGCGCAGACGGCGCGCCTGTCGAGCCCCGTACCCTCGGCCGCATGGTCTCGGCCCTGGCGCATCGCGGGCCCGACGAGGAAGGCATCTGGATCGACGAGGGCGGCACCGCCGGCCTCGGCGTCCGGCGCCTGGCCGTCATCGACCCACCCGGCAGCCGCCAGCCCATGACCAACGAAGACGGCTCCGTGCACCTGGCCTACAACGGCGAGGTCTACAACTACCCTGACTTGCGCGAGCGCCTGGAAGGGCGCGGCCACCGGCTGGCCTCGGCGGGCGACACGGAGGTGCTCGTCCACCTGTACGAGGACGACGGGCCGGACCTCTTGGCGCACCTGGTCGGCATGTTCGCCTTCGCCATCTGGGACGGGCGGGCCCGGCGGTTGCTGCTCGCCCGCGACCGCCTCGGCCAGAAGCCGCTCTACTGGTGGCACGGGCCGGAGGGGCTGGCGTTCGCAAGCGAGCCCGCGGCGCTGCTGGAGTGCCCCGACGTGCCGCGCGCCATCGACCCGCAGGCCATCGGCGCCTTCCTCCGCTTCGGCTGCGTGCCCGCCCCAGCCACGGGATTCGCCGGAATCCGGAAACTGGAGCCCGCCCATTACCTGCAGTTCGATGCCGCAGCCAACCAGGTCACGGGCCCGACGCGGTACTGGGACATCCCGCGCGGCCCGCCCGACGCCGAAACCAGCCCGGCGGCGTGGCGCGAGCGGCTCCTTGCGACGCTCTCGGCAGCGGTCCGGGCCCGCCTGGCCGCCGACGTCCCACTGGGGGTGCTGCTCTCGGGCGGACTGGATTCCTCCGTCGTGGCCGCTCTTGCGGCCGAGCACGCCGGCGGCCGGCTCCGCACGTTCACCGTCCGCTTCGCCGAGAGCGGGTGGGACGAGTCGGCCTACGCCCGCGAGGTGGCCGACCAACTCGGCACCGAGCACACCGAGGTGGACGTCGAGCCAAGGTGCGTGGAGGCGCTCGAGACGCTCGTCCGGCGTCACGGCGAACCGTTCGCCGACTCCTCCGCCGTCGCCGTCTACTGGCTGGCCCGCGAAGCACGCCACGAGGTGACCGTGGCGCTGTCGGGCGACGGCGGCGACGAGTCGTTCGGCGGGTACCCGCGGCATGCGGCCATGGCGGTCAGCGCGAGGATGGCACCCGGCACGCGGCGACTGCTCGCGCGGCTGGGGCGACAGATGCCCGCGCGGGCCGGCCGCAAGACCCGGTGGAACGCCGCGCGGCGGTTCCTGGCGGCCCTCGACCTCGACCCGCTGCCGCGATACCTGGCCTGGCGGTCGCTCTTCTCGAGCGATGACCTGGCGGCGCTGCTCGCGCCGGAGTTCGCCGCCGAGGCGCTGACAGATGATCCCCTGGCGCGGTGGGGCGTCTCGATCCGCGATCTCGACGCGCGGCCGTGGGTGGACCGGGCGATGGCCATCGACCTCCAGGACTACCTGCCGAACGATTGCCTGGCGAAGGTCGATATCGCCTCGATGGCGCACGGCCTGGAGGTCCGAAGCCCGCTGCTCGACCATCGCGTGGTGGAACTGGCGCGGCAGATGCCGGTGGCGATGGCGTGGCGGCGGCGACTCGGGCGACTCCCGCAGGGCAAAGCAATCCTCCGCGACGCCTTCTCCAAAAAAGGGTCCAGGACCCTTTTTCTGCCGCAGAGCATCCTGAAGCGCGGGAAGATGGGGTTCGGCGTGCCGGTCAGCCGCTGGCTGGCCGGCGAACACGCCGACTGGATGCGGGGGATTCTACTCGATAGCGGAACGCTTGGGCGCGGTCTCCTCCGGCGCGAGGCCGTCGAAGCGCTCATCGCCGCCCACACGGGCGCCCGCGCCGATCACGGCGAGCGGCTCTGGGCGCTTCTGTGCCTGGAACTGTGGTTGCGGGAGTTCCTGGACTACACGTGATCAGTACTTTAGGACGTTGTCTGCCGAGTCATCCGGGTCGGGGCCCTCGGATTCAAGAAGTGGGAAGTCCGTTCCGGGCACGGGCGGCGTGTACCTGATGGGGCGCCCCCATCCGTCCGCGTAGAGGAACCATCTTCGGCCAGGCGCTTCCCTTGTTACGGCCATTGCGACATCCGGCGGCATGTACGGCCCGTTCCGCCGGCGCATGTTGAGGGCCGCGTAAAGGACCGCCTCGGCGTCGTGTGGCGAATCCGGAGCGGGCCGGTACTCGGCAGCCACGGCCCCCATCACACCGTCCGACGTGGTTTCCGACCATGGATACTTGGCCCAGTCCTCGTGGTATCTTTGAAGGGCGCCGCGGATTCCTTCAAGTAGCATTTGAGTGCCCTGGTACCGGCCCCGCTCCCGATCAGCCCAAAGGAAGACTGCCCATAGCACAAGACTCATTCCCGAAACCAAGATCGCCCCGACGGCCTCGGGCCGCCCACGTAGTCGCCCCCCACTGCGCACGATCTGGCGCAACCCGATCACGCCGAGAACTACTCCGGGGATGCCCGTCACGCCGAACGTGCAGAATCCAAGAATGCCCAGAATCAGGCTGTAGACTACGTAGCAACTGGTCATTGCTCTATCGCGAGCCTGACCAGATGGCGAGGCCGGTTCGCCAGAAGGATGGTCTCCCATTCGAGCAGTCCTGGGCGTTGCACCAGCTGGGGCCGCGAAGCACAGTCAGGCAAGACCAACGGTGGCGTATCCCATCTGCCTACGGCATGGATTCATCGCCCTCTTCGGGCGCGGGACCTGCGGATCGCACGGCACCGCTTGCGGAGTGCAGCAGAGCGCGCCTTCCAGAAAGCCACCTGCTGGTCGAGGGTCATGTCCTTCGTCTGCTCGTACACCCGGATCGCGCCCTGACGCTTCATGGCGACACAGTCAAACGTCTTAGTCCTCATACGCTATCACCTCCCGGGGCGAATGGATGGCGATCGCCCCGTGCCCCTGCTCGGCATTCACCGCATTATACATCGCGATCTTGTCGAAGTGAACGATGTGGGCAAAGCTCCAGCTTACCACCACCGAGGCGCCGCTGACCGTAGCCAAGGCCACGTGCAGGGCATCCGCCGCCCAACGCGGCCCGACCACGCCCCTCTGAAGGTATGCCGCCCGCAACTGCAGCGCGTTCTCGTCTACAACCGCAATCTCCGCAACGACAAGGGCCTCGGAGAAGAGCCGACGTACCTTGGCGGGCGCAGCAGCAATTTCCTCCTCAACGAGCGGGGACGTCACAAGTCGCAAGCGGCCAGCACGCACGTCGGCGAGAAAAGCACGGCTGGCCTCGCGGAACTCCTCGTCAGAACGCCCCGCCGAAGACCGACGTGTCTGCATAGACACGAACAGGTCGCGTCGCCACGGCCGATTCTCCTTAGACGGCGCTGCTCCCCCCGTCACACCTTAATCTCGGCCTCGACGCCGGCGGTGCCGCGGTGGGCCTCGAGGATGGGCGCAATGTGCTCCCGCAGGAACTCATCGACCTGCTGCGGCGCGCGGCCGATGAAGCGCGGCGGATCGAGTTCGGCGTCGATATCGACCTTGGCGAAGGCCGGGTCGCCTTTGAGGCGCTCGAGGAGGTCGTTCTCGCGACCCTCGATCTTGACCTGGTACGCTGCGTCCTGGCTGTGCTGGCGGATGGCCTCGTGGAGGGTCTGGCGGTCGCCGCCGGCCTTGACGGCGGCCATCAGGATGTTCTCGGTGGCCATGAACGGCAGTTCGGCCGCGATGTGCCGGGCGATCATCTTCGGGTAGACCACCAGCCCTTCGACGATGTTCTGGTACAACCGCAGGATGGCGTCGGCCGCCAGGAACCCCTCGCCCAGGACGATGCGCCGGGTGGCCGAATCGTCGAGGGTCCGCTCGAGCCATTGCTCGGCGGCCGTGGCGGCGGCGGCGGGCGCGAGGCTGATGAGGACGCGCGCCAGGCCCGTCATCCGCTCCGAGCGCATCGGGTTCCGCTTGTAGGCCATGGCCGACGAGCCGACCTGCTGCTTCTCGAAGGGCTCCTCCATCTCCTTGCGGTTCGAGAGCAGCCGCAGGTCGTTCGCGAACTTGTGAGCGCTCTGGGCGATGCCGGAGAGGATCGCCAGGATCTCGGAATCGACCTTCCGCGTGTAGGTCTGGCCCGTGACGGGATGGACCCGGGCAAAGCCCATCTTCTTGGCGACGAGTTGGTCGAGGCGTTTGACCTTCGCGTGGTCTCCGTCGAACAGGCGCAGGAACGAGGCCTGGGTTCCGGTCGTGCCCTTGATGCCGCGGAACCTGAGGTTCTTCCGCGCGGCCTCGACGGCCTCGTAGTCGAGGACCAGATCCCACAGCCAAAGGCACGCCCGTTTGCCGACGGTTGTAAGTTGCGCCGGCTGGTAGTGTGTGAACCCGAGCGTCGGCAGGGCCTTGTGCTCGTCGGCAAACCGCGCCAGCCGCTCGAGCGTCGCAACCAGCCGCCGCTCGAGCACGTCCAGGCCCTTGCGGATGGCCACCAGGTCGGCGTTGTCGCCCACGTCGCAGGACGTGGCGCCCAGGTGGATGATGGGGCGCGCGGCGGGGGCCTGCTCGCCGAAGGCGTGGACGTGGGCCATGAGGTCGTGGCGCAACTCGTGCTCCAGCGCCTCGGCCCGCTCGAAGTTGACGTGGTCGGCATGGGCGTGCATCTGCCTGAGTTGCACGTCGGTGATCGCGAGGCCAAGTTCCTGCTGGGCCTCTGCCAGGGCGATCCATATCTGCCGCCACGTGCGGACCTTCTCGGCCGGGCTGAAGATCCGCGACATGCGCTCACTGGCGTAGCGCGTGGTCAGGGGCGAAGCGAACCGCTCGTACGACTCGGCGTCGGCGCTCATCGTCGGCTCCCGTTCGGTTCCGGAGTCCGTGCCCCAGTATACCGCCGGCCGACCCCGTCCGCCACCGTAAGCCGCCGACCTTGCCGCGCACATCTGCCGCCGGAGGCGTCCGTCGCGCAAAAGAAAAAGGGCCGCAGGACGCGACCCCCGGACAACTCTCACCCCCCCGCAATTCATGCGACGATGTTGGTGGCCTCCTCAATCACACGGACCACGCTCGACAGTTTGTACGGCTTGGCAAGGCACGAATCAAAGCCTTCGCTCATGCGCTGCCTCGTCAGAGCCTCGGTGAGTTCCTCTTCGACGGCCACGACGCGCGTCGCAACCAGTTCCGGGTCCGACCGCAAGGCCAGCCGCATCTCGCGGGCCTTGGGGCCCGGCACCGACGTATCGAGCAGCATGACGTGCGGCCGCGCCTGGCGGGCCAGCAGCCCCGCCTCGAACACACCCGTGGCCACCCGGACCTCGTAATCGAATCCGCTCTCCAACGCCGCACGCAGGGCGTCGGCGGTCTCGTAGTCGCAATTGACGATCAGGACACGCGTGACGGCCCCGTCGAGGCCGCGAAGGGGGATACCGTGGGCCCGCATAAAACGAACCAGGCACTCACGGGGAATCCGACGATCCCGCGAGCCCGGTATCTTGAATCCGCGTAACTGGCCGGAATCAAACCACTTGGAAACCGTTCGCGGCGCAACGCCACACAGTCGCGCCACCTCCCCCGTCGTCAACACGTCCTTCATCGCACTACCCCCAGTGCGAAGAGAAACCCCTCGCACTACTCCCGTGCAGCTACCTGAACAACCCCCAACCCAAAGACAGGCATCCAGACTATACCACAAAAATGGCCCGCCGTCAAATCCGCGGTCAAAAAGGCACGTTTTTTGCACCCACCACTCCCGCACACGCCGCACATCTTGCCCAACTTAACAGGCGCGGGGGCACGAATGGCCCGCCAACGAAGCCACTGAACGCGCCGTCGAGCCAAACAGCGCCACGAGAAATGCGACCGCATCAGGCCAGCCCGAGCCGCCGGCGGACCGCCTGCGGCAACAGCCCACGGACCAGGAACACCTTCTGGGGTCGTGCAGGGCCGCGCAGCAACTCGACGTCGGCCGCCTTCACGGCCAACGCTTTTGCCAGCAGGGCGGCCACCGCGCGGTTGGCCGCGCCCTTTTCGGGCGGTTGGCGGACCGCCACCTTCAGCCGCTCGCCAAGCGGGCCGACGATTCGCTCGCGCGATGCGCCGGGCACGACCTTGACGGCCACCACGGCGCCGTCGGCATGAGGCTCAACGATGGGCATGCAGGTCGGCCTCCGAACGGCACGCGCGGGGCAAACCCCGCGGCTAACTCAACGCAAGGCCCGAAGCGCGCAATCATCCACAATCAATTCGCCGAAGATCGGCCTCGCTCAGACCGAAGTGATGGCCGATCTCGTGCAGGACCGTCGTGCGGACCAGCGCCCGGACCGCCGCACCGAGATCGCCGTCCGCGCACTCGGCCCGCGCCTTCGCCAGGATCGGTTCCCGATAGATGACAATCTGATCGGGCGGCACGTTGCCGTATCGCGTGGTCCGCCGCGTCTGGGGGACGCCACGGTAAAGACCCAAAAGGGTGCCGCCGCCCTTCAGGCCGACCTCGCGCAGCGTCCGGGCCGACGGC
>DATKXP010000414.1:0-6214 GCA_035529015.1 Phycisphaerae bacterium | reverse complement strand
GGCTGGGCGCTTTCGAGATGAAGCGTCCCTGGGAAACCTGTGCGGTCATTCATGACAGCTCGTGGTTCTGGAATGGCGGGAAGAACGTCAAATCGCTGAATACGTGCCTTCGCATGCTGATCGACTGTGCGGGCGGGGATGGGAACCTGGCCTTGGATTTCGGCCCGTGTCCGGACGGCTCGATCTTTCCGCCGATCAAGCAGCGCTACCTGGGGATGGGCCAGTGGCTCAAGAAGTACGGAGAGAGCATCTATAAGACTCGCGGCGGCCCGTACAAACCCGGGCACTGGGGCGTCTCGACCCGCCGGGACAAGACGGTCTACCTGCACGTCACGCAGAAGTGGCCCGGCGGCGTTCTCGCCCTGCCGGCCCTGCCGGCCAAGGTGACCGCCTGCAAGGCGCTGACCGGCGGGACCCCCGCCTTCAAACAGACGGACGAGGCCCTGGAAATCCGGATCGATCCCAAGGAGCATGCATCTCCGGATACGATCATCGCCCTGACGCTTGGCCGGAATGCCATGGCGATCGAACCGATTGACACCCTGCAGGGACACACGCTGACCACGGACGCGCGGGTAACGGCCTCCAGCAGCGTGAATCCGAAGATGTTCCGCGGTGCGCCGGAAACGGTTGTCTATTACAGCTTCGAGAGCGGGAAACCGGCGAAGCATTTCGGCGAAGAGAGCGACGACGACGCGGTCGAGATCCGCAAGCGCAAGACCCCGCCGCACCTGATCGACGTGGAACGGGTCAAGAAGCTGATCGGGAACAATCACCGCGGCCATTTCTGGCGATTCTGGATGCCCAAAGCGGACGATCCCGAGCCCTGGATCGAAGTCGATATCGGCGAGCCACAAACGTTTCAGCAGGTCGGGATCACCGAACTGTACGGCCAGATTCGGGCCTACAAACTGCAGCACCATGAGGGAGCGGGGTGGAGGACGTTCGATGCGGGCGACACGGTTGACAACCTGCACGTGCATCTGGCGGAGCCGATCAAGGCACGGCGCGTACGGCTGCTGATCACGGCGACCAACGGTGAGGCGCCGACGGTGGCGGCGTTTGACCTCTTCTGAGACAGCAGTTGGCGGCAGTGCCCCCCGCTTGACAACCAAACCGACCAGGAAGGAAGGGTCGCCCATGTTGAGAATCGCTGGAGTGTCATGGTTCGCCTGTCTGCTTGCCGTGCGATTGTTGGCCGCGGGCGCGCCTGCCAACGACGACGGGGTTGTCGAGCCGTATGTCCCGCCCAAGGAACATTCGGATTATGTGAGCAAACTGTCGCCGGAACTCGCCTCGACGATCTACGCGGATCCGGCGCACATCGAACAATGGCAGGACGACAAGTTCGGCGTGTTCATGCACTGGGATCCCTCGTGCCAGGTGACCGGGGCCGTGAGTTGGAGCCGCATGGGCCGTCGCCCGCACCACTCCTCCGACGGAAAGGTCACCCGAGGCATCCCGGCCGAGACGTACGACAACCTCTACAAGACGTTCAATCCGGTGAAGTTCGACGCGGACGCCTGCGTCAAGATGATCAAGGATGCCGGGGCTCGCTATTTCGTTTTCACGGCCAAGCATCATCAAGGCTTCTGCATGTTCGACTCCGCCGTGACCGACTATGATATCACGAGTACGCCGTTCAAGCGGGATATCTGCAAGGAGTTGGCCGACGCGTGCCACCGCCACAAGGTCAAATTGTTCTGGTACTATTCCCAGCCGGATTGGCACGAACCCCGGTTCGACGTTCCGTACGATAGCCCGGAGTTTTCGCGTTATCGCGCCGAGTTTCTCCATCCCCAGTTGCTCGAACTGTATACGAACTACGGGCGCATTGACGGCATCTGGTGGGACGGCCTGGGCCAGCATCCCGATGTTTGGGATACGCCCAGACTGCTGAACGTGCTGCGCAAACTTCAGCCGCACCTGATCTCGAACCACCGCTGTGCCCCGCGCCACTGGCGCTTTGGTGATTTCGGCGGTCCCGAAGGCCAGATCGGGCGGTTCCAAATCAACCGACCTTGGGAAACGTGCACGAAGATCGGCGGCGGCTGGGGCTATTCAGGCGACAGCAGGCCGCACAGTCTTGCCGATGCCATAGGCCTCTTGGTCCGCTGTGCCGGGAACGGGGGCAATCTGCTGCTCAACACCGGTCCGGCCCCGGACGGAAGCATCAATCCGCGGCACGTTGAGCGCTACCTCCAGATGGGCGCGTGGCTCAAGCAATACGGCGAGAGCATCTACGCCACGCGGGGTGGACCCTATAGGCCCGGGCCCTGGGGTTGTGCCACGCGCCGCAAGAGCGGCAACACCGTCTACCTTCATGTGCTCGGCATCTGGAACGGCATGCTCACCCTCCCGGACCTGCCGGCCAAGGTGGTCTCTTCGCGCGTCCTGACCGGCGGTCACGCCAATGTGACCCAGAAGGACGGCAATCTCACCATCGTGCTGGGCAATGACAAGAAGAACAGCCGACCTGCCGACGTCGTTCACGAGTTCGACACGATTATCGCGCTGGAACTCGACAAACCCGCGATGGAGATCCCCGTGATCCCGAGTGTCGGCGAGACCCTGACGATCAGCGCCGTCACTTCGGCGAGCAGCCAGGGAAGCGACGCAACCCCCGCTTCGGCCGTCATCGCGTCGGATGCCACCGAATTCCATGAAGGAACCTTTATCCGTTCGGCATGGGCTCCGAACCTGGTTCGAACCTGGTTCGAACCTGGTTCTGGATACTGGTTCTGGGGACACAGCACAATGGCGGTGAACTAAGGACCTTCTTGTGGTCAGGTGCGAGGCAGGAGAACCAGCACGCTCTCGTTTCGGGATGACCCTGGCACCCATCGTTCGGGAGCCCAGGGCGGGGAGCGTGACCGGGAGCTTCGGCTCCCGGCTCGATGGCGGGCGAAAGCATGGCACCCGGCGAACAACGCACGGCCGGGCAAGGCTGGCCGTGGCACACGGTTGATAGGCACTCGCCGCGGCGAGTGGCACCCGGCGAGACCCGTTCGACTCGCTGCACTCGCTCAGGGCGACAGCAGGGCGGCGCGGAGTTGTTTGGCGAGGCGTGCGACCAGGGCGGCGTACTGCTTGTCGTCGGCGAGGTTGGCGTTCTCGCCGGGGTCATTCGCGTGGTCGTAGAGTTCGTGGGCGACGACCTCTGCCGTCTTGCGGTTACGCCATTCCACGAACCGGTAGCGATCGGTTCGCATGGTGTATCCCATGTACTCCACCCCCTCGTGGCGCCGGCGGAATTGGCTGAACGCAGCCGGCTTCCACGGGCGCCGGACGTCTTCGAGCAGGGGGGCCATGCTGGTGCCCTGCAGATGCGGGGGCAGCGGCAGTCCGGCGAGGTCGCAGAGGGTGGGGTAGATGTCAACGAATTCCACGAGCGCCTCGCAGGACGTTCCATTCGCGGCGGCCTTCGGGGCACAGAGGATCATGGGCACGCGCGTGTCGATTTCGTAGTTGGTCTGCTTGCACCAACTGTTGTGCTCTCCGAGTTTCCAGCCGTGATCGCCCCAGAGGATGATGATCGTGTCCTGGCGAAGCCCGAGGCGATCCAGTTCGGCGAGCAGCCGCCCGACCTGCGTATCGACGAAGGTGACCGCGGCGTAGTAGCCGTGCTTGAGGCGCCGCCGCTGCGCCTCGGTCAGCGATCCCTGCGCGGGGGTGGGGGTGCCGGCGAAGTCCATGTAGGCCCGCAGTTCGTACATCGTGTTCATCGCCATCGGGGGCGCGCCGCGCGGCGTGAAGTCGTTCTCGGCCAGCGGAATCTCGGCCGCATCGTACAGGTCCCAGTACCGTTTCGGGGGCGTCCACGGCAGGTGAGGCCAGATGTATCCGACTGCCAGGAAGAAAGGCTCGTCGCCGGCTTCGAGGTCGCGCAGGTGTTGGACGGCCAGGTCGGTCAGGGCCCCATCGTGTCGCTGGTTGTCCGGCCCGTCTCCGCTGTCGGTTGCCGGGCCGCGGAAGTGCCCGCGGATGACCGTTTCGGATACCCCCCGCTTACGCGCCTCGGCCTGGCAGGCGTCCATGCGTTCGCGTGCCTCGGGCGAGTACAGGCGGTACCCTCGCGGGCGGGGTTGGGGGACGGACCAGGAGGCCCGGTCCGGCAGCGTGTTGTGGTAGATCTTGCCCATGCCCACCGCGTGGTAGCCGTGACGCTTGAACTGCTGCGGCAGGGTGACCACGTCGGGGATCGTATTGCGGAAGTGCGTCACGAGGTCCCAGACCCTGGTCGAGTCGGGGCGCAGGCCGGTCATCAGGCTGGCGCGGGAGGGATTGCAGACGGCCTGCTGGCAGTAGGCGCGCGTAAACGTGACGCCGCTGTGGGCCAGGGCGTCCATGTTCGGCGTCTTGATGTGCCGATTGCCGTAGCAGCCCAACTCCGGCCGAAGATCGTCGATGGCGATGAACAGGACGTTCGGCCGCTTCCGGCTGCGCCCGCCCGCCGCCAGGGGAAGCCCCAGGCCAACCAGGCCCGCCGCGGCAAGGCCGAGGAAATCACGTCGGGACAGATTCGAACGTTTCATATTCCGGCATCCTCGTTTGGCGCCGCAGGAGTGACACACACCTTGGCTTCACGGCCGTTCGGGCTTCTCTTCGTTCCATGAGCGTCATGCCGTTGGGTCAGACGCGTGTTGCGCGGTCGGGACCATAGGCGTATCGTAATGCTTCAGGGGCGGTGGGGCAAGGGATGAGCGGGGGCAACGTGAACGCGGGCGGGCGGCATGGCGGGTTTCGCCCGAGAAGATGCAAGACGTTGCCGCGGAGGTGTGGTATACTCCGGGGGCCGGATGAACCCTGATTCTGGAAGGAGTGATACGCGATGAAGCACGAGAGCGAACGCCGTCAGGATGTGCCGACGAAGACGGGTGCCATGCCGAGGCGCGAGTTTCTGAAGACCGCGGCGGCCGCAGGGGCCGGACTGGTCGTCCTGCCCAGCGGGGTGGTCGGCGGCGCGAGCGCCCCGAGCAACACGTTGAACATCGCGATGATCGCCACGGGCGGCCGTGCCGGCGCCCATTTCGGGACGGCCTCGAAAGAGAACATTGTGGCCCTGTGCGACGTGAACGAGGATCACCTGGCCAAGGCCGCCAAGCGGTTTCCAAAGGCCCAGACGTACATCGACTGGCGGAAGTGCCTGGACCAGAAGGGCCTGGACGCCGTCATCTGCTGCACCACCGACCACACGCACGCGTTCATCTGCTCGTGGGCCCTGAACCGCGACCTGCACATCTACTGCGAGAAGCCCATGGGCATCACGGTGGAAGAGGTCCGCCTGCTCCGGGCCAAGTACCTGGCCAAGAAGAACAAACTGGCCACCCAGCAGGGGACGCAGCGGCACCAGGACCCGAACTTCAACCGGGTGCGCGAACTGGTGGTTGACGGGGCGATCGGCGAACTGAAGGCCGCGTGGGCCTGGGGCAACCGCCAGATCCCCCGCCCCGGCTACCTGCCGGGCGAGGGCATTCCGCCCAAGGCGCTCCACTACGAACTCTGGCTCGGGCCGGCGCCGTATCATCCCTACAACCGGGGGTACTTCGGGGGATGCCTGAGTTGGAACATGTACTGGGATTTCGGCACGGGCCAGGTGGGCGACATGGGCGCCCACACCATGGACCTCGCCTGGAACGCCATCGACGCGGGTGTGCCGACCACGGCCAAGGCCTCGGGCGACAAGTTCAACCCGGAGGTCGTGCCCGTCCGGATGACCGCCACGTGGGACATGCCGAAGAACGACTGGCGGCCCGCCATCCAACTGACGTGGTGCATGGGCGGCGACATGCCCAAGTCGCCGATGAACTTCATCGACCTCAACAAGATCGGCCACGGCGCCATGTTCAAGGGCGACAAGGGCTTCATCATCGCCGACTTCCAGAAGCGTGTCCTCATTCCCTACGGCAAGGACACCGACCTGAGTTACTACAACAAGCGGCCGAAGGAGAAGATGCTGCCCGACCTCGGCCACTTCCAGCAGGACTGGCTCGACGCGTGCAAGGGCGACCTGAAAACCGCCTGCGACTTCGAGTACTCCGGCAATATGATGGAAACGATGCTCCTGGGCCTGGTCGCGTACCGCGTCGGCAAGCCGCTCCAGTACGACGGCAAGGCCGGCAAGGTCACCAACGTCCCCGAGGCCAACAAGTACCTGACCAAGGAGTACAGCAACGACTGGTCCATCGAGGGGTAAGCGGCGGCCGTGAGGGCG
>DATKXP010000413.1:0-2890 GCA_035529015.1 Phycisphaerae bacterium | reverse complement strand
GGCGGTTCGGTCTCGTCGCTTGCGCGGCCGGCGGCGAGGAGGTCCTTCAGTTCGGTCATCCGCAGGAGCCGGGCCGCGGTGAGGAAGGCGGCGGCGCCGGCGCCGACGCCGAAGGCGAGTTGGACGATGGCCTCGGTGCGGCCGTCGAGTTCCAGCGCCGGTGCGGCCCAGTAAACCGCGGCGGCGGTGGCGGCGGCCATGGCGGCGGTCGCCAGGACCGTCCGCCCGACGGTCGCCACCAGTTGCCGCCACTCCAGGTGCGTCACGCGCCGGCTCAGGACGCCGGCGAGCACGCCGAACTGGACCACGGCCGAGATCACGGTCGCCAGGGCCAACCCGTTCTCGGCCAGCGGCCAGATGAGGACCAGGTTCAGCCCGAAGTTCATGACCGCCGCCACCATCGCCACGCGAAGCGGGGTGCGGGTGTCCTGGCTCGCGTAGAAGGCGCGGATGAGGATGTGGTTGGTCGAGTACGCCCAGATGCCCAGGGCGTACACGCGGGTGACCCACGCGGCCCGCGCGACCGCGCCCGGGTCGGCGGCGAAGCGGCCGTGCTCCAGCCAGAGGCGCAGCAGCGGCTCGCACACCAGCACCAGGCCGAAGGCGGCCGGAACCGTGATGAACACCGTCAGCCGCAGCCCCTGCGACGCCACCCGCCCCATGCTCGCCAGGTCCTTGCGATGGGCGTAGCGGCTGAGTTCCGGGAAGATGACCGTCGCCATGGCGATGGCGAAGACGCCCAGCGGAAAGTTGTACAGCCGCTGGCCGAAGTACAACATCGACGCCGCACCCGTCTTCATCGGGTACGCCACCTCGCGGCCCGCGACCTGGAAGGTCTCCCTGCCCACCTCGTACGGGCTGAAGACGTTGGCCACGGCCGAGTCGAGGAACGTGTTGATCTGGATGACGCCGATGGCCAGGACCATCGGCCCCATCAGCCGCAGCACACGCCGCAGGCCCTCGTGCCGCAGGTCCCACACCAGGGCGAACCGAAGACCCTTCCTCGCGAGCGCCGGCACCTGGATCAGGACCTGGACGACGCCGGCCCCGGCGACGGTTCCGGCGATGAGGTAGACCTGGGTGACGGCGTCGTCTGCCGCCGCCAGCGCCGCCGCCACCGCCCCGCCGATGATAAAGAGGTTCAGGAGGATCGGCGCCAGCGCCGGCATCACAAAGTGGCGGCAACAGTTCAGCGCCGCCTGCAGGAGCGCCACCAGGCAGATCGTCAGGGCGAAGGGGAACATGACCGCCGCCAGGCCGAAAATCAGGTGCCACTTCCCCAGGCCCTCGGTACAATGCCGGAGCACGAGCAGGGCGCCCTCGACCACGAGCGTCACGGCCGCCAGGCTCGTCACCAGCAGAACGATCATCAGGCTCATGAAGCGGTTGGCGGCTTTGCGGTCGCCCGACTCCAGGTACCCGGTGAAGACCGGGACGAAGGCCGCGCTCAAGGCCCCCTCGCCGAACAGCCGCCTCAACAGGTTCGGTATCATGAACGCCATGCTGTAGGCGTCCATGGTCTGGCCGGCGCCGACGACGTGGGCGAGGGCGGCGTCGCGCACCAGCCCCATCATGCGCGACAGGAGCGTCAGGCCGCTGACCGTCCGGAAATGTCTCAGGAATGAAGCCATCGGGGCGGCGGGTCCTCCGAGTCACGCTCGGGTGGGGCCGGGCCGCTGGCGCGAGAGATACGCCGGCCCCGAGGTGGTCGGACGCCGTACCTTAGCCGTTTCGGGCCGCTGTGTCAACGCGCACCGGGAGGGCCGATGCCTCTTTCCGAACGCCATTATCCGGTCCTGGTGACCGGCGCCGCCGGGCTGCTGGGCCATGCGCTCAGCGCCCGCCTGGCCGCCTCCGCGCCGCGGCCCGACGCGCTGCACCTGACCGACGCTGCCGAACTCGACGTGACGAACTCCGGCGCCGTGACCGACGCCGTCCGCACCATCCGGCCGCACACCGTCTTTCACCTGGCGGCGTGGACCGACGTGGACGGGGCCGAGGCGCATCCGCAGGAGGCCCGGCGTCTGAACGTCGAGGCGGCCGAGACGGTGGCCCGCGCGGCCGCCGACGCCGGGGCGCTCGTCGTTCACATGAGCACCGACTTCATCTTCGACGGGACCAAGCCGGGCCTCTACGTCGAGGACGATCCGCCCAGCCCCCAGAGCGTCTACGCCCGAACCAAGGCCGAGGCTGAAGCGTGCGTCCGTGCGGCGGCGCCCGACGGCCATCTTATCGTCCGGACGGCGTGGCTCTACGGGGCGGGGAGGAGGGATTTTCTGGACGTGATCCTCTCCTGCGCCCGGGCCGGCGAACCGCTTCGCGTCGTCACCGACCAGGTGGGGTGCCCCACGTGGAACGAGGACCTGGCCGAGGCGCTGGTGGCGATGGTCGAGTCGGGCGCGCGCGGCACCCTCCACGCCTGCGGCCGCGGCGAAGCGTCGCGGTGGGACCTTGCGGTCGAAGCGCTCCGTGCCGCAGGTTTCGACGCCAGCCCCGAGCGCGTGACCACCGCGGATATGCCCCGCCCGGCCCGTCGCCCGGCCCGCGCGGTCCTTTCGGTGGCGCGGCTGGCCGAGACGGTCGGGTTTCGGTTTCCTCCGTGGCAGGAGAGTGTGCGGGAGTATATAAAGTCGATGGGCGCGTGAGCCGCCGCGTGGGCTGTCGAACAGACGTGTAGGGTGGGTGCTCTGCACCCACGCGCATCGTCGCTGGACGCCGCCGCACCTGAGCGGACCGGCAAAAGTCTCTTGGAGTCCGCGCGCGGCGGGTCTGGAGTACCCGCCGCGGATATGTGCTGTGATGCGCGGTGGGTGCGGAGACCCACCGCGCAAAACTTATGCCGGTCCGCTTAGGGGGCGGTGAGCCGGGGTCGTAACGGCGTGACACGGCG
>DATKXP010000412.1:0-2979 GCA_035529015.1 Phycisphaerae bacterium | reverse complement strand
AGACGCTCGCGGCGGCCGGAGACCGCGTCGAGAACGCCATCATGGAAGTCACGCCCAGGATGGAGAGCCAGTCGGCCGGCCGCATGGGCTATTCCACCACCGAAGTTGGCGACATGGTAGCCGCAGCCGTTGCCGGCGCGTAGGATGCGTTGGCAAACGTGCGGCAACCAAGCCGCGACCTGGCACCCCGAGCCCGCTGCGGAAGCAGCGGTATACCTTCCCCGAGGCGGAGTCTGCAATGGCCGCAAGAGTCCTCACGACCTTCGTCGTCGTTCTCGCTGGCGTGTGCGCCTGTGCGGGTGAAGCGCCGCTCGCCGACGCCGGGCCTCCTTTCGGCAGGTTGCCCCTCCTCGACGAGGTAGACTGCAGCGGCGGCGCCGACGCGTCCCACGCCTTTACCGAAGATCCGAAAGGCATCAGCCGCGTGGAGACGATCCTCGGCCGCCCGTGCCGCACGCTGCCGCCCGAAGGCGGCGCGAAGTACATCGCCTATCGCCTCGGCAAGGGGAAAGGCCTGAAGGCCGGCGCCGCCTATCTGCTGACGGTCGAGTTCCCCGAAGACCGGCCTCGCGCCCTGTTCATCGTGAACCGCGGCTGCGAGACGGGCCGCGGTTTCTCGACCGGGGCAGCCCTGGGCGACGTCCTCTACACGTATACCGAGAACAACCCGGAGAGCGTGCGGCTGCCGCTCTCGGGCGCCTATCGCACGTGGACGATGCTGTTCCACCTGCACGACCGGTACCCCGACATGGACCAACCGCGCGGCGCGGGGCCCCGTCCGATGACGCCGGAGGAGGGGTTCCAGGTCATCATCGCCCAATCGACGCGCAAGAACGCACCGCTGTCGGCGGGCGCGGCGGTGTCGCGCATCCGCCTGTTCGAGGTACCCGACCCCGCGAGGTTCAACGTCCCGCTTAGGCTCCCGCCCGAGGGCCTTCCCCGCCGCCACCTCTTCTTCCGCGAGGAGATGGCCGACGGTGTCCTCGACCCCGGCAAGGACAGCAAACCCGGCATCGACAACGAGACCGACTGGTTCGAGTCCAAGGCGCGGCTCATGCAGTTTCTGGGCATGAACACGTTCGGCAAGGACCTGCTCGAGTTCGGCCACAACCAGGGATGGGACGCCACCGAAGGCGGCGGCAACGACTGGTACTGGGCCAACCGGCAGCCGAAACGGTGGCAACGCATCCTCGAGATGCTCAGCCGGTACGACTTCGACGTCCTTCCCTACTACGAGTATTGCGGCAGTGTCGGGGCCAAGGGCGTCGGGAAGCAGCGCAAGTGCGTCACCCTCAGCGGCGGCAAGACCTACACCCACATCACGTGGAGCGAGAAAGCCAACGCCGACGTCACCGACCCCGAAACGCTTGCCGACGCGAAGAAACTGCTCGACGCCACGATCCTGCGCCACAAGGACAAGGTGAACTTCGTCGGCGCCTGGTTCCGCACGCGGCCGAGCCACATCCCCATGAGTTTTTCCGACCGGTGCCTGGGCCTTTTCGCGAAAGAGGCAAACAGCGGGGTCTCGGTGTCGCGCGAGCAACTCAAGGGCGACGACGCCCTCCGCCAGAAGTACTACGCGTGGTGGTTCGAGAAGCGAAAGGCCTTCCTCGCGGCCCTGCGAGACCATCTTCGCTCGGGCGGCGTGCCGGAGGCGGTCGTCCTCTTCACGGCCGTCCCCAGCGAACCGTGCCCGTGTCTGCGAGCCAGGGGCAAGTTCGTCGTCACCGACGACCCCGAGACGTGGAAGGCTCTCCTGGTGCCGCCCGACCACCAGTGGATCAACCCTCTCCCCGTCGCCGACGTTATCGCGGCCGGCGAATACCTCAAGGCCGCGCTGCGCCCGACGCCGACGTGGGCCCAGTGGGAGTGGCAGCACTCGATCCCGCAGCCCGACCCCGCGCGGTACGCCGACACGCCCGGCATCCTCATGACCTACCCGTTCAACCGGACGTACACGGTTTCGTCGCCCGAGGCGTTCGACGCCTTCCACACGGCGTCGGGGCTGGCCATCGTGCGGCACTACCCGCTCAACGAGCACGTGATGGAGAAGAAGGTCGGGTACTTCGTTTGCGACGTCGAACGGGCCGGGCCGTACTGCATGCTCGGCGAGGCACGGGCCATGGCGTATGGCGATCCGCGGTACATCGGGTACCTGGCGGGGGCAAGTTTCAACCGCGGGTTCCCGGAGTACGTGCGGGCGTTCAACGCGGCGTTTCTCGCGCTGCCGGCCCTGCCCAGCCACGTGGTGAAGGACGCGGCGGCCGACCCGGAGGTCGTGGTCCGCTCCATCCCGACGAAGGGGAACGGCACGTACCTGGCCGTCGTGAACGTGGGTCTCGGCGAAAAGCGAGACATCGCCGTCGCGCTTCCGGCTCAAGGGAAGATCACGGACGCGGCCACCGGCCGGCCGCTGACCGTGACGGACGGGCGGGTACAGATGTCGCTCGGGCCGTGTTCGCTGAGGGCCATCCACATTCAACCGGAGACTGCCGCCACGCCCTTCCCCGGAGAGAAGGCCACTTGGCACGGATACGACCGTTACACCTTCACGCACGACCGTCGCAAATGCTACGTCGTCGTCCCGAAGCAGACAGCCCCCGGACACCCGTGGATCTGGCGGGCACGGTTCTGGGCCCATGAGCCGCAGACCGACCTCGCGCTGCTCGCCAAAGGCTTTCACCTTGTCTACATGGACGTGGCCAACCTGTTCGGCAGCCCGCAGGCCGTCGCGCACTGGAACGCGTTCTACGAGTACCTGATTTCGAAACACGGCCTGGCGAAGAAGGCGGCGCTGGAAGGCATGAGTCGCGGCGGGCTCATCATCTTCAACTGGGCGGCCGCCAACCCCGACAAGGTTGCCTGCATTTACGCCGACGCCCCGGTGTGTGACTTCAAGTCCTGGCCTGCCGGCAAGGGGAAAGGCAAAGGCACGTCCAGCGCTTGGCGAGCGTGCAAGGAGGCGTACGGGTTTGCGTC
>DATKXP010000411.1:0-2000 GCA_035529015.1 Phycisphaerae bacterium | reverse complement strand
CGGGCTGTACATGGTCACGGGCATTCATACGCCGCGCGGCCCGGTCCAGCGGATGCAGCGTGTGAGGCTCGAAGTGGACCCGCAGGCGACGTGGGGGGATGCAATCCTCGAGGCCCTGCAGCAGTACGACGCGCACCGGGAGGAGGCGAAGGAACTGGCGGTCGCCGCGGTGCTGGACGAGACGGCGCCGACGATTGTGCGGGCGGCGGCGATGCCGCGAACGGAGATCCTGGCCTGACCGAACCACGCCGAGCCAATCTCCTCGCCTGGATCGCCTCGCGCATCAAGATTCAGGACAAGCAGGGCAACCTGCGCCTCCTCGAACTGAACCCGGAGCAGTTGCGCGTCATCGGCATCGCCGCGCAGCAGCAGGCGGCTGGGTTGCCCGTCCGCATCATCGGCCTGAAGGCGAGGCAGGTGGGCTTCAGCACCGTGGTTCAAGCGCTCATGTTCGCTGCTTGTCAGAACCGGGCGAACCGGCGTGGGTTCGTCTGCGCCCACGACGACGATTCCTCGACCACGCTGTTTCGCATGGCCCAACTCATGGAAGCCGAACTCCCGGGTTCTGAACGGCGACCGACTGTCTATTCGAGCAGGAAGGAAATCATCTGGGCGACTCCGCACAGGTCGCAGATTCAGGTCCAGACCGCGGGCAAGGTCACGCTCAAGGGTGCCGGGACGCTGGGCCGCTCGGCCATGTTGATGTACGTCCACGCCAGCGAACTCGGCTTCTGGCGAAACGCGGTCCAGAACCTTCTGTCGCTTCTTCAGTGCGTACCCGACGAACCCGACACGATGATCTTCCTCGAGTCCACAGCCAATGGGGCCAGCGGCAAGTTCTACGAGCGGTGGAATGCGGCAACCAGGAGATGGAACGCGGCCACCACGGACCTCGAACGATTGAGCGGATACGTGCCGGTGTTCATCTCCTGGCTGTCGTGTTCCGACTACGCCCTCGCGCTGCCGGCCGAGGGGTTGAGGGCCGAGATGAGAGGAGAGGACCTCGATGAGAAAGAGCAAGGACTACTGGCGCGGGGCGCAACCCTTGAGCAACTCGCATGGCGGCGACTCGCCATCCGTGACAAGTGCGGCAGCGACGAGGACCTGTTCGAGCAAGAGTATCCCTCCACACCAGCCGAAGCCTTTAAGACTTCAGGACGACCCGCGATTCCGGCTGCCATCGTCGCCCAACATGACAAGACTTGCTGCCCGCCCGCCCGCTGGGTTCATCTTGTAGAGCGTGGCGCCGAGGTCGTGGCCGTCGATGCCGCGCCGGCAAGCCGGAACGCTTGGCAGATATGGCACGAGCCGGATGAGACGTGCGACTACACCCTGTTCGGCGACGTGGCCGAAGGGTCGCTCGCGGACGCGGCGGATGTCCAGTCTGACCCGGACTTCTCGGCCGGTATAGTGCTGAACCGGCGATACCTACGGCTCGACGCGATGTACCACGGCCGACCGGAAGCCGATGAGTTCGGCGAGGAATTGCGCAAGGGCGGCCTCTACTACCGCGATGCTTGGACCACGCCGGAAGCGAACGCCTGCGGTATTGCGGCGCTCGTCCCGCTCAAGAAGACCGCCTACCCGAACCTGTACCAGCGCACGCGGCCGGAGGAGAGCGTCGCCGCCGGCGAGGACTCGCCGATGTGGGGATGGAAGACCACCACCGGCAACCGCGACTTCATGATCGACACCTGGATTGCCATGTGCCGCGAGCATCCGGTCGAGGGCTGGGCCCCTGCGGTCAAGGTGCTTCAGCAGATTCTCGCCGACGAGGAGAGAGCGTTTGTGCGGAAGGCCAGCGGGAAGCGCGAGCACGGCGACGGATACCATGACGACGTCCTCTTCGCCGCAATGGGTGCCGTTCAGTTGCACGTGCTCTGCCCGCGCGGTGAGTTCCAGACGAGTCCCGCCGTGCTGCGGCAACGGCGGCCCGCGAGATACGTGGGCGGGGTCGATCCGGGCATCGGCGTAGAGGACGAGGAGTTTGTGACCACGGG
>DATKXP010000410.1:0-2232 GCA_035529015.1 Phycisphaerae bacterium | reverse complement strand
CGGCATCGAGGCCGGCCCGCGAGGCCAAGACGTCGAGCGGCGCCGGTTCCGTGTCGAGCACTTCCAGCAGCCGCGCTTCCTCCGCCGACAGGTTGGCCTTGAGCGAGAGCGTCTCCTGGCGCGGCGCGTCGTCGCCTGCGGGAGGGGCGATCTCCAGGTCCGGGAACTCGTCCAACACGTCGGCGACCGACTCGATGAGTTTGGCCCCGTCGCGGATGAGGCCGTGGACGCCGGCGGCCCCGGGGGCATCGACGCGGTTCGGGACGGCGAAGACCTCCTTGCCCATCTCGGCCGCGAGCCGGGCGGTGATGAGCGCCCCGCTTCGCCGGCCGGCCTCCACGACGATCGTGCCGAGTGCGAGGGCCGCCAGGATGCGGTTCCGCCGAGGGAAGTTCTCGGCCGACGGGCCGACCGTCATCGGGAACTCGCTCACCAGCGCGCCGCGTTCGACGACCGCGTCGGCCAGCCGGGCGTTTTCCGGCGGGTAGATCGACGCCAGGCCGTTGCCCAGGACCGCGAGCGTCCGGCCGCCGGCGGCCAGCGCGCCGCGATGGGCCGCCGAATCGATCCCCCGCGCCAGGCCCGAAACCACCGTGAACCCGGCGCGCGACATGCCGCCGGCGAGACGCTCGGCCTGGTCCTGTCCGTACAGGCTGCACTTGCGCATGCCCACGATGCTGATGGCCTGGGCGTCTTCACGCCGGACCGAGCCTTTGACGTACAGCACGGGCGGCGCGTCGAACAGGTACGTCAGCGCCACCGGGTAGTCCGGGTCGCCTTGCAAGACGACGGTGACGCCTGCGGCGGCGGCGCGATCGAGTTCCGCCTCGGGGTCGGCCCCCTCGACGGCGTCGCGGATGGCGCGGGTCTTGGCGCGGCCGAGGCCTTTGACCTCGGCGAGGGCGGCGGGGCCGGCTTCGACGGCGGCTGCGGCGGAGCCGAAATGTTCGACGATCGCCCCGTACAGGCGCGGGCCGATGCCCGTCGTCAGGTGCAGCCGAATCGTCGCCAGCCGTTCGTCCTGATCCATTCACGGTTATCCTGCGTCGGCGTGTGGCACGGCTGGCTTGCCCAGCCGTGTAGAGTCGGACGGCCAACCCACGGCCGGACAAGCCGGCCGTGCCACACGGCCTGACCTCACTTGCGATGGCATCAGCCGTCGGCGGCCAGGCTGCGGAGCGCGTCGCGGATCTCGTCGTCGGTCACGTCATCGACATCGCGGACGGTGCCGACCTCCTCGGGCAGGATGAATCGCAGCCGCCCGGACCGGGCCTTCTTGTCGTGCCGCATGATGGCGAGGCACCGGTCGACGTTGGGTGCCGCATCGAGGCGGACAGGCAGGCCGAACCGTTCGAGCAGTTCGCGCTGGCGCTCGACGACGGCCGCGTCGGCCGTGCCGCGGGCCTGGGCGATGCGCGCCTCGGCCATCATGCCGAGGGCGACGGCGCGGCCGTGGGTGACGGCGGCGCCGCCGAGGCGGCCGCCGGCTTCCATCGCCAGGCTCTCCAGGGCGTGGCCGACGGTGTGGCCGTAATTCAGGATCCGCCGCAGGCCGCCCTCGCGTTCGTCGGCCATGACCACGTCGGCCTTGATCTCGACGTTCCGCGCGACCACGTTTTCGAGGACTTCCGGCTCGCGGGCGAGGATCGCGTCGGCCTTCGCCTCGAGCGTGTCGAAGAGGGCGGCGTCGCGGATAAGAGCGTGCTTGACGACTTCCGCGAGGCCCGTCCGCAGTTCCTCCTCCGGCAGGGTGGCTAGGGTCGTCACGTCGGCCAGGACGGCGGACGGCTGGTGGAACGCGCCGATGAGGTTCTTGCACTCCGGATGATCGACGCCGGTCTTGCCGCCCACGCTGGCGTCCACCTGGCCGAGGAGGCTTGTCGAGACGCCCACCCACGCGATGCCGCGCATGTAGGTGGCGGCGACGAAGCCCGCCAGGTCGGTCACCACGCCTCCGCCCAGGCCGACGACGACGGAGCCGCGGTCGAGGCCCGCCCTCAGCATGCGGTCGTAGAGTTCGCCGGCCCCCTCGAGCGTCTTGGACGCTTCGCCCGCCCCAAGGACGGCGGTCTCGACCTGGAGGCCGGCGGCGCGCAGGCTCTCCATGGCGGGGTCGAGGTAGTGGCGGGCGACGTTCTCGTCGGTGACGAGGGCAACCTTAGGGCTGCGGCCGGCCGCCTTCGCCTCCGTCCCCAGCGTCGGCAAAAGGTTCGACCCGATCCGGACGGCGTA
>DATKXP010000409.1:0-2750 GCA_035529015.1 Phycisphaerae bacterium | reverse complement strand
TTGATCATCAGGAACATCGAGGGCTGGGCGTCCGGGCGTCCGCGCATCGCGAATCCTCCTGTTCGTGGACCGCCCGGCATCATAGCGCACCCGTTACAATACGTCAATGCAAAAATCGGAGTTTTTTAGCGGCCTGCTAGTCTGCTGCGAAGGGGTCCCGGGAAAAGCACCGCACAACACGTGGCCGTCGCCCGGGTCTCCACCCTATAATGGACTCACCTGGGCACGGTAGTCAGGGGTCAGTCATGAAGGTGAAGTTCCCGGTCATCGATGCCGACACGCCCGAGACGGTCGCCCTTGCGGAGAACGCGCGGCTGGTCCTCGAGCGGCGGTACCTGAAGAAGGACGACCGCGGCGAGCCCATCGAGTCGGTCGAGGACATGTTCCGGCGCGTGGCGGCCAACGTGGCTCAGGCCGAGATGACGTGGGGCAATCCGCGTCTGGTCCGCCTGGCCGAGGAGGAGTTCTACGGCATGATGGCGCGGCTGGAGTTCCTGCCGAACTCGCCGACGCTGATGAACGCCGGCCGACGCCTCCAGCAACTCGCCGCCTGTTTCGTCCTGCCCGTGCCCGACGACATCGAGAAGATCTTCGACGCCATCAAGTTCGCCGCCATCATCCACAAGTCGGGCGGCGGGACGGGCTTCTCCTTCAGCCGCATTCGACCCGGCGACGACCTCGTCGAGTCCAGCCACGGCCGCGCCTCCGGACCCATCTCCTTTATGAAGGTCTTCAACTACGCCACCGGCGCCATCAACCAGGGCGGCTTCCGGCGCGGCGCCAACATGGGCGTCCTGCGGTGCGACCACCCCGACGTCGAGGCCTTCGCCTGCGCTAAACGCACCGAAGGCGAACTCGAGAACTTCAACATCTCTGTCGCCTGCACCCGCACCTTCATGGACGCCCTGCGCAACGGCCGGTCCTTCGACCTCGTCAATCCGCACGGCGGCCGCGTCGTCATGCGCCTGCCCGCCCGCCGGATCTGGGACCTGATGGCCGAACAAGCCCACGCCGGAGGCGACCCCGGCGCTATCTTCCTCGACCGCATCAACGCCGATAATCCCACGCCCCACATTGGACACATCGAGTGCACGAACCCCTGCGGCGAACAGCCCCTGCTGCCTTACGAGGCCTGCAACCTCGGCTCAATCAACCTGGCGAAGGTCGTGGACAAAGGCCGCATCGACTGGGACCACCTCGGGGCCATCGTCCGCCAGGCCGTCCGGTTCCTCGACGACTGCATCCAGATGAGCCGCTATCCCCTGCCCCAGATCCAAGAGATGGTCATGGGGAACCGCAAGATCGGCCTCGGCGTCATGGGCTTTGCCGATATGCTCCTTCGGCTGGGGGTGCGGTACGATTCGGCCAAGGCCCTGGAGACGGCCCGCGACGTGATGAACTTCGTCCGAAACGAGGCCGATCGCGCCAGCGCCTCTCTGGCCGAGGACCGCGGCCCGTTCCCCAACATCCGCGGCTCCATCTACGACCGGCCCGAATCCCCCGCTTACCGAAACGCCTCCCGCACCACGGTCGCTCCCACCGGCACCCTCTCGATCATCGCCGGGTGCTCCTCCGGCATCGAGCCCATCTTCGCCCTGGCGATGGAACGCCACGTGCTGGACGGCGCGCGGCTGTTTGAGGTGCATCCCATCTTCGAGGAGGTGGCCAAGGAGCGCGGCTTCTGGTCGCGGGCCCTCATCGACCGCGTCGCGGCCGCGCCGTCGCTCACGAAGGTGAAGGGCGTTCCGAAGAACGTGGCCCGGCTGTTCGTCACGGCCCACGAGATTGACCCGAAGTGGCACGTCGAGGTTCAGGCGGCGTTCCAGAAACACGTCGATAACGCCGTCTCGAAGACCGTCAACCTGCCGCACGAGGCAACCGTCGAAGACGTGACCGACGTCTACTGGATGGCCTACGAGATGGGCTGCAAAGGCATCACCGTTTACCGCGACCGCAGCCGCACCGAACAGGTCCTCGTCCGCCCCTCCCTGGTCGGCACCGACCTCGAACCGGCGCCCCTCTCCTGCAACCGGCCGGAACTGTGCGGGGGAATCTGACAGCCGTAGGGTGGGTGCTTTGCACCCACGTGGACTTAGCCGCGGACAGGCACGGTGGGTGCACAACACCCACCCTACGCCTTTGCGGCGGCCTTCTTCGGCGGCTTCTTCTTTGGCACGCCGCGGCCGAACTTGCCGCCGTTCATCTGGACGCCGGCTTCGGCCAGCGCGTCCAACCGTTTCACCACGTCCGGGTTGGCAGATGCAACATCCGTCGTCTCGCCGATGTCGGCCTTCAGGTCATACAGTTCGTGCGGCTTGCCGGGTTGGCCGTCGGCGCCCTTGGCGTAGAGGATGGCCTTCCACTTGCCGGAGCGGACGGCTTCGAGCGTCGTGCCGCGATAGTAGAAGAACGCCTCGTGCGGCGTCTTGGCGCCGGGTCGGGTCATCAGCGACGAGATGTCCTTGCCGTTCAGGTCGTACCCGCCGGGCAGGTCGGCGCCGGCGAGTTTCGCAAACGTCGGCAGGAAGTCCATCGTCAGGGCCGTCTCGGCGCAGACCGCGGCGGCGGGAATCGTGCCCGGCCAACGCATGATGCACGGCTCGCGGAAGCCGCCTTCGTACGTCGAGAACTTTCCGTCGCGAAGCGGCAGGGAGCACCCGCCGTGTGCCTTCTTTGACAGCCACGGCCCGTTGTCCGACGTGTAGATGACCAGGGTCTTGGCGTCGAGGCCGAGGTCCTTGAGGGCTTTC
>DATKXP010000408.1:0-46071 GCA_035529015.1 Phycisphaerae bacterium | reverse complement strand
CGCCCTGACACGAAGGACCAGGACGCTCCTTCTGCCCGGTAGAAAGGCCGTTCCTGGATGACCACAGCGAAGGGTGGCAAGAAGCCCCTCCCGCCGCGCGTTCCCATGCAGGAACGGCCGGCGGCTGAGCGGGTCCGCGACTTCAACGAGGTCCCACTCGGCTACACGCCGGAGGAGGCCCAGGCCGAGGCCGGCCGGTGCCTCTTCTGCAAGAAGCCCCGGTGCGTCGAGGGCTGCCCCGTCGGCATCGACATCCCCGGTTTCGTAAAACTCATTGCCGACGGCCAGTTTGAGGAGGCTGCCGACCGCATCCTGCTCGCGAACGCACTGCCGGCCGCTTGCGGACGGGTGTGTCCGCAGGAGACGCAGTGCGAGGAACTCTGCGTCCTCGGCACAAAGGGCGAGCCGCTGGCCATCGGGAACCTCGAACGTTTCGCCGCCGACTGGAAACGCGCTCGCGGCAGTTGCCCGCTGCCGCCGGTTCCCGAACCCACGGGCAAGCGCGTTGCGGTCGTCGGATCGGGTCCGGCCGGCCTGACGTGCGCGGGCGAACTGGTGGCGCGCGGCCACGCCGTGACCCTCTTCGAGGCCCTGCACAAGACGGGCGGCGTCCTGGTCTACGGCATCCCGGAATTCCGCTTGCCGAAGGCCATCGTTCAGGACGAGGTGGACCGCCTGGCGGCGCGCGGCGTCCGTATCGTCACCGACGCGGTCATCGGCAAACTCGATACGGTCGATGAGTTGCTCGACGAGTACGACGCCGTTTTCGTCGGCGTCGGGGCGGGGGCGCCGATGTTCCTGAACGTTCCCGGCGAGGACCTCGTCGGCGTCTTCAGCGCCAACGAGTACCTGACGCGGACCAACCTGATGGGGGCGTACGACCCCGCCCGCTCCGACACGCCCATCCCCCGGTCGAAGCGCGTGGCGGTCGTCGGCGGCGGGAACGTGGCGATGGATTCGGCGCGGACGGCCCTGCGGCTGGGGGCGGACGTGGTGTACCTCGTGTACCGGCGCAGCCGCGTGGAGATGCCGGCCCGCGCCGCCGAGGTCCATCACGCCGAACAGGAGGGCATCCGGTTCAACCTCCTGACGAACCCGACGCGCATCCTCGGCGACGAGCGAGGGCGCGTCGTCGGCATGGAGTGCCTGCGGATGGAACTCGGCGAACCCGACGCCTCCGGCCGCCGCCGGCCCGTCCCGATTGAGGGAAGCGAGTTCGTCCTCGACGTCGATACGGTCATCGTCGCCATCGGCAACAGGCCCAACCCGATCGTGCAGCAGACCACGCCCGACCTCCAGACGACCCGCTGGGGCACCGTCGTGGCCGACGAGACAACCGGCCGCACGACGAAGGAGCGCGTCTGGTCGGGCGGCGACATCGTGACCGGCGCCGCCACCGTCATCAGCGCGATGGGCGCCGGCCAGGCCGCCGCACGCGACATCGACGCCTACCTGCGATCGCCCAAGCCGCGAAAGTGGGACGTGGAAGCATATGCGCCCCCGGCCGAAGGCGAAGGGGTGTAAGCCCGGATTTTCCGGATGAGAACCACAGTTCATGCACAATAGAGCGTCCTTTAGCCGCATGAACAAAGGGCTTTCTCGATGCCACGGACGGCGGAAGGCACGAATGCGATGGGTGAAGCCGGCAAGGACGCTGTTCGGGTAGGTTTTGACGGGTCTCTCAAGCTGGAATTCCACGGCTCGAAAGTCACCTCAGACGCCGGGCTGCTGCCGTATCGCGAACTCGACGACGTGCTGGGACTGAGCGCGATGGCCCGGGGGCAAGGGCGGCAACGAGGGCGTCTCCAGCCGCGTCCACGCCGTGGTCGCACTGGCCACCCCCAGCGACTTCACCCGCTTCGGCCGTGCCTTCCAGGGGGACAAGGACACCGCACAACGCATCTCGCCAATCACCTACGTCGACGTCGACAGCACACAGTTCCTCCTCATGCACTGCAAGGGCGACCGCACCGTGCCCTACAGCCAGAGCACAATCCTCCTCGAAAAACTCCAAGCCGCCAAGGTCCCCGCCACGCTGATGACCATCGAAGGCCAGTCCCACGCCTTCTGGAACGGGACCTCCCCGACGGCCGCCAAGTCCCTCGCCGACGCCATCGCATTCTTCAACAAGACCCTGAAAAACACAAGGCCGACGTCAACGGACAAGTAACACCGATCGGGAGCCGTCCCGTCGGTCACGCGGAATCAAGTTTCCTATCTGTTAAACCCCGGGCAAGTCTGCGGGATCCCGGAGTATCCTGCCGAACGGACCACAAGTTACACACAGGTGCCATGATGAGACATGCATTGGCAGTACTCGCCTTCCTGGCATTCCCTATCGTCGGTGCTTCGGCAGCAGAACGAACCCAGGTCAACCGCTCGGCCGAGAAGGTCATGGCGGAAGCCCTGCCGAAGCTCAAGGCGAAGCAGACCAAACTGGAAGAGAAGATCAGACTGCTCCAGGCCCTGGGCGAGTTGGGGCCCGATGCCGCACCAGCCGTGCCGTTCCTGCTCTCAAACAGTTTCTTCTACGAACAGGGCGGGCGCACGGCCAAGAACCACCCACTGCGTCTGGCGACGATCGGCGCCCTGGTCAAGATCGGTGAACCGGCTGTGCCGGAGGTGGTCACGCTTTTGAGCGTGACGTCCAGCGACAAGGGCAACGACAAGGTGAATCGGAACACCAAGTTCGATTGGAAATGGTGGGGTGCTGAGATTCTGCGGCGGATGTCGCAGACTGAAACCATCGACGCAATCGTCCCGATTCTCGAGAAGCAGATGCAGTCAGCTAAGCAGAGGAGTCCCTATTATCACGTGCTGGCGTTGATGGGCCCCAAGGCCGTGCCCGTTCTGAAGCGGGAGGCGCAGAGCATTGTGACCCAAGGCGTGAAATCCAAGGCGGAGGCGAACAACATCCGCCGTCTGGGCGAATTGATCGGGCCCGCAGTCGGGGAAGCGCTCGATGCGGTGGTCCCCGAACACTACGATGAGAAGACTTGGGACGATGACCGCTATTGGATCCACTACCGGGGTGGCTGGTACCCGTTGGCCCATGCCATGCCGGATCCCAAACACATCCCCGCCTTCCTGGACCTCATCAAGAACGACACGATGATGCGTACCCGGCAATACGAGGGTGTGCGGTACATTGGCATGATTCTGGGCACCATGGGTGAAGCCCCGGCATTGCCTGTGGCGGCGCTGCTGGACGACAAGACGTTGGAAACCCGTTGGGCGGCAGCGTTTCTCCTGACGATGATCGGCCCCGACGGCAACGCAGCCCTGCCTGCACTCGAGAAGACACTCGCCAACCAAGGCGAGGAGGTTGAAGTTCGTGTCGCTGCTGCACGGGCGATTGCTGAGATCAAGGGGACGGATGCCGTGGCACTCTACAACCGGATTCCTGACGTCCATAACCGGTTGGTTGCCGCGGCCAGGAAACGGTCGAAGATTGCGCAGACCCGTGAGCAATGGCAGACTCACTTCTCCACGGATCCCACCCAGGTTCGGGCACGGCAGTTGGCGTTGTACAACGAGACGCCCGAGGCCGAGAAACCCATGTACAATCTCGCCGTCAACAAAGACCTGAAAGCGTCAAACCAGTGGCTGCGCGAGTACGCCGCAAAGCTGCTGGAGGGCAAGTCGAAGGCGAAGTCATTCGGTGACGGACAAATGAGTGAGGACCTGAATGTCTTCCTGTACCTGTTCGGCACGCATAGCCAGCACTTTCCGGGACGTCTTGAGGCGGATGTTGAGAAAGCCGCCAAGGAGTACATGTTCCAGAGCGTCAACGTCCCCCGCGCTGAGCATAAGGGCAAACCCCGGTATGTGCCCAAGTCCGCATCCGACCTGGACAAGATCCTCGCGCTCGACAGCTCGATCTGCATCGTGGAAGCGACCAACGGGCCCTTGCGCAGCGACGCCCAGCATTATCTGATCCTGCAGAGCCTCAATAATGACCCGACGTACAGGAACAAGACATTCAAGACGGGTGACACCGTGGCACAACGCTACGAGCGATTCACGCAGTTCTTCCGGCGTGGTCTGAAAGAATGGGCGCTGCATGGGATGTGGGTTGAACTCGGCAGCAGCAGTTATGAATACAAGACCTATCGTGGATTGTATCTGCTGCTCGATTTCGCAACGGATCCGGTGGTGGCGGCACGGGCCAGGATGTTGATGGACCTGGCCATGATCGAGATTGAGCAGATCTCACTCAGCGGCCTGCGCGGCGGCAGTAAGTCCCGCGCCAAGGATGGCGGGCTCGACAGCCGGTTCAACAAGACGCTTGCGCGGCTCTACGGCGAGCACCATGGATATGCGCTCGAGCCGCCGGGATTCAAGGGATATGAACCACCTGTCCCTGCTATCCTTCTGCGCCGACTCGGCACGACTCAAAAGGTCTACGAGATCGTTAACCGTCATCCCGGTGAAACGATAGAGGTGCCGCAGCAGATGACCCAGGGGAACGGCTTCCACAAGGCACTCTCCCGAAGCATTAACTATGCCTACCGCACCCCCGAGTACATTACCGGCTGCTCCATGTTCGACGTGCGGCTGTGGCAGGGTGAGGGCAAGAGCAAGAAGTTTGGTTACGCGCCCCTCGGCCGGTGGAGCGGGGTGGCCTTCCGGGACGGCGCCTCGATCTATCTCGAGCCCTACACCGGCGAGAAATGGAATGTACAGAATAAGGACGTCATGATCGCCCAGCGCTACAAGGATTCGGTCTACAAGGGCGACGCTCGGGTTGACTTCGCTGCGGTCAAAGAAATGACAGAGAGGGATGGGTGGGTGTTTGCTGATAACCATGACGCTTACGCCGCGGTACGGATCGTGAGGAGCGGCTACTACTGGAACGAACCCGCGCGTCACCGCCTCTACTTGCAGGACCAGTATGCCCCGATCATAATCCAGACCGGCCGAAAGGCCGTCTATGGCTCCTTTGCCGCCTTCAAGAAGGCCATCCTGGCCGCACCACTCACCTTGACCGCGGACAAGCTGGATTACACCGGGCCGAACTCAGCCCGGATCGAGTTCCTCCTGTGCAGGAACTCGGACAAGGATCCCTACCCGAAAACACTGCCGAAGATCGACGGCAAAGAACTCGATCTGAACCTGACGCACAACTACAAGAGCCCGTTCATGCAGAACAAGGTTGACAGTGACATCGTCACCGTGCGCTACGGCTCCCGCCGCTGGGACTACGACTTTGAGAAGAACACGGTGACAGAGATTACGCAGTAGGTCCAGCCCCAGACCCTGGAATATATCAATATCATACCGTGGCCGCGGTGGCTCAGCAGACGCCGGGGCAAATCGGGCAAGACAATCCAGGGTCCAAGTCCAAGGCTTGCCCGCCTGTGACGGGGTTGTCCGCCGAACGGAATGGTTGCTGTCCGGGCGGTTGATGAGCACCATAGGTTGGGTTCAGTTTAACGGTTGGTGTGGATGAGGTCCAGGCCATGAACGAGCGAATTGTCGTCGATCCTCGAATTCAGCACGGCAAGCCGGTCATACGGGGTACGCGGGTGCCGGTGGCGCGGATCGTCAGCGGGCTGGCGGGCGGGATGACTTTCGAGGAAATTCAGAAGGAGTACGGCGTCACGGCGGAGGACGTGCGAGCGGCCTTGGAGTTCGCCGCCCAGATCGTCGATCAGGAAGAGCATCACGCGTTGCCCGCGTGAGAAGCGGGCGTGGCCGGTGCGCGCTTCGAGGATTCTCCGATGCGATTCCTCATCGACGCCGACGTGCGCGCACCGAAGCCGCCCGAGTGGACGCTCGAGTCCGGCGACCTGCCGGGCGACGGCGAAGACTGAACACCCCCGACGGTGTTCCCCGACTGGCCGATTGCCCACAATAAGCAAGTGCGCGCGGGCGCATGCCCGACGCGCACCTTACCGCACCACTGACGGAGCCGCCGCCCCTCGCCTACGCCAGCGCCTCATCCAGCGCCGCCTTGAGGTCGTCCTTGGCGGTGACGCCGACGAAGCGTTTCACTTCCTTGCCGTCCTTGAAGAGGATAAGCGACGGGATGGCCGTGATGCCGAACTTGCCGGCCGTCTCGCGGTGGGCGTCGGAATCCACCTTGCCGACCTTGACTTTGCCCTCGTACTCAGCGGCCAGTTCCTCGACGATGGGGCCGACCATCTGGCACGGGGCGCACCACTCGGCCCAGAAATCGACCAGGCACACGCCGTCGGCCTGCTCGATCTCGGCGGCGAAGTTGGCATCGGTCAGTTCCAGCGCGTTTTCAGCCATCGATTGTCTCCAGTCCTGATTGAATGACCCTCGCTCGGCATACGTTGCAGCGAATCAGCCGCGCCGCCGCCCGTCTCGTAGGGGCGAGGCATGCCTCGCCTCTACACCACAGTCCGGGCAACACGTCCCTGCAGAAACCCGCCGCGCTACGCTCGCGCCGGACGTCTCAGGCCTTCTCGTCACCGTTGCCCGCGACGAACAGGCCGCAATGGCACTTGCCCGTGTCGGCGATCTCCTGCGGATGCGTTTCGCACGGGCAGACGGTGCGGCGGTCGGCCTCCTCGTCGCCGGTCACGACGCGGCACGGACAGTAGTAATCGCCGAACTGAAGTTTGCGGCGAACGAGGCCCTTGATCAGGGCGGCCACGACGCGCTCGTCCGGGTTCAGGCGATAGGGCGACTCGGCGGCGTACTTCTCGATGCGCTCGGTGATTTCCTGCCGCAGGGCTTCGACGTCTGCCTCGGTTTCTTCGTCCGCCATCGCGCCTACTCGCTTGCACCGGGTTGCTCGCGAATTATAGGCACGGGCAGCGCAGCGGGTCAAAGTAAAAAGGCGTTAAGGAGCCTGTTGCACGAACCGCGCAGCGGCCTTCCCAGGCCGCCGCGAGACGGTTTGAATCATGCGTGGTGGCATGGGAAGGCCACCACGCGGAAGCCAGGGTGACCTGTGCAACAGGCTCTAAGGCGGGGGCGACGCCCACAAACCGCGCCCGTGACGGCGTGCATCGTCTTCCAGCAAGAGAAACTCCGCACGGTACCGATACGGCCGGTCGGCGCAGGTCCGCACCAGGCCTTCCTGCACCAGAATTCTGGCGACGAGTTGCGCCTCGGCGTATGGGAACGAGCCGGTTCGCGCGGCGCCCTTCGGCGGGAGATAGACCGTGGCGAGCGGGGGTGCAGTGTCGCCATCCGGGGCGTGCGCCTCGAGTTCCACGTAGACCTCGGCACCGCATGGAAGCAGGTTCCGGAGGAAGACAACAGCCCGGTCGCGCGCCGCCGCTTCCTGCGGCTCTGAAACGCCGGCCAGACAGATCTCGCGCGCACTTCTCAGGCGCACGGAGACGGGGCCGGTCACCTCCTCGACCGCGTCGTAGGCGCCGTGGGGCTTGAGTTCGACACGGGGGAACCGCGGCGGCGCGAACGTCTGCCAGAACTGCCACGCGGCCAGCACGATGGCCGTCCACGCAACGAGCACGAGAAACCAGAGGAGCCGGCGCTGCGCCGAAGTCATCGCGAACCGCCGCCAGCGCGCATCGTCACCCGATTCGTCCACGGCAGGTCCTACCGTGTCAGGAAGTATTCCATCAGTTCGTGGCCGACGGCCACGTGCATGCCCGCCTTGCGTGCGGCCGCCTCGGTCATGGCACGCTCGCGGCGGCCGGCTTCCAGGCCGTCGCCCATGATGGCGAAGGGAACGGGCCTGCCCTCGTGGGTCCGGGCATCCAGGGGCGTCTCGTGATCGGGCGCCACCAGAATCCGCCACGGCTCGCCCGCGCCCTGCAGCGCTTTGAGCAGGGACCCCACGATCTCGCGGTCCACGGCCTCCAGGGCCCGGACCTTCTCGCGTGCATCGCCGTTGTGGCCGGCTTCGTCGGTGGACTCGACGTGGACCACGACAAGGTCATGGTGCCGGAGCGCCTCGATGGCGGCCTCGGCCTTGCCGGCGTAGTTGGTGTCGTAGTAGCCGGTAGCGCCCTCGACCTCGATGACGTCCCATCCGATGAGCCGCGCGATCCCGCGCACCAGGTCCACCGCCGTAATCGCGGCGCCCGTGAGGCCCCACCGCTGGCGGAAGGAAGCGAGCGCGGGTTTCTGTCCTTCGCCCCAAAGCCAGATCTGCGAAGCCGGGTTCTCGCCGAGGTCGCGGCGAATCTGGTTCACCTGATGGCTGTCGAGGACGTCGCGCGAGGCGTCCATCAGTTCCCGCAGACGGGCGGCGTTCTTGCCTTTCGGCAGGTACTTCTTGACCGCCCGGCCGAGGATGTCGTGAGGGGGCGTTGTCCGAACCTTGAACGACTCGCCCCGTACGACCAGCAGGTGCCGATAGCCCACGCCCGGGTAGAACCGGAGCGCGTCGCTGCCGAACTGCTCCTCGAGCGCGCGGACCAGAACGTCGGCCTCCTGCGTGCTGATGTGGCCGGCCGAGTAATCGACCATCTTGCCGTCGGCGACCGTCACGAGGTTGCACCGGAAGATCCAGTCGTCGGGCCGGGCCTCGATGCCGCGCGCGGCCGCCTCCAGCGGCGCGCGGCCCGTGTAACTCCTGACGGGGTCGTACCCCAAGAGGCTGAGAATGGCGACGTCGCTGCCGGGCGCCATGCCGGACGGGATGGTCTGGACGGTTCCGAGCCGTCCCTCGGTGGCGATGTAGTCCATGTTCGGCAGTCGGGCCACCTCGAAGGGTGTTCGGCCGCCCAAGGCTTCGGTCGGCCGGTCGGCCGCGCCGTCGGGAATGACGATGGCGTACTTCATGGGCCGGCCTCGCGCTTCTCTTGGAGCATGCGAATGCGGACCGCAGGCCCGGCCATGCTGGGAAGCCGGCGAATCGCGTCCATCGCCGACGCCACGTTCCCCTCGCGGGCGTCGTGCGTCGTAATGACCAGCGGCACGGAGCCGGGACGCGTTTGCTCATGCTGAAGCACCGATGCGATGCTGATGTCCTCTCGCCCGAGGACGCCGGCGATCTCGGCCAGCACGCCCGGCTTGTCCACGACGTCGAACCGCAGGTAGTAGCGGGTTGACGTCTCGCCGATGGGCTGCACCGCCAGGGCAGGGCACCGGCCGGCCGGCCACGCGAGGTTCGCGCACGTCAGGTGAGCCCGACCCACTGCCGCGTCGGCAAGATCCGCCACGATGCTCGAAGCGGTCGGCATCTCGCCCGCACCGGGGCCCACGTAGAAGGTGTCGCCGACGGCGTGGCCCGTGACGAGGACGGCGTTGTCGGCGCCCGAGACGGTTGCCAACGGACTGTCGGCCGGAACAAACGTCGGATGAACGCGCAGGCTGAGCGTCTCGTCGGTCCGCCGGCCGATGGCCAGCAGTTTCAGCACGTACCCGAGTTGCGCCCCGAACAGGATGTCGTGCGGGTTGATGCCCTCGATGCCCTCGACGTAGACGTCGTCGAGGCTGACCTGTGTGCCGAAGGCGAGCGCCGCCAGGATCGCCAACTTGTGGCGTGCGTCCTTGCCGGAGACGTCAAGGGCGGGATCGGCCTCGGCATAGCCCTTGGCCTGGGCCTCGGCCAGGGCGTCGTCGTAGGCCGCTCCTGTCGAGGACATCCGGGTGAGGATGTAGTTGCACGTGCCGTTCAGGATTCCCGTGATGGCCGTCAGGCGGTTGGCGACGAGGCCGTCGCGGATGGCGTGAATGATGGGAATGCCGGCAGCGCACGACGCTTCGAACCCGATGGAGCGTCCGGCCGCCCGCGCGGCTTCGAACAGTTCGGCCCCGCGCTCGGCCAGCGCGGCCTTGTTGGCCGTGACGACGTCCTTGCCGGCGGCCAGGGCGCGCTTCATCAGGTCCACGGCCACGGTCGTGCCGCCCACCGTCTCGACAACGGTCGCGACCTCCGGATCGTTGAAGCAGACGTCGGGGTCGTCGGTCAGGATCTCCCGGGGGACGGCCACGTCACGAGGTCGCTCCATGTCGATGTCACAGACGTGCCTGAGGTCCAGGCGGCAGCCGATGGCCTGGGCCAGGCGCACGCCGTCTTCCAGCAGCAGGCGCACGACGCCTGTGCCGACCGTACCGAAGCCGATAACGGCGACGCCGCTGGTCTTCATCGTCTCCCCTGAAGTGCCCCGGGCAATCGCTCGACGCAGGGGAAGTTACGCGCCGAATCGGTCTTCTTCAAGGGAAAAAGCCCGGCGCTGACTCAGGGTGGCACCGTCGGCCCGATTTGGCCGATGAAACGCCGTAGGAGCGAAGGCGCGAGCGCGTTCAGTAACCGGAAGAAACTCGGAACCCTGTATCCCGGCGGGGGTTAGAATGGGCAGGGAAGGCGAGGTGCGCGCTTCCAGTGCGCCCCAGCCGCCGGTAGGCGATTACACCGTATGGGCATTGTCGAGACGCTGCTCGAGCAGGGCCTGATTCGGCCGGACCAACTGGCTGAAGCCATGGGCCTGCGCAAGAAGGAAGGCGTGCGGCTGGACCGCGCGCTGGTTCGGCTGGGGTACGTCAGCGAGGAATCGTTCCTGCGGCTGATGAGCGAGGAGTTGTCGATTCCGCTGGTGGACCTCTCGGATGCCGAGATCGATATCGAAATCCTCCGCAGCCTGCCGGCGAAACTCATGTACCGCAAGAACCTGGTTCCCGTCAGCCGCACCGACGGTGTCCTGACCGTCGCAACGAGCGATCCGTTTGACCTGTACGCCTTCGACGAACTGCGTCTGATCACCGGCCTGACGATCCAGCCGGCCCTGGCGCCGGAAGAGGATATCCGCAGACTCATCAAGACGCACTACGGCGTCGGCGGCGACACGGTGAACGAGATGGTCAGCGGCGAGGACGTGGAGGTCATCGGCGAGGCTGCCCAGGAAACCGAAGACCTCCTGGAGATGGCCCAGGAAGCGAGCGTCATCAAACTCGTTAACGAGATCTTGCTGGAGGCGCTCAACGAGCGGGCCAGCGACATCCACATCGAGCCGTACGAGCACGACCTCATGGTGCGGTACCGGGTTGACGGGGTTCTGCACGAGGCGTCGCTGCCGCCGCAGATCGGGCGGTTCCAGGCCGCTATCATCAGCCGCATCAAGATCCTGGCGAGCCTGAACATTGCCGAGAAACGCCTGCCGCAGGACGGACGCATCAAGTTCCAGGTGGGCAACCGCCAGATCGACGTCCGCGTCAGCGTCATTCCGATGCTCTTCGGCGAAGGCATCGTCATGCGCCTGCTCGACACCTCGACCGTTCTGTTCACGCTGCCCGAGTTGGGCATGGTCGAGGACACGTTCGCCACGTTCCGCGAGATCATCGCTCGGCCACACGGCATCCTTCTGGTGACGGGCCCCACGGGGTGCGGCAAGACGACGACGCTTTACGCGGCGCTGCAGGCCATGGTCAGCCCGAAACTGAAACTCGTGACAATCGAGGACCCGGTGGAATATCACCTGGACGGCGTGAACCAGATCCAGGTGTCCACGAAAACGGGGCTGACGTTCGCGCGCGCCCTTCGGGCGGTGCTGCGTCACGACCCGGACTCGGTGATGATCGGCGAGATCCGCGACATCGAGACGGCCGAAGCCGCCATCCAGGCGTCGCTCACCGGCCACCTGGTGCTATCGACGTTGCACACGAACGATGCCTCGTCGGCTGCCACGCGGCTGCTCGACATGGGGGTGGAACCGTTCCTGGTGACGAGCACGCTGGCGGGCGCCATGGCGCAGCGTCTCGTGCGCACCACCTGTTTGCATTGCAAAGAGGAGTACGATCCCGATCCCGACAGCCTGCCGCCTGACTTCAAACTGGAACCCGGCCAGAGGCTGTGGCGCGGCACGGGTTGCCGCAAGTGCCGCGACACGGGCTTCCGCGGTCGGACGGGCCTGTTCGAGTTGATGGTGGCCTGCGAGCCGATCCGCGAGAAGATCATGGACCGGGCCTCGTCCGGAAGCATCATGACCGTGGCCGTCAAGAACGGGCTGCGGCTGCTGCGAGAAGACGGGTGGATGAAGGTTCGAGCGGGCATCACGACGCCCGAAGAAGTCATGCGGTCAACGAAGGCCTGACCGGGCCGACGCTGTCGCGGGGAGAGCGAGGTTCCGTGGCGACGTACCAATACCTGGCCAGAACGTCAGGCGGTGACGAGGTGACCGGTCTGATCCAGGCCGAAACCGAAGCGGCCGCCGTCCGCGCGTTGGACGAGCGGCAGTTGTTCCCGGTGCGCGTGATGTCGCACGAGCGAACCGAGAAGGGGTTCCGGTCCGGGCGCGTGCGGGCTCGCGACTTATCCGTCCTGTACGGGCAACTGTCGGACCTGCTTGGCGCCGACGTGCCGGCGCTGCGGGCGCTCGAGATTCTGTCGCGGTCCACCATCAATCGACGCCTGGCCGGGCACGTCAACCGGATCCGTGAGGACGTGGCCGCCGGGAAATCGCTCGCCGAGGCGATGACGGCATTTCCCGGCGTGTTCAAAACCCTGCACGTGGCGATGGTCCGGGCCGGCGAGCGGGCCGGGTTTCTGGAGACGGTGCTGGCAAACCTGTCGCAGTTCCTCGATCGGCAGGACGAGTTGCGGAACAAGGTTCGCGGGGCGCTGGTGTATCCGTTGTTGGTGTTGACGGTGGGCATGACCGTGGGGATCATCGTCCTGGTCGCGATTGTGCCGCAGTTCCGTGACCTGTTCGAGGACATCCCGGTTCCGTGGACGACGCGGGTGCTGTTTGCGATCAGCGGCTCGTTTCAGATGGTCTGGCCGCTGCTCCTGCTGGGTGGCGTCGTGGCGGTTGTCGGCGTCTGGAGTTTCATGGTGAGCGAGCGTGGCCAACGTCTGTGGGACGGGTGGCGGTTGAGGATTCCAGTAATCGGCGGGGTCACGCGGCTGGTGGCGATCACGCGCTTTTGCCGCATCCTTGGCATGATGTTGGCCAACGGCGTGCCGCTGCTCGAATCGCTCGCCATCTCGAAGGACGCGACCGGGTCGATGGCACTGGCCGATAGCATCGCGCAGGCGACCGAGAACGTGCGAGCCGGCGCGACGCTGGCCGAGCCGCTTCGCTCAAGCGGGTTCTTCCCGGCCGAGATCCTCGAAATGATCGCGGTGGCCGAGGAGTCGAACCAGATGGAGAAGACGCTCCAGCAGATTGCCGACACGGTGGAGCGGCGCACCAGCCGACAGGTGGACCTTGGCGTCCGCCTGATCGAACCGCTCATCCTGGTCGCTCTGGCCGGGGGCATCGCGGTGTTCGCGGCGGCGCTCATCTACCCGATCTTCAGCATGGCGGGATCCATCGGACGCTAGACGAATACGGAACCGGCCGCTCGGCGGGGCGGCCGGAATGAACGCACGGCACGGAGGCCGTGGCACAGACAAGAAGGAGCACAATGATGCAGCGACGTACGAAAGCCAGGCGCGGCTTTACCCTGATCGAGATCCTCCTGGTGTTGGCCATCATCCTGATGCTGGCCGGCGTCACCATTGTCTCGATCGTCGGCACGCGGGAAGGCGCCAGGATCGACACGACGAAGGCCATGCTGTCCAGCATCGAGACGGCCATCGAGACCTACAACATGCACATCGGCCACTATCCCAGCGAGGAGGAGGGCAACCTGGAGGCGCTGCGCGTCAAGCCGACGTTCGAGAGCGAGCAGATCGGCGAGATGTGGCGCGGGCCCTACCTCAAGAAGGAGCCGCGCGACGCCTGGGGGAACACGTTCAACTACGAACTGAACGTGGCCGGCACCGGCGAGACCCAGGCGCAGCCCTTCCGCCTGTGGTCAAACGGACCCGACGGGACGGACGGGACGGAAGATGACGTCAACAACTGGGCCGAAGACGACGCCGGGCCGTAGCGGCGTCGAACGGCGACAGGCGACGGATCAGGCGGCGGAGCCCCCGCAAACGCGCAGGGGCTTCACGCTTCTGGAAGTCGTCCTGGCCCTGGTCATCCTCGTTCTCATGGCGGGTATCGTGGCCGTCAACTTCCCGGCGCTGGCGGGCAGCCACTCGCTCGAAGAAGCCTCGCTTCGGATGGAGACGGCGCTGCGCATGGCCCGGGCCGATGCCGCCAACAAGGGTCTGCGACTGCGGCTCCAGTTTGACCAGGAGGAGGGCCGGGCGACGGTCCTGTGGGAGCCCGAACCGTTGACGGGCCCGGGGGAGTTCGTCGAGTACACCACGTGCACGTGGCGGAAGTCCCTGGACATCGAGGGCATCGTGGTCGAGCGGTGCGAGTTTGTCGGCGCCAGCGCCTACCGTAACTTCGAAGACGCGACCGTGGCCGGCGGCTACGCGAGCGACCCCGATCAGACCGCCGTGACGTTTGAGCCGGATGGGTCCAGCGACTCGGTCATCATCGAACTCGTCGCCGTCGAGATGCCCGAGGGGCCGCGGGCCAGGGTCGAACTCGACGGCCTGACCGGCGCCGTGAGGCGGCGCGTCCTGACGCTTGAGGAACTGGAAGAGTTGGGGGCCTACTGATGCGGACAGGCTCCACGACGACGCGGTCCGACGTACGTCTTGCGCGGTGGTTCTCCGCAACCACCGCGATTGCGACGCGACTGTCGCGGCGGGTGCCCAGACCCGCCGCGCGTTTGCCGCACGCGCCACAGCGCCGCGCCGGCGTCGCCCTGCTGGAGGTCGTTCTCGGCTTGGCGCTGTTCTTCGGGGTGGCGGTGGCGATCCTCGCCGGCCTGAGCGCGTGCGTGCGTTCGGCGCGCGACCTGCGGCTCCAGGCCCGGGCGGCCGACCTGGCGATCACCCTGCTTTCGGAGATGCAGTTGGGCGCCGTCGAGATCGAGGACGCGGGCCCGATGGGTTACGAGGATGAAGCGCTCGAGGACTGGTCGTGGGAGGTCACGGTCACCCCCATCGTGGGAAACCTGACGGAACTGGAACTGACGCGCGTCGAGATCGTCATTCGCAACACGCCCCACGACTACACGCACCGGCTTTATCACTTGCTGAGCGAGAGCCCCGTGGAAACCGAAATGGCTTTCGGAGACCAGATGTGAGGCAGCGCACCGCAACCCGAGGCTTCACGCTGTTCGAGGTCGTGCTGGCGGTCTCGCTCACGCTGGTGCTGATGGTGGCAATGCTGACGTTCTATCGGCAGGTGGCCGACGTGCGTGCGGCCGTGATGGAGGAGGCGGAACTCATCGGCGCCGAGCGCGCGGTCATGGACCTGATTACCGAGCAACTGCGCGGGGCCTTCGTCTTCCGGTTCCTCGGCCAGGGATTGGATGGCGGGCTGACGCAGGCGAGGTTCCCCACCGTCACGCTGCCGAGCCGGAGGGTCTGGCTCGTTCAGGGAATCACGGAGACTGAGGAGATTCCCCCCGAGCGCGACCTTGAAATCGTGGCCTACCGCGTGCGCTACGTCGAAGACGAGTACGGCGACATGGTGGCAGCCGGCCTGGAGCGGACGTGCCAGAAGGTCCTGACGCCGCGCGTGGCCGAGGAGGCCCTGGACGGTGAGGAAGGCGAAATCCAGGCGACGCTGCTGACGCCCCACATCAAGTTCATCCGGTTCCAGTATTGGGACGGCAGCGCGTGGCTCGAGAGTTGGAGCGGCGGCGACCTGCCCCAGGCCGTCGAGATCGTCCTGGGGGCCCAGCCGCTGCCCGAAGAATTCGAGGACCCGTTCGAGTATCCGTACCCGACGTTTCGCCGGGTGGTTTTCGTGCCCGCGGCTGCCAAGGGCCGGAGCGGGCCCATGATCCGCGGGCTTGGCGGGATGGGTGGCTTATGAAACGCCGAGGCATGGTCCTGGTGGCGGTCCTGATCGTGGCGGTGCTGCTGACGGTCATTGCGGCCGGGGTCATGTTCCGCATGCGGGCCGAGGTAGCGGCCTCAGCCGGACAGCGGCGCGGCGAACAGGCTTACGAGTCGGCCATCAGCGGGCTTCACTACGCCATGGCCGTCCTTCAAGGTTCGGCCGGCGAGATGGACGTCTGGCACGACAACCCCGACATCTTCCAGAACCAGGTGGTAGCCGACGACGGCTCAAGTATCTGGTACTTCACCATCTATGCCGACGACCCCGCGTCGCGCGACACCCTGCGCTACGGCGTGACCGACGAGGCCGGCAAACTCAACATCAACACCGCGACGGAAGAGGCCTGGCTCGCCTTCGAAAACCTGACCAGCGAACAGGTCGATTGTCTGCTCGATTATCTCGACGCCGACAGCGAACCCCGTTCCGAGGGCGCCGAACAGGAGTACTACGACGGCCTGGCCAGCCCGTACATCATTCCGAACGGGCCGCTCGCGACCGTCGAGGAACTGTTCCTCGTCAAGGGCTTTACGGCGGCCGAGGTGTACGGCGAAGACGCCAACTTCAACGGCATCCTCGACCCGAACGAAGACGACGGCGACAGCTGCTTCCCCCCCGACGACCGCGACGGCGAACTCGCCCCGGGCCTGCGGGCCCTGGCCACCGTCTTCTCCTCCGAACGGGACGTGGACCGCGAGGGCCGTCCGCGCATCGACATCAACCGCGGCTCACTGCCGGACGAATTGGACCTCCCGGACGAGACACGCCGCTTCATCGAAGTGTATCGGGCCGACGGCAATACGTTCAAGCACCCAAGCGAACTGCTCGAGATGCGATATGAGTCCAAACGGGGAGGCAGGGATTCCCGCGGCCGGCCGGGCGGTTCCTCGACAGAATCGGGGGTCGGTGCCGACGAACTGCCGATCGTGATGGACCGGCTGACGGCCGGGTCGGGACGCGGTCGCAGGCAAACCGCCGGGCTGGTGAACATCAACACCGCCCGCGCCGAGGTCCTGGCGGCGGTGCCGGGGCTCGACGCGAACCTGGCCCAGGAAATCGTGGATGTTCGCGGCGGGCTTGACGCCGATACCAAAGCCACCGTAGCATGGCTCTATACGCAGAACCTGCTCGATGCAGAGGAGTTTAAGACGGTGGCGCCGTACGTGACGGCCCGAGGGTATCAGTTCTCGGTCCGGTGCGTCGGGTTCGGCGTGCCGTGCGGCCGATATCGTGTGCTGGAAGCCGTTTTGGACTTGGCCGGGCAGACGCCGCGGATCGCTTATCTGCGGGACATCACCCGGCTGGGAATGCCGTTTGCGCTCGACCCGGAACTTATGGAACGGACAAGGTGACCATGACATCACTCTCGGAGAAGGTCAAAGGGCTGTCGCGCCGCAGGAAAGTCGGCCGGTTCTGTGCCCTCGATTTCGACGTCCGGCACCTGCGGATTGTTGAGGCCGAATTGTCCGGCGGTCGCACGCGCATCCGCAGGGCCGTGGTGGCCGACATGCCGGAGGGCCTCGATCTGACCGACGCCTCCGCCTTGGGCGAATTCGTCGGACGCACGCTCGGCCAGATGCACCTGGCGGGCACGGCCGTCCTCATGAATGTCCCGCGAAGCCAAGCCGTCCTTAAGCCGCTTGTTCTTCCGCCGGTCTCGGGGCCGGCCGAACTCGCAAACATGGTAGGCTTCCAGGCCGAGAAGGAACTGACGTTCCGGCCCGAAGAGGCCGTCATCGACTTTGCGATCGAGAGCCACTACGGCGCCGAGCCCGCTCCCGAGGACGAGCCGCAGGGCGAGCACGTGCTCGTCGCTGCCGTCCAGCGGCCGGTTCTCGAGTACTACCAGCAGATTGCCGAGGCCGCGGGCGTCAGACTGCTCCGGCTGGGTCTGCGGCCGTATGCCAACATGCGGTGCGTCGAAGCGTACGGCGGCTCGCAGCCCGGCCGCGTGGCCCTGGTGCACATCGCGGCCGATGAGACCGAGATCGACGTCATGCAGGAGGGCGGACTGACCTTCAGCCGCTCGGCCGTCATCGACGTCCTTCCCCCACCCTCCGGCGATGAGCCGATCAGCGGCGAGGCCGTCGTCACCGTCGTCCAGGAAGTCGGGCGGAGCCTCCAAAGTTACATGGGGGTAGCGCGCGGCCAAGGGATCGAGAGCGTCGTGCTGGCCGGCGGCACGGGAATCGAGGCGCAGGTCGCCGAGTCGCTCGCCACGCGACTGGGCGTGCCTTGTGAGGTGCTGGACCTGTCGTCGGCGCTCGACCTGCGGGAAGCGGCGGCCGACGCGTCGGCCTTCATCTCGGCCCTTGGACTGGCTGTCGGGCAAGGCGACGCCGACGCGCCGCCTTTCGATTTCCTCAATCCCAAACGCCCGCCCGTCGAACGTGACCTGACGAAGATGTTCACCGTGGCAGGCGTGGCGGCGGTAGTTCTCGTGGTCGTGGCGGCCTTTGCCGGCGCGGGCCTGCACTGGTACAACGCGGCCTCGCAGGTCAGCAGCCTGACCGGCCAGTTGGGCGAGTTGAAGAAAGAGAACAAGAAAGTCGCCGCCCTCAAGCAGCGCATCGAGACCATCGAAGAATGGGTCGCGAGAGGGCGCGATTGGCTCGACCAGTGGGCGTATCTGACGGGCGTGTTCCCCTCGTGCAACGAGGCCTACGTTGCGAGTCTGAGCACCAACCCGGACGCGTCGCTCAAGGTGAACGTCAGGGCCAAGAGCAACGAGGCCATCAACAGCCTCGGCGACCGCCTGGGCCAGGCGGGTTACGACTTCAAGCCCGGCCAGATCACGACCACCAAGGACCGCTACGGCTACGATTACACGACGGCCGTCAAGGTCATGATCAAGCCGGACATGCAGGTTGCGCTGGCCGATCTGTCGCCGCCGCCGCGTCCCGACGATGACGTGTCGGCCGAGCAGTTCGGCCGGTCGCCCGGTTCACGGCCGCAGGGTGGCCCGCCGCCGGGGCGTCCGGAACAGGCCGGCCCCCGGCCCACGGAGTCGCGTCCGCCGTCCGATGAGCGCCCGCCGTCCGATGAGCGCCCGCGGTCCGATGAGGGCCAGCTCACCTACGACGAATGGAAGAGACTGGTCGCCGAACACCAGAACCGGCGCCCGCCGAAGGACGCCGGCGACGAGGCTGCCAGGGAATGGTATGGGCGGTACAAGGAACTGATGAAACGCCGGCCGTCGTCCAAGTCTTCTCACCCGGCCGAGACGCGCTATCCCAACGGCCGCTTCGAAGGCCGCCCGCCGTCAAGGTAGGGTCATGAACAAGCGGGAGAAAATCCTGGCCGCCGCCGCCGGCCTGATCGGCGTCGGTTTCGTCACGTACATGGCGATCAACCGCGTCTTTCTCATGCCCGCGGCGCAGCAGTTTAACCAGGCCAGGGAACTGGTCATCCAGATTGAGAAGGCCCGGGCCGAGAAGGCCAGGGAAGCCTCCTACAAGACACGCCTCGCAGAACTGGCCGCCAGGACGTACGGGACCGACGAACTGAAAGTCAGCGAGAGTATCCGCACCAAGATCACCGGCGTCCTTGCGGCAAGCGGCCTGAGTGCCGAACGCCTCACCCTCAAGCCCATTACCGGCGCGCGGGTGCCCGGCGTCTACAAGGAGGTCGGCTGGATGGTGCAGGTGGCGGGCGGCCTGGAGAAAATCATCAACTTCCTCTACCTGATGACCAAGGAGCCACACCTCCACCGGCTCGACAACCTGGTCATCTCGCCGATCCAGGGCCGGTCCGACGTGGACCTGCAAGTCAAGTACGCGACGCTCGTCCTCCAGCCGCCCGACGGCCAGACCCTGGCTACGGGAAAGGTCACGACCGAGACCGACCCGGCCGCCCTGGAGAGCCCCGACCGCAAGCAATACCAGGTCATTGCCACGCGGGATCTGTTCCGGCCGTACATCGCGGCCCGCCGGCCCGAGCCCACGCGGCCGACGCCGCAACCGAGCGCCCCGTCGGCGCCCCGCCCGCCCGAAGTGCCGAGAGGACGGTACAAGTTGGTCGGCCTGCCCACATGGGGAGGCAAGACCGACATCCTCATTCGCGACTCCAGCAGCGGCAACGTTGCCAGTTACAAGCCGGGCGACGACCTGGCCGGCGGCACCATCGTTATGGTCGATTACCGGCCGCTGCCCATGCCGAGCAGGCCCGAGATCCTCTCGAGCAGCCGCATCGTGCTTCGAGTTGGCGCCGAGTACTACGCCGTGGAACTCGGACGGTATTTGTCGGAGAAGCACACGCTGGAGACCGAGCACTTGCCGCCCGGCCTCCCGCAAGTGAAGCAGGAACCGCCACCACCCGGAACGCCCTCGACAGAGGGCGAGACGCAATAGGCCTGCCGGGCCCCGCGGCCCGGGGCCCGGACGGTCCCAAGGAGATGTCCATGCGAATCGCCGACCTGATTCCCAAACGCCTCGCGCTAGCCCTGGCGTGTCTGCCGATCGTTCTGTCGGCGGGCGCGCGCGCGGCTGACGTGCCCCCTGCGGTCAAGGAGGCGGCGCCTGCGCCGGCCCCGGAGGCCGCGAAGCCCGCCGAGGAGCCCAGGCCGACCCCCGCTGCGCCTGCCGAGGCTGCGCCCAAGCCGGCGCCCAATGCCGAGGCTGCGCCCAAGCCGGCGCCCAATGCCGAGGCTGCGCCTAAGCCGGCGCCCAATGCCGAGGCTGCGCCTAAGCCGGCGCCCAATGCCGAGGCTGCGCCTAAGCCGGCGCCCAAAGCCACGGATGGACCGGCGGCCAAGCCGGAGATCCGCTTCCAGTTCGATGGCATTCCATACGACGACGTCATCCGCCGGTTCGCCCAGATGGCAGGCAAACCGGTCCTCGGCGAGTACCACATCGAGGGCACGTTGACGTTCTTCGACCCGAAGCCGTACACGTTCGACGAGGCGTTCGATACGCTCAATCTCCTCCTGGCAATGCGCGGCTACACGATGGTTGCCACGCCGCGCTTCGTGCGCGTCGTTGCCATGAAGGAGGCGACCAAGGCGCCGCTCCGGATCGTCAAGGGGTGGGAGGAGGCCGAGCAACTGCGGCCCGGCGAACTCGCGACAATGATGCTGCCCCTGAAGTTCATGAGCGCCGAGGACGCGGTCCGCGTCCTGATGCCGGTCGTCTCGACGTACGGCAGTGTGGCGCCGCTGGGAACCGGGCGCGGCATCATCATCACCGACCGCCTCGAAAACATGCAACGCATCCGCGTCATTCTCGACGAGTTGGACACCGGCACGCTCTCGTCCGAAAGCGTCTTGAAGACCTACAAACTCAAGCATGCCTCAGCCACCGATATTGCGACCATCGTCAACGGTCTGTTCCCGGCCTCCCGCTCGGCCTCCGAGCCGAAGTACATCCGCGACAGGGAAGGACGGTACACCCGAAACCCGGATTACGGGCAGTCGGAGAAGGCCTCGGACATGGGCGTCAAGGCAACGGCCGACCAGAGGACCAACACGCTGTTCCTTGCCGGTTCGGGCGAAAAGATCGCCTTGGCCGAACAGATCATTGAGCAACTCGACGCCATCGAGCCGGGGGCCACGGGCGACATGCGCGTCTTCGACCTGAAGAACGCCCGGGCCGAGGACCTCGCCAACACGATCAAGCAACTCCTGCCGCAGCAGCCGTCGCACTCGAGTTCCAGCCACAGTTCCTCATCACGTTCGCAGGGCATGGATGCCCGCGTCGTGGCCGATGTGAATACGAACCGCCTCATCGTCACGGCGCCGCTCGACCAGATGACCCGCATCGAGGAACTCATCCGCACGCTCGACCAGGCGAGCGAGGAGGTCGGTGGCATGCGGGTCTTCAAACTCAAGGTGGCCGACGCGCAGCAACTGGAACGTGTCATCCAGGGCGCCATCACACGATCCTCCGGCGACCCGCGCAGCGGCTACGGCAGCAGTCGCTACGGCAGCAGTCGCAGCGCCATGACCACTCGCGTTTCCTCCGACGTCCGGACCAACAGCCTCATCGTGTCGGGTTCGGCCAGCGACATCCAGATCGCGGAGCAACTCATCGCCGAACTCGACAGGCCGCTCGACGAGGGCGATCAGACCCGCGAAATCCACGTCGTCCAACTCAAGGTCGGCGACGCCAGAGAACTGGCCTCTTCGCTTACCCGGATGCTCGAGCAGCGCGACCCGAGAGGGCCGCACGACCAGTCCAGCAGCAACGTACGCATTGCCGCCGACGGCGGAACCAACAGCCTCCTCATCTCCGCCGCGCCCGGCGACTGGCCCACCATCGAAAAACTCCTTCAGCAACTCGAGGCCTCCGCCGTTCCCGGTGCCACCGCCTCCACGCGCGTCATCCCCGTCCAACATGCGAAGGCCAGCGAACTGGCCGAGTCGCTCAACCGCATCTACGGCTCGCGCAGCAGCAGTTACGGCCACAGTTACAGCCGCAGCTACAGCCGACCGTCTCCGTCGTCGGTACCTGTGGTCATCGCGGCCGACGACCGAAGCAACTACCTGCTCGTCTCCGCAGCCGAGGACGACCAGAAGGCCATTGCCGAACTCGTCAAAACGATGGACACGCCGGATGCCGAAAAGGCCGACGCCGTGCGCATGATCCAGGTCACCTCCGGCGACGCCGTCAAGATCGCCGACACGATCCGCGGCCTGATGCCTTATCCCGAACGCGACCAGCGGCAGACGGTCTTCGTCCGCGGCGACGCGGCCAGCAACAACATCATGGTCCGCGCGCCGGAGGCCGATTTCAAGGTCATCGAGCAGATGGTCAAGCAGCTCGACAAGGCCATGACCGAGAACGGCGGCATCCGAACCTTCCGCCTCAAGACGGCCGACGCCCAGCAACTGGCGCCTATCATCCAGAGGGCCGTGGTCAGGTTTGAATCGGGCCACAGTCACCCGCCGGACGGCGCCACCGTCGTCACCGCCGATGTCCGCACCAACAGCCTTATCGTCGCCGGTTCGGCTGGCGACATCCAGACCGCTGAAAAAATCATCGCCGAACTCGATAAACCTCTCGACGAGCAGACCCGCGAGATCCACGTCGTCCAACTCGAGGTCGGCGACGCCAGGGAAGTGGCCCAGGCCCTGACGCGCATGCTCGCGCAGCAGAGCACCGACGACCGCCATGGTACGGTCTCGGCCAAGAACGTCCGCATCGAGGCCGAGTCGGCAACCAACAGCCTGCTCATCTCGGCCGCCCCCGACGACTGGCCGATCATCGAGAAAATCCTGGAGGAGCTCAAGGCTTCGGCCGCCCCGCTCGCCACCGCCACGACGCGCCTCGTGCCCCTGAAGCACGCCAACGCCCGCGAACTGGCCGAGACGCTGCGGCAGGTGTACGCGGCGCGTCGATCGAGTTCCAGTTACTCGCGGTACGCCTCAAGCCGAGGCTACGGCCCAACAACGTCGGGGGCCACAACCGTGCCGGTCGTGATTGCGGCCAACGAGCGGAGCAACAGTCTGCTGATCTCTGCGGCCGACGACGATCAGAACGCCATCGCCGAACTCATCAAGGTGATGGACGTGCCGGCGGCCGAGGGCGCCGAGCCGATGCGGATGATCCGTCTTCAGTCGGCTGACGCTTCCAGACTCGCCGACACGCTCAAAGCGATGGTGCCCCGGCCCAGAGAGGGCGAGACGCAGTCCGTGGTCATCGAGGCCGAACCGCTCTCGAACTCCGTCCTCCTTCGCGGGCCGGAAGCCGACCGCAAGATGTTCGAGGAGATGATCGCCACACTGGACCAGGCCACACAGGAACAGGCACGCGAGATCCGAAAGATCCCGCTCAAGCACGTCTCGGCCACTCAACTGGCCCAGATGCTCGGTCAACTGTACCAGACGTCGTCGGGATCGAGTTCCTCCTATCGCAGCAGCCGGTATGGGTACGGTGGTTCGAGGCCGACGGCCGGCGACCAGGAGCGTGTCGTCATCGCCGCCGCCCCGGGCGACCGGATGCTCGTCGTCGATGCCCCGCGCGACAAGGCGGAGGAGATCGCGAACCTGGTGGCGTCGCTCGACGTGGCCGACGCCCCCGGCCAGGTCGAGGTCCGCACGTATCGGCTGGCCAACGCGAAGGCGGGCGACCTTGCCGTGTCGCTCGGCCGCCTCTTTGCCGAGCAGCGGTCCCACAGCGGTGCCGCCGCCGACAACGAGCCGGAGCCCCGCTTCGAACCCGACGTGGCCACCAACCAGATCATCGTCGCCGCCACCCCCACGCAGTTCACGACAATCGACGAACTCATCAAGAAACTCGAGGTGGACACCAGTCTGGCGCGCGAGACCCGAACGTTCCGCCTGAAGTCCGCGAAGGCTGCAGACATCGTCGAGGTGCTTCAGACGATGCTCGTCGATACCCCGGCCTCGGCCAGCCGCTACGGCCGCCCGAGCGAGCCGACCGGCGCGGACGTCCGCGTGGCCGCCATGCCCGACACCAACGACGTCGTGGTCCAGGGGCCGCCCGAGAAACTCGCCCTGGCCGAAGAACTGATCAAGACGTTCGACGCCGATGGCGCCACGCGTCACTCGGCCGTCTTCATCGTCAAGTTGAAGAACGCCCAGGCGGCGAGTCTCGCCGAGGCCGTCAACGCGGCGCTGGCTGCCGGGACCGTGACGTCGTCCTACTCGTCCAGGCACGGTCCCCCCTGGCGCGCTCCCGAGCGTTCCGGGCAGGAGGACCGCGTCACCGTCACGCCGGAACTGAACTCCAACAGCGTTCTGGTCCGCGGTCCGGTGGCCGAGATCCCAGCCGTCGTCGAGATGATCCAGAGCCTGGACCAGGGCTCCACCGGCACCGGGGCCGAGGTCCGTGTGTATCCGCTCGTGAACGGGGAGCCGTCGGCCCTGGCCGAGTCGCTGGGAAGGCTGTTCCAGGACATGCTCCGGCAGCAGGCAGGCGGGGGCCGAAATGCGCCGGTCGTGCCGTTCAGCATCGCCGCCGACGACCGGACGCAGAGCCTCGTCATCTCGACCACGCCGTCGCACTTCGCCGTGGTCGAGGAGATCCTGCGCAGCCTTGACCAGGCGCCCGCGACGCCCGAGGCCGACGTCCAGTACATCTGGCTCGAGAACGCCGACGCCACCGAGGTCGCGGCCCAACTGAACGACATGTACAAGACCCGCAAGGGCGACAAGCCCATCATCTCGGCCGACGAGTTCTCCAACTCCATCACCATCATCGCCAAGGACGCCGAGTTGAAGGTCATCGAGCCGATCATCACCAAACTCGACGCCGCCGCCAAGGACAACTCGTACCGCGTCCGCGTCATTCCGCTGACGAGCGTCAAGGCCGAAAAAATGGCCGAGGTCCTCCGGTCGGTCTACCAGCAGATGACCGGCAACAAGGTGATTGTGACCGAAGGGTCGTCCGATGCGGTGAAGGGGCCGGAGGGAGAATCGGGCCCCGTTGGTGTGGAAGGCCCCGGTGTCCTGCCGGCGCCCGGGGCGGGGGCCGACGCGCAGAAGTCCGACGCCGCGGAGGCGCCGCCCCCTATCACCATCGCCGTGGACAAGAACTCCAACTCGCTCATCATCTCCGGCAGCCGCCAGGAACTTGATTACGTCCAGAGTCTCCTGGATGAACTGATGCTCAGCGCCATGGACGTGGATGCCGTGTTCCGGGTCTTCAAGATCGAAAAGGCCGACCCCGACTCCGTGGCGCGGACGCTCGACGATCTGTTTAACCCGAAACCCAGGACTCAGCAGCGGAGCCAGCAGCGGGGCCAGCAGGGTCAGCAGCCGGCGCCGCCCGCCCCGGCGCCGCCGCCGGTGATCAGCGTCGTGGCCGACCTCCGAACGCGGACGGTCATCGTCCGGGCGAAACCGGTCGACTTCGAGGACGTCGAGATGCTCATCAAGCAACTCGACCAGGTGCCCACGGTCGTCAGCGAAGTCCGGATCTTCCCCCTCAAGAATACCGACGCCACGGAGGTGGCCGGGAACCTCAAGGAACTGTTCCAGCGGGCCGTCCAGCGGACGTCCCAGCCGAGGCCGCAGCCTCAACAGAGCGGCAGCGACCAGAAGGGCCGGCCCCAGCCGCAGCAGCCGCAGCAGCAGCGCGTCGAGATGATCCGCCAGGTGCTGGAACTCAGGACCAAGCAGGGCATCACCCAGGTGGATATCGCCTCGATGGTCAACCTGTCGGCCAACCGGCAGACGAACTCCGTCATCGTGACGGCGCCCACCGACGCCATGGAGATCGTCGCCGGCATCATCGAGGAACTCGACCAGTCGGGCATGGCCGCCGTCACCTCGGTCCGCATGTACCCCGTCAAGAACGGCGACGTGGGCGCGATGGTCACGGCGCTGCGCGAAGTGTTCGGCGGCAGCACGCGGGCCACGCCAGGCGCCACGGGAAGACGCGCGACGAAGACGGTTCTCGACAAGGAGATCGTCATCAGCGGCGACGAGGCCGGTCGCCTCATCATCGTCTCCGCGCCCGCCGACGAACATCAACTCATCGAGTCGGTCCTGACCCAGATGGACGAGGCCCAGGGGGTTGGCGACGTCGCCATCAAGGTCTATCGCCTCGAGAACGCGGATGCCTCGGCTGTCGCCGCCGCCCTGAGCGGCACCGTCGAGCGATCGCGGTCCGGCCGGACACGCCGCAGTGCAATGGGGAGTGCAACAGAGGGCGCCACCGGGAGTCTTACAGGAAGCGGCGGCCAGATTCAAATCAGCGCCGACCGGAGCAGCAACTCCATCGTGGTCCGCGCGCCGGCCGAGGAGCACCTCCAGATCGCCAGGCTCATCGAGGAGATGGACCAGGCGCCTGCGGTTATCGTCAAGACGTACCCCGTCAAGAACGCCGAGGTCCAGACCGTCGTGACGGCGTTGAAGGACATCTTCGCCGCGCCCTCGGGCGAGGGCACCCGCATGGGCCGCTCCGGCGGGACCGACCGGTCGCGCGTCAGCGTGACCGGAGATGAGGCCGGCCGGCTCATCATCGTCTCTGCCGCGGCCGAGAAGCACGAACTCGTCGCCAAGATCATCGACGAGATCGACCAGGCACAGACCCAGGACCAGGTCACCGTGAAGGTGTACCGTCTGGAGTACGCCGAGGCGACGGACGTGGCGTCGGCGCTTCAGGCGACGATCCAGAAGGGTGGAACCTCGGCGTCGGGCGGGAGCAGCCCCTGGAGCCGCTGGTCACGACAATCGACCACGACGGGGCAGGTCCGCATCAACGCCGACCGCAGTTCGAACTCGCTCATCGTCCGCGCCGGCGTCGAGGACCACGACCAGATCGCCAAACTCATCGAGCAACTCGACGTCGCCCCGTCGGACCAGTACGCCGTCCGCCTGATCCCGCTGGCCAATGCCGACCCGACGGCCGTGGCACAGGTTCTGAACCGCGTGTTCGGTTCCAGTCAGAGCGGCAGCCGGAGCAGCCGGTACGGCTCTTACGCTTCCTACAGTTCCTACGGCTCCTACGGCATGGGCAGCAGCGGACCACGCTCGAACGTCGTCATTGAGGCCGACCGCGACGCCCGGATGCTCATGGTCCGGGCCGACGACGAGACGTTTGAGAAGATCCGCGAACTGGCCACGCAACTCGACACGGCCAGCCCGGGAAGCGTGACCGAACCCGTGCTGATCCCGCTGAAGTTCGCCCAGGCCGCCAGCGTCGCATCGGCCGTCAGCCAGGCCTTCCAGCCACAGCGAAGCACCGGCCGGGCCATCGACCCGAACGACCTGGTGACGGTGGTGGCCGAGCCGGTGTCGAACAGCATCATCGTGACGGCCGGCGCGAAGAACCTCGAGAAGGTCAAAGACCTTCTGGGGAAACTTGACTCCGAGGCGACCGCCGGCATCCGGTCCGAGATGTTGATCCTTGAAAACGCCCAGGCCGAGGACCTGGCGCCGGTGCTCGAAAAGATGGCCCAGACCTCGACCGCAGCGACGGGGGCGAGAGCCAGCCGGTTCGGCTCGGCGGCCGGGCAGGAGGTCGTGACGGTCTCGGCCGAGAAGGGATCCAACGCCCTGGTCATCAGCGGACCGTCGAACGACGTGGACAAGGTCCTGGCGATGGCCAAGGACCTGGACAAGGCGACGACGTCCTCGGCGGCAATGGTCCGCGTGATCCAACTCACCAACGGCGACGCGCCCGAGGTCGCCGGCATGGTCCAGGAACTGTATCGGCAGCAGTACCTGATTGCCGTCCGCGAGAAACGGAGCATCGACCCGCTGGCCGTCTCGTCCGACGCCCGCGCCAACGCCATCGTCCTGGCCACCAGCGACGACATGTTCAAACAGGTCTCGGAGTGGGTGGCCCAGATCGAGCAGATGCAGCCGCAACGCGGGGCGCTCAAGATCATCACCCTCAAGCACGCCGACCCGACCGAGGTCGAGCAGGCGATCCGGCAGATCTTCGGCGAGGCGACCAGCCGCTCGGTCATGCCGATCCGACGCAGCAGCACGGGCAGCAGCACGGGCACCCGCACGTACAGCCCGCGCGGCTCACAGGGCGAGGCCGGACCGTCCGGACGGCAGGGACCCACGGGCGGCAAGGTCGAGACCACCGTCTTGCCGCAGCAGCGGTCGATCCTGATTAACGCCTCGGACGAGGATTTCGACATCATCAGGAAACTGGCCGAGGCGCTCGACGCCGCCGCAGCCGACGCCAAGCGGCAGTTCAAGGTCTTCTCCCTCAAGAACACGAGCAACACGCGCGTGGCGCTGGCCCTGACAACGCTCTACCGCGCGGTGCCCGGCGTGGCCGCACGGCCCGAGGACCAGGTCACCGTCACGGCGCTGCCCGACACGAACGCGCTGGTCGTCTCAGCGTCGGCGGCGAAGTTGGAGGAAGTCGAACACCTGATCGAGCAACTCGATAAGGAGGAGATCGCTCCGCAACTGGAGTTTCGCATCTACCCGCTCGAAAACGCCCAGCCGACGAAGGTGATGCCCGTCCTGGCGCAGATGCTTGCCCAGCTCCAAAAGACCCGCCCCGATGAGCCGATCAGCGTCCAGGCCGACGAGCGGACGCGGTCGATCATCGTGACGGCGCGCGGCCCGATGTTCGAGCAGGTCGAGAAGATCATCAAGACCCTCGACAAGAAGCCCTCCTACGCCGAGGCCGACGTACTCATCGTCCCGCTCAAACACGCCGACGCCACACGGCTGGCCACCGTGCTGACGGAGATGCTGCGGCCGAGTGAGACGGCAGTGGTTACGCCGGAGGCACGGGCCCTGCAGGAACAGGTCCGGCTGCTCAAAGTCCGCAGCGCCGACGGACGCGTCATCCCCGAACTCGACCTCACGAAGCCGATCAAAATCACGCCCGACCCCACACTGGTCAACATGCAGGGCTCCAACGCGCTGCTGATCTCCTCGACGCCCGACAATCTGGTGGCGATGGCGGCCATCGTCGAAGTGCTTGACCGTTTTCCGCTCGCCGAGGGCACGAAGGTAAGGGTCGTCCACCTCAAGAACGCCGACGCCGAGTCCGTCACGGAGATTCTCAAGGACATCTTCACCCAGGGCCAGCAACTGGGCGGCAAAGAGGGAACCAGTGTCGAAGGCAAGGCCGAACCCGACAGCGTCAGCGGCAAGGCCCTTGTGAATCCGCTGAACGTCTCGGCCGACCTCCGGACAAACTCGCTCGTGCTGAGCGGCCTGGAGGAGTCGCTCGCCCTGGCCGACCTCGTCATCCAGGACCTCGACCGTGACGCCGGCAAGATCGTGACCGAGGTCCGCGTGTTTTACCTCCAGTACGCCGACGTGACCCGCCTCGCGCCCATGCTCGAAGCCGTGTTCGCCGAGAGCGCGCCGACCCCCGGCAGCGAGGGACTCAAGACGCAGGTCACGCGGCTACGCACGATCTTCGACCGCAAGAAGATCGGCAACGCCACCGAGGTCCCCAAGGCCCGTGCCGCTCTTACGATCCAGGCCGATCCGACGACCAGCGCCATCGTCGTGGCGGCCCGCAGCGACGTCATGCCGCTCATCGCCGACGTCATCAAGACGATGGATATCCCCGGCGCGGGGTCGTTGAACGTTGTGCAGATCGTGCCGCTCGTCAACGCCGACGCCACGCGCCTCAAGAACGTCATCGACGGCCTGTTCACCGGCCCGAACGCCGAGTTCGTCCGCGCCGAAGACGTGCCGACGGTTCAGGTCGATACGCGGACGAACGCGCTGGTCGTGTCGGCCTCCGAGAAGACGTTTGCCATGATCGGCACGCTCCTGAAGGGCCTTGACGCCAAGCAGCCGATCGCCTTTCGCGACATCCGCATCGTGCCCCTTAAGAACGCCGAGGCAATCACGATCGGCCCCGTGCTCCAGGAACTGATGGACGCCCGCGTGCAGCGGTTCGCTACGCTCGGCGCAGCCGACGCCGAGGCCCTGCGCGTCATCATCCTGGCCGACGCCCGCAGCAACAGCCTGATGATCGGCGGGTCGGCCGAGGGGTTCCAACTGGCCAAGTCGCTCGCCGAGCAACTCGACGGCGCCAGCCCCGCCATCAGCGGCCAGATTCAACTCTTTCCGCTGGAGCACGCCAACGCCGGCACCATCAGCACGACCATGCAAAACCTGTTCGACCAACGCTACCAGGCCGCGCGCACGACCGACGTCCAACGCCAGCGGCCGATCATCCTGCCCGACGTCCGCGTCAACGCCCTCCTGGTGGCGGCCAACGCCGACGACACGAAGGTCATCCAGGGGTTGCTGAAGAAACTCGACGTCGAACTCAAGGACCCGTCGGTCCAATTGGTCGTGATTCCCATGGAGCACAACGACGCGGGCATCATCGGGCCGACGCTTCAACGGCTGTTCGCAGCGCGGCTGCAGAGCATGACGCTGCCCGGCCAGACGCCCGTCCCGCAGGACCGCGTGGACGTTGAAACCGACGCCCTCTCCAACGCGCTTATCATCTCGGCGAGCAAGGAGAACCTGGCGCTCATCAAGGGGCTGCTGGCGAAGGTAGACGTGGCCCCGCCCGACGAGACCGGCATTGTCCGGATGTACCCGCTCCAGAACTCCGACGCGCAGCGCATCGCCACGATGCTCCAGGGCCTGGTCAGCCAGGGCCTCTACAAGCCCGGGATGGTCGCGGCCGCTGCGAATCAGGCCCTGGCCGAGCGCGAGAAGGTTTCCATCACCGTCGATACTCGGACGAACACCCTCATCGTCTCGGCGAGCAAGGAGAACTTCGCCGTCCTGGAGGAGATCATCCGCAAGATCGACTCCAGCGAGGACTTCTCGGTCCTGGGCGACCTCCGGATGTTCGCCCTCAAGAACGCCAACGCGACGCGGCTGGCCCCGACGCTCCAGCAACTGTTCGACGCCAAACGCGCCGCCGAGCAGGCCGCCGGGGGGACCGGGCGCATGCTGCCCGTCAGCGTCATCGCCGATGCCCGGACCAACACGCTGCTGGTGGCCGGCAGCCGCGAGAGTTTCAACGCCATCGAGGCGATGATCCGCGAACTCGACACCGACCAGGTCCTGGCCGCCAACGAGTTCCGCATCTTCTACCTGGAGCAGGCCACGGCCGGGGTGCTTCAGCCGACCATCGAGCAACTGTTCACCCAGCGGGCGACGCGCGGTGACCCAAGCGACCCCGTGACGGTCTTGACGGAACCGCGGACGAACGCCCTGATTGTGTCGGCCAGCCCCGAGGACATGAAACTGGTCGAGTCGCTTGTCGCGCGGCTCGACGCCGAGCCCGACCGGCCGGGCACCAGCATCCAGGTCTTCCCGCTCGGCAAGGCCGACGCGACCCAGGTCGCCAATACGCTGACCAGTCTTTACCAGGCGCCCGGCGCGGCAGCCGGTCCGGCCGTCGGCATCAGCGTGGATGAGCGGATTAACGCCATCGTCGTGCAGGCCGGCCCGTCGGACACGAAGCGCATCGGCGAACTGGTCAAGGAACTCGATACCGACAGCGTGCCGCGCGTGACCGAGATCCGCGTCTTCACACTCGAAAACGCCGACGCGGCGGAACTGGCCCAGATTCTGAACGACGCGCTGAACCAGAAGCCCACGGCCCTGACCCAGACCAGCCCGAACCGCCAGGCCCTGTTGCAGTTCGTCACACGGTCGAAGGAAGGCGGGCAGTTGATCACGAGCGCCCTTCAGGAAGGCGTGCTGATTACGCCGGACCGGCGGTCGAACTCGCTGGTCATCTCGGCCCCTCTGGAGAACATGCCGCTCCTGGAGAGCCTCGTCAGTGCCATGGACTCGACCGCCCCGCGGACGGCCGAGATCCGCGTCTTCACGCTCATCAACTCCGACGCGCGGGCCATGGCCCTGGTTCTTAACGAACTGTTCCGCATGCAGCAGACCGGCACCGACAAGCAGGCCATCGAGTACACGCTGGTCCCGACCGAGGGCGAGGCGAAGGGGCCCGTTGCCGTCGTCGGATCGGCCGAGGACGTGGCCCTGACCGTGACGGTTGACATCCGAACGAACAGCCTCCTCATCGGCGGCACGAAACACTACATCGAGTTGGCCACCAATGTCGTCAAGGAACTGGACGAGAGCACGGCGGCCGAACGCCTGACCGAAATCTATCGCCTGCGCAACGCCCAGTCCCAGGACATCGAGGCCGCGCTGACGAGCTTCCTGGAGCAGGAACGGGAACTCCTCGAACAGTCGCTGGGTGAAGGCGCGGCGACCACGTCGCAGTTCATCCTGGAACGCGAGGTGGTCATCGTCTCGGAACCGACGTCGAACACGCTGCTCCTCTCGGCCAGCCCGCGGTACTACGACGTCATCGCCCAGATGATTGAGGAACTCGACCAGCCCCCGCCGCAGGTCTTGATCCAGGTGCTCCTGGCCGAGGTCAGCATCGACAACACCAACGAGTTCGGCATAGACTGGCGGGTCACCGATACGTGGCAGAGCCACGAAGTCACCGGGGGAACGGCGCCCCTGTTTGCGGCCTCGGCCGGCCTGCAGTTGAACCCCGGGTTCCAGGTCTCGGTGACCGGCGGCGACGTGAACTTCCTCCTGCGCGCGATGGAGAGCCAGGGACGGCTGGAACTCCTGAGCCGCCCCCAGATCCTCGCCTCCGACAACCAGCAGGCCACCATCAACATCGGCCAGCGCGTGCCGTTCATCACCAACAGCCGCGTCACCGACGAGGGAACGACCATCAACACCATCCAGTACGAGCAGGTCGGCATCATCCTCGACGTCATCCCGCGCATCAATCCCGACGGCTTCGTCAACCTGGAGGTGCGCCCGGAGATCAGTTCGATCGACGACTCCACCGTTCCCATCAGCGAGGGTGTCAATGCCATCATCATCAACAGCCGGTCGGCCGAGACAACCGTCACCGTTCAGGACGGGCACACGATCATCATCGGCGGCCTGATTACGACGACCGACCGTGACCGACTGAACAAGGTGCCCGTCCTCGGCGACATACCGATCCTGGGCAATCTGTTCCGCTCAAGCCGCAAGGTCAAGGAGCGGACCGAACTGCTCATCATCCTGACGCCGACCGTCCTGCGCAACATCGAGGAGGCCGACATCGAGACCACCGCTCAACTCAAGCGGCTGGACCTGCTCAGGGGCACCGGGGAAGAGCATCTCAAGGACCAGCCGTTCGACGAGTTCAGCCGGAGAATCTGGGAAGAGATGAACCCCAAGCCCGACACCGAGAAGACGTCCGACGAACCGGCCCCGCGACCGAACAAACGCATCCTGATTCCGGCGCGGGTTGAGGAGAAGAAGCCGACGCCATGACGCGAGTGTATGGCTGTATGGTCCTTGGGGTCGCGTGCCTCGCGGCAGGTTGCGGCGGCCCGGCGCCCGGTGCCAAGGAACTGAAGTCCGTCAGCACCAGGCCCCCGCTGCCCGTGGACCGCGCCGACGGGGTCGACTTCTGGGTCGCTCCGCCCGCTGTCATCAACTGGGACGAGAAGCCGGGGCCCGACGGTGTGCAGGCCTGGGTATGGCTGATCCGGGTGGATCGCCCCGAGCCGGTTCTCGTCAAGGGGACGCTGGAGTTCATGATGTACTCGGGACGGGTCCAGAAGGGGGAAGCGCCGCCTTCGGAGCCGCTGAAGGTCTGGAACTTCACGGCCGACGAACTCGCTGCCTGCCGCGTGCGGAGCATCAGAGGATGGGGGTATGCCGCACAACTCGGATGGGGTAAGGACACGCCGACCGTCCCGGTCATCACGTTGCAGGCCCGCTACCAGCCGCCAGAAGGGCCGACCATCTATTCGGCACCCATCTCGATCGCGATGCCCGACAAGGTTCGCTCCGGGCCGGTTAAGAGCGTCCTCGGCAATCCCGCAGCCGCGAAGCCGTCGGACGGCACCAACTGAGGCAACGCCCTGGGAAGACGACTACGGGGCGCGAAACGATCACTTCTGGGAGCGGCCGAAGTCATGGCCCGGCCGGCGGCAGCCGTAGGCCCTTGACCGGCTGCAACTCACTTCGTAGCAGCCGCCTTGTCGAGCAGGCCCTTGATCGCATCCATCCGGTCCTGCTGCGGATGACGCCACTTCTCGGGAAAGGGGATTCCTGCCTTCTCCGAGTCGGCCTTGAGTTGGTCGCGGACGCGATTGATTTCGGACTGCGTCTTCTCGTGCGTGGCCCGCAGTTCCGCCGAGGAGTAGAAGACCTTCTCAAATTCGACGATGCCGTGCTTGGCGCGCAGGGCTTCCGGCGCGGCCCGCAGTGCGGCCGCCATCTCGTTGACGCGGTTCTCAATGACACTGACCTGGCGGTTGTGGGCGAGGACGCTTTCGGTCGTGCTGTCGGATCTCTGGCGGGTGGGTCCCTGCTTCTCGTCGAGGTCGGCCTCCGTCTCGTCGAGTTTGGCCAAACACTCCTTGATGGTGGCCTCGAGTTTGGGGATCTCCGCCTTGGCCGCAGCCTGCTGCTGCTGGTAGATCTTCAGTTCCTGTTGGTACAGTTTCAGTTTGGTTTCGTTATCGGATCGGATAGCGTCGGAGGTCTGACGCCACTGGCGCATCTGGTCGTCGTAACGGTCGTTGCTGCTGGAACCGTAACTGCCGCTGCTCCCGTACCGGCTGCTGTTTCGGTTGCTGTTGGAGTTGGATGGCTGTCTGGGACGGTCCGGGAGTTGTCTGAGCGTCGGCTTGGTGGGCGGCCGCTTCTTGAGGTTGTGGTTGTGCGTGCGCAGTTCGTTCCTGGCCTTGCCCAACTCCGCGCGAAGGGGTCGCTCGGTCTCGCGCGTCTCGTTCTTCATCAGCGTCATCTCGCGGTGAAGGCCCGCAAGTTCGTCCTTCGCGCTGTCGCCGCGTTTCTCGGCGTACGCCAGTTCGTGGCTGGCCCGACGATAGTCCTTGAAGAGCGTCTCGATGTGCACCCACTTGCCGTCGTAGAGGACCTCGCCCTTGGCGTGGTGTTGCTCGGGCGTCAACTCCGGCTTGGCTTCGGCCTTGACCTCGCCGGATGTCTCGGCCGCCACAGCCGGTCCGACGACGAGGAACACCATGGCCAGTGTGCCAATGTAGCGCACCAACGTCATGTGCTGCACGGGTCAACCTCCTTACTGAGATGGTATCCGTACCCGCCCATTTATACGATTGAAACGCTTCTGCGGCAAGGGGTTTAACGTTTCACACGGCGGCATGTTGCGGGAATTCCCACCGAGGCGAAGAAGGCTTGCAGCGCCGTCGGCACCCGATTAGACTGGACACATCGACGGGACACGGGGAACGGGCATGGTAAAGCGCAAGGCGTCGGGCCGCGCACGGCCGGACTTGGCGTATGCTCGAGAAGTGCTGACTCACGAAGCGCGGGCCCTCCACGGCCTGATCGGCCGGGTCGGCAGGGAATTCGCCGACGCCGCACGCATGCTCTACGGGTGCAAGGGCAACGTCGTCACCAGCGGCATCGGCAAAGCCGGCATCATCGCCGGCAAGATCAGCGCTACCCTTGCCAGTACCGGTACGCCCAGCCTGTTTCTTCACGCCGCCGAGGCGATCCACGGCGACCTCGGCCGCGTCCAACCGAAGGATGTTGTCCTGATCCTCTCTTACGGCGGCGAAACGGCCGAGGTCACGCGCCTCCTCGGCCAACTCGAGAAGATGAAGGTCCCCATCATCGCCATGACGGGCAACCGCGACTCGACCCTGGCCCGCAAGGCGACGGTTCTGCTCTGGATGGGACAGATCGACGAGGCGTGCCCGATGGGCCTTGCCCCGACGGCCACCACGACGGCCATGCTCGCCCTCGGCGACGCCCTGGCGCTGACGGTGTTGAAGATGCGGCAGAAGGAGGGTCGCTTCAGCCGAGAAGCGTTTGCGCTTTATCACCCGGGCGGGAGCCTCGGACGCCAACTCATCCTGGTCAAGACGGTCATGCGCCAGGGCGCCGACCTGCCCGCCGCGCGCGATAACCTGACCGTTCGGGCCGCGCTCGCCAGCCTCAAGGCCATGCGCCGCCGCAGCGGCGCCGTCTGCCTGACCGGCGCCCGGGGCAAGTTGACCGGCATCTTTACCGACGCCGACCTCCGACGCCTTCTTGAATCGGGCGACGCCGACGCCCTCGACCGGCCCATCGCCAACGTCATGACGCGCGACCCCAAGTTCGTCCGCGTCGGCGACACGGCCGGCGACGCCATCGACATCATCAATCGCTACTTCATCGAGGAACTGCCCGTCGTGGACGAGGGCGGACGACTGGTCGGACTCGTGGACGTCCAGGACCTCCTGGCCACGGGCGTTGGCCTGTAGGAGACGCGCGTGCTCGATGCTATAAGCCTTCTCGTGCTCGACGTGGACGGCGTCCTGGCCGACGGGCGGATCGTGCTGGACACGCGCGGCACCGAGATCAAGGCGTTCAACTGCCTCGACGGCCAGGGCATCAAGTACTGGCTCAGGGCAGGGCACCGGGCGGCCGTGCTTTCGGGCCGTGCGTCGAAGGCTGCCTCGAAGCGCGCGGCCGAACTGGGCATCGAGGCCGTCTACATGGGCATCAAGGACAAACTGCCCGTCTTCGAGAAGATGCTGAAACGGTTTCGCGTCGCGGCCCTGGGCGTCTGCTACGTCGGAGACGACCTGGTGGACATCCCACCCATGGCACGGGCCGGGTTTGCCGTGGCCCCGGCCAACGCGGTCGAGGAAGTCAAACGTGTGGCTCATTACGTGACGGCCGCCGACGGCGGGGCAGGGGCCGTCCGCGAGACCATTGAACTTATCCTCACCTACCAGGGCCTCTGGGACAGGGTGACACGGCGCTACCAGGACCGGCTGCCGAGCGATCTGCCGGCCAGGCGGAACCCGTGGAGGGACAGGCCGTGACGTTCAAACGCGTCATGCTGGTGGTCCTGCCGCTCATGGGGGCGGTCTTCTGCTTCATGGTCCTGCGGTGGATCTATCTGGACTGGGAGGCCAGCCTGACGGACTATCGGCCCGAAGCCGGCCAGAGCGTGCGCGAGATACCCGCCGGCGGTCGTGAAATGCAAACGCCTGGCGGGTTCCTGCACGACCGCACGGAGAACCTCAACCTGACCCGAAAGGACGCAGACGGCCGTGTCCAGATGCGATTCCTTGCCGACGTGGTCGAACACCGGACCGCCAAGACCGCCGACATCCACCGGCCTCGCATCCAGTTCTTCACCAGCAGCGGCGAGGTCATCACTCTCCTGGCCGACAAGGGTCTGGCCGTGACCAAGGGCCCGCTACTCAACGCCGATGACATCGAATCCGGCCGCCTCTGGGGCAACCTCGTATTGGTCCACGACCGCGGCACGCCCGAAGACTTCACCGACGACATCTTCGTGAGCCTGGAGGACCTGGAGTTCGACAACACGACGTACGAGATGGCCACCGACGGCCCCGTGGTCATGGTGGGCGGCGAGATGAGCCTGACGGCCCGAAAGATGCGGATGGCCCTGGACCGCGAAACCCGACGCATCAACACCATGACCTTCTTCGAGGACATCCTGATCACCCTCGAGACGGGCGAGCGCATGAACTTCCTCCAGGGCAAACCCGAGGAGAAGAAAGAACCGGCTGAGCCTGCGCCGACGACCCCTTCGGCGCCCCTGGCTGCGGACTCCTCCCAACCTCCTTCGCCTGAGGACCAGTCCGGCAACCTCTGGCGCATGGACCTGGCCGGCGACGTGGACGCTCGCCAGGCAACGCAACGTCTGCGGTGCGGTTACCTCAGCCTCTACAACACGCAACGCGAGCCCGAAAAAACGGGAGAAGCGGGGCAAGGACAGGCAGGCGAGGCCGAGGGCAAGACCACGGCTGAGGCCCAGGCCGAGGCCGAGGCCGAAACCAAGGCCCTGCTCATCGTCATAGCCGACGGGCCGCTCATCGTTACACCCGTCGGCCCGGAAGAGCGAAAGGCCCTCGGCGACAAGCAGCACCAGGTCGAAGCCACCGGCCGGCCCGTCCGCATCGAGGACGGCGAGACCGTCATCCTGGGCGACGCCGTCCAGTTCAACCAGAAGACGGGTGTGGCGACCATCATCGGCAAAGATGAACCGATCTTCCTGGAGCAGCCCGGACGCCTCCACCTGACGGGCCAGCGGCTGGACTTTTACCGCAACGCTGATCCCCCCAGGGTAGAGGTCAAGGGCGGGGGCCGGCTCCAGGCCGAGGTGCAGACGAGCGGCCTGACCCCCTCCGTGACCAGCGCTTCAGCAGGCGAGACAGCCAAGCCCGTCGAGCCGAGTCCGCTCGATGCCTCCTGGAAGCGCGGCATGGAACTGGCGCTTTACAGCCTTCCCAGCGGCGAGACGGGCGGCCTGGGAGAGATCAAGTCGGCCGCTTTCCACGGGCAGGCCGTCCTCAATCAAGCCGGCGGGATTCTGAAGGGCGACGACCTGTTCATCGAGTTCTTCCCGGCCAAGGCAGAGAAGGGCCAGGCTGTCGAGCGACTGACCGGCAAGGGCAACGTGTACCTCAAGAACGCCGAGCCGCCGAAGACGGACGCCGCATCGAGCGATGTCAAACCGGCCATCGGCGACATCGCGTGCCGGAAGGAACTCGAAATCCTCTTCGAACGCGACGCCTCCGGCGACACGCAGCCGAAACGGCTCAAGGCCAAGGGCGATGTGGCCATTAACGATCCCCAGGGCAAGGTACGGGCCGAGGACCTGACGGTTGAGTTTGACCGGAACGAGGAGGGGAAGATGGAGGCCCGGTTCCTCGAGGCCTTCGGCAACGTCCTCATCGACCGGGCCGACCTCCATGCCGAGGGCGACCACGTCCGCCAGGACAGGACCGCCGGCAGTCTGCTTCTGGAGGGCAAACCCGCACGGGCACGCCGGCTGCACCAGGTCACGACGGCCGCGGGCGAGAAAGTCGAAGCCCAGTCGCGCGTCGTCGGCCCGCGCATCGAGTTTTCGGAGACCGAAGGCAAGGCACGCGTCACGGGGGCAGGCGAGTTGGAACTGCCCGCCACCAGCGACCTCCAGGGCCGACCCCGCGACAAGCCCGAGCCCCTCATCGTCGAGTGGACCAGGAGCATGCTCTTCGAGGACAGCCGCAACTTCGCCCACTTCGACGGCGCTGTCAAAGCCAAGACGGGCGGCAGCCGCCTCGATGCCCAGCGCCTCTGGATCTACTTCGCGGACGTGCCGAAGACCGAAACTGCCGAGCCGGATGCCGCCAAGGCCGGTCAGGCCAAGTCTCTCGGCAGCGAGATGACCAGTCTGTTTGGTGAGCGCGGCGAGAAGCGGCTCGTCCGCCTCCTGGCCGAGAACGACGTCCTGGCCATCGACGAGCAACTGGCCGACGATGGAACCGTCCGCCACCGAATGGAGATGATCGGTGACAACCTGACGTTCCTGGAACAGAACCGTAAGGCCTACATGCGCGGGCCGGGACGCCTTCGCATCCTGGCCCGCGAACGGACCCGCGACGGCGAGAACGTCAGCCCCGGTCTGCCACCCGACAAGGCCCCGGACCATTGGAAGGGCGACGTCCCCTCGGGATACGCCCGCACCGCAGTCGGCTGGGCCGAGAGCATGGCCTACGACGGGACGACCGAGAGGGCCTACTTCAGCGGTGAGGTCGATGCCACCCACATCGGGCGCGGCGTGCCGGGCGAGGGCGATACCCAGCGCCGCACCCCCACCAACACGCGCATCACCTGCCGCGACCTCCAGGTCGTCTTCGGCCAGAAGCCGCCGGCCTCCGAAACAGCACCAACGGCCGAGCCGGCCCCCGCCCCCAACACGCCGCCCGAGCAGCGAATGACCGTCGAAAAACTCGTCGCCGACGGCGACGTCATGCTCTGGGTGGACGACCGTCGCGGCAGCGGCGCGCGGCTGCTGTACCAGCGCGAGCCGGAATTGATCCGCCTCTATCGCGGCCCCGGTCCGGATGAGTGGGCACGGCTCTGGCAGGAGAACGAGGCTACCCAGGAGTTCGGCCTCATTGCCGCACGCACCATCACGTACGACCCCTCCAGCGGACGCGTCGATGTGGTGGACCAGCAGGTCATGACGATGGCGCCGAAGCCCAAGCCTGTGCCGAAGCCGCTGCCGAAACTCGTGCCGGGCACGAAACCGTAACGGGCGCGCCCGCCGCGCCGATGTTTCAGGAGACCAAGCATGGATGCCCTAGAAGCCCTTCGCACGCGCCGCTCCTGCCGCCGCTTTGCCGCCGAGGGCGTCGGCCGCGATCTTCTCGAACAGATCCTCGACGCCGGTCGCCTGGCTGCCACGGCCCGCAACGAACAGCCATGGGAGTTCGTCGTGGTCACCGACCGGGCGGCCCGAAGCGAGATCGCTTCCATGACCGATTACGGGCCGTTCATCGCCGACGCCCCCGTCTGCATCGCCGTCTTGGCCACCGACACAAAGTACTACCTCGAAGACGGATCGGCCGCCACGCAGAACATGCTCGTGGCAGCCCATGCCCTCGGCCTCGGCGCGTGCTGGGTCGCCGGCGATAAGAAACCTTACGCCCCGAAGGTGGTCGCACGCCTGGGCGCGCCGGCCGAGATGAACCTGGTGGCGCTCATCGCCCTCGGCTGGCCCGAAGGCGACCTGCCCAACCCCAAGAAGCGGTCCCTCGACGACGTGAGCCACTGGGAGACGTTCTAGGCAGGGCACCCCTGCCGCTCAGCGCTGTCCGGCACGTGTTGTCTTGCAGCCCCCGTCTGCCTATAATCGATACCGTAAAGCGGACAGCGTGCCGCAAGTGTTGCCCCGAGCCGGAGGCCGGCCATGATCACGTCCTGCCGTCGTCGTTTGACTCCTGCTGTCCTGCTGGCGTTTGCCGCGCCCGTCATGTGTCTGGTCGCGTCCTGTTCGGCCGAGGGAACGGCGCCCGACCCGACTGCCGCCGCCGAAACGTCCAGCGCAGCCGACGTGAAGGAGCGTGCCATGCCCGCCGAACCCAAGCCGGCCGATGCCGCGCCGGCTGCGTCCGCCGAGACCGTCGCAGCCGGTGCCGCCGGCAAGGTTCACGCGTGTGCCGGGGCAGGGCGGTGGTTCCCCGATGACGCCGACCGTCTCGGCGGCCTCGTGGACGCGTACCTCTCCGTCCAGCCGCCCGACCTGGGCGCGGCGCCGGCCGCCCTCATCGTGCCGCACGCCGGATACCAGTTCTCCGGCTCGGTTGCCGGAAAAGCCTACGCGGCGCTCAAGGGCCGCTCGTACGGGCGCGTCGTTCTCATCGGCTTCAGCCACCAGATGCCCGTCCGCCGCGGGAGCGTCCTGCGCGTCGATGCCTACGAGACGCCGCTCGGCAGCATTCCGGTGGACGTCGAGGCGGTGGACGCGCTCCTGAAGTGCCCCGTCGTCACCGAGCAGCCCGCCCCGCACAAGACGGAGTGGTCGTGTGAGAACCAGTTGCCGTTTCTCCAGCGCGCCCTGAAGGAATTCCGTATGGTCGAACTCTTTGTGGGCGACCTGACGGACGAGGAACGCACCACGCTGGCCGACGCCGTCCGCCCGCTGGCCGACTCGGGCACCCTCCTGGTCGTCAGCAGCGACTTCACCCACTACGGGCCCAACTACGGCTACGTGCCGTTCCGCGACAACATCCAGAAGAACCTCCAGGCGCTCAACAGCATGGCGATCCACCGCATCGTCCAGATCGATCTGCCTGGATGGAAGCAGCACCTGACGCAGACGCGCGACACGATCTGCGGACGCAACCCCATCGGCCTGCTTCTGAAGATCGTCGAGCCGTGGAAAGACGTGCAGGCCGCTGCCGTGGCGGCCGACAGCAGCGGACGCCAGACCGGCGACTGGACCAACTCCGTCACCTACACGTCGATTGCGTTCTGGCGGGCAGGCGAGGGCCTCACCAGTGCCGAAAAGCAGACCCTCCTGCGCCTGGCACGTGACACCGTCACCGCGTTCCTCAAGACGGGTGAGAAACCCACCGCCGACCCGGCCAGGTACGATCTGACGCCGGCCCTGAAGGCACGCGGCGCCGCTTTCGTGACGCTCAAGAACGCCGGTCAACTGCGCGGATGCATCGGCCACATCGTGGCCGTCGGGCCGCTGCATGAGTCGATCATCGAGAACGCCTGCCACGCCTGCAAGGACCATCGGTTCGTCAGCAACCCGATTACCGAGGCCGAAGGGCCGGCGCTGACGGTCGAGATCTCGGTCCTCTCGCCGACGCGCCGCGTCCACGACCTCGAGACGATTACCGTCGGCCGCGACGGCCTCATCATGGCGCGCGGACGCAGCCGGGGCGTCTTCTTGCCGCAGGTCCCCGTGGAACAGGGATGGGACCGCACTCAGTACCTCACACACCTGTGCGGCAAAGCGGGGCTGCCGAACGACGCCTGGAAGGACCCTGAAACCGAACTCTACCGGTTTACCGCTCAGGTGTTCCACGAGGAAAAGCCGAAGAAATGAGCCGTCCAGTCGCCGCAAAGACATGTGCGTGCGGCGCAGAGAGGCGATAATGACCGGTTGTGGCGGCAACATGACGCGGCGCACCTTCCTGGCCCGCGCTGCCGCCGCTTCGGCGGTCGCTGCGGGAGCGGCGTCGGGACTCCAGTTGGCGTCGTGCGGCGAGTCGCCGCCGCCCGCACCCGCCCCGGCGCCGGCGCCGAACAGGTCGCGCGTCGTCGTCATCCGTCACGACGCCCTGGCAACCGAGGGGCGCGGCCCGACGCCGGAGCGCGTCCGCGAACTGCTCGATGAAGCCGCCCGCGCCCTGACCGGCGATGCCAAGGCCGCCGATGCGTGGGCCCGCTGGTTCAAGCCCCAGGACCGTCTCGCGGTCAAAGTCAACTGCCTCGGCCTTCCGACGAAGCCTGCGGTGACACTTGCCCTGGCCGAGGCGGTGGGCGCCATCGGCCTGCCCCCCGAACGGGTGACGGTGTGGGACCGGCTCAGTCGTGAACTCCGGGTCGCCGGCTACACGCTCCGAGGAACCGGCGACGATGTCCGGTGCTTCGGAACCGACGCGCTCGAACGCCGCGGCAACGGCGGCTACTCGGCCGACGTGTACACCAGCGGCGCCACCGGCAGCCTCATCAGCCGCATCGTCACCGACGACTCTACGGCGCTCGCCAGCGCCGCTATCCTCAAGGACCACAACCTCGCTGGGATCACGGGTGTGATGAAGAACTTCTTCGGCGCCATCCACAACCCCAACAAGTACCACGACAACGGGTGCGATCCGTTCATCGCCGACGCCTGTGCCCAGAAACCCATCCGCGACCGCCTTCGCCTGGCACTCTGCGACGCCACGTGGCCGCAGTACAACGGCGGGCCCGCGACACGGCGCCAGTGGCAGTGGCCGTACGGCGGCCTGATCCTGGCCACCGACCCGGTGGCGGCCGACCGTGTCGGCTGCGAGATTCTCCAGCGCAAGCGCGGCGCAGTCGGGATGAAACCATTCGCCGACGAGAAGCGGCCCGTCCGTCACCTGGCGAGCGCCGAGGCGCGCGGCCTGGGAACCGCGAATCTCGAGCGCATCGAGGTCGTTAGTATAGGTAGACCATGGTTGGACGTGGGATGAACGCGAAGCACGCCACGACCCGTCGCGAGTTCCTCCGGGCCGCCGGAGCAGGCGCCTGCGCGCTCTGCGCCGCCCGGGCGCTCGCCGAGGACGCTGCCGGCGACAGGGTAACCGACGGCGCCCGGCCGCAGGCGGCCGTCCACGACGCCATGTGGTTCGAGCGGCTGCCCGACAAAGCCGTCCGCTGCACCCTCTGCCCGCGCGAATGCGTCGTGGCGGAGGTCGAGCGCGGCTACTGCGGCGTCCGCGAGAACCAGGGCGGCGACTACAAGACCCTCGTCTACGGCAACCTGTGCAGCATCAACCTCGACCCGATCGAGAAGAAGCCCCTCTACCACTACCTGCCGACGACGACCGCCCTGAGCGTGGCCACCGCCGGCTGCAACATGGAGTGCAAGTTCTGCCAGAACTGGCGAATCAGCCAGTACCGGCCCGAACAGGTGGAGAGCCTGCTGATTCCCCCCGAGAACCTGGTCCGCATCGCCCGCACGCGACGCTCGCCCACGATGGCCTTCACGTACTCAGAGCCGGTCGTCTTCTACGAGTACGCCCACGATGCCGCCGCCATCGGGCGCAAGCAGGGCGTCGGAAGCGTCATCATCTCGAACGGTTACATCCGCGAGCCGGCGCTCCGCGAACTGTGCAAGCACCTCACCGGCGTCAAGGTGGACCTGAAGGCATTCACCGAGAAGTTCTACGTCGAGCAGTGCGCGGCCCACCTGAAGCCGGTGCTCGATGCGCTCGAGGTGCTGGCCGACATCGGCATCCACACCGAAATCGTGGTCCTGCTGATTCCGACGCTGAACGACTCGGCGGCCGAGACGGAGAAGATGGCCAAGTGGCTCGTCTCGCACATGGGGCCCGACGTGCCGGTCCACTTCTCGCGGTTCCACCCTACCTACCGCGTGAATAATCTGCCGCCCACACCCATTGCCACACTCGACCGTGCCCGAAAGGTCGCGATGGACGCCGGCCTGCGGTACGTCTACGTCGGCAACGTGCCGTTCCACGAGGGAAGCAACACCTACTGCCCGAAATGCGGAAAGGTGGTCATCAAGCGAGTCGGCTACAAGACCGACGTCTCGCAGTTGCGCGACGGCGCCTGCGCCTCGTGCGGCACGAAGATACCCGGCGTCTGGACGCAGGAGCAGGCCCTGGCATTCAAGCCGAAGGAGAAGGCGCCGCCGAAGCCCGCTGCCCAATCGTAGACGCCACCCCCACCTGGACGGCGCTTAGCGCCTTGATCGCCACCACCACCAGGCAGGCTCCGCTTACGCCCAGGATCGGCACCAGCACCGTTCCCGTCGCCAAGGCTCCCACGCACGCGCCGAGGTGGTCGGCGGCGTCGATGGCGCCGGCCGCGCGGCCGGTGGTGGCGCCGCGCTCCTTCAGGGCAACGGCTGCGGCCAGGGGAAACACGAGGCCGCCGAGGATTCCCGCAACCGCCACCAGCGCGAACGTCGTAACCTGGACGGGCCAGTCGGCCGCCGACCGCCTCAGCAGCGCCAAGCCGAGCACCAGTCCGGCTGCAAAGACGGTCAGCGCCAGGTCCAGCGCCACAACGGTCCGCAGCCCCGGTCCCCGCGACGGATCGCGCGAAGCGCGGCCAAGGCGGCGGTTCATCACAAGGCTGCCGATGACCAACCCGAACATGAAGACCCCGATCACCAGCCCCACCATGCTGTACACGTAACCGTAGAGCGTCTGGAAGGTGTGCAGCAGCACCATCACCAGGGCCATCGACGCGAAGCCCGTCGTGCCGACCGACCAGAGCAGGGCCGTCCGCCGAATGCCTCGCCTGCCGCGCACCAGCCCGCTGACCGCCGCCAGCATCGTAACGGCCACGACCCCGAGCATCGCCCAGTCGAACCGCAGCCGCAGCAGCGCACCCAGCACGTCGGCGCGGTGTTCGGCCGGGGCGTCCGGTGTGGCGTGAGCGGCGGCGCTCTGCTGAAGCCAATAGCGGACGTGGTACAGCGCGGCTGCGGGGCGCTCATCGGTGTTGATGAACTCAGGGGGCTGGTCGGCCAGGGCACGGCGGACGGCGGCCCGCTTCTCGCGATCCAACAGGTCGGACGCACCCAGAAACCAGTCCGGGTCGAAGTAGTGGGGCTCGACGCCACGGTCCCAGTAACGACGGGCCAGCGCCTCGCCGCTCTCCACGAGAACGCCATCGTGCTTGGCCGCGAAGCAGTGCATCGGCGTCCCGAACGTCAGAAGCACGTCTGGAAAGACCCGCTTCAGGGGCGTGACGATGCTGCCGGCGTAGGCGGCCGGCTCCTCGCTCCAATAGCCCACCGGCGTGCTCAACGTGAAGACAAGGACGCCGTCGTCGGCCATGGCACGAGAGAGTTCGCCGAAGAACTCCTGCGTGTACAGACGCGCCTCGAGCGTCGAAGCCGGCTCCGGCGCCGCCAGGATGACCAGGTCGTACCGTTGGCCGCGTGCGGCGGCGCGTTTGACGAACCGCCGCGCGTCGGCGAAGTGGACCTGCCCCATCCCGTCGAGCGCGTCGAGGGCGTTTCGG
>DATKXP010000407.1:0-3475 GCA_035529015.1 Phycisphaerae bacterium | reverse complement strand
GGCCGCCAACCCCGACAAGGTTGCCTGCATTTACGCCGACGCCCCGGTGTGTGACTTCAAGTCCTGGCCTGCCGGCAAGGGGAAAGGCAAAGGCACGTCCAGCGCTTGGCGAGCGTGCAAGGAGGCGTACGGGTTTGCGTCGGACGAGGAGGCTCTCGCTTACGACAAAAACCCCATTGACAACCTCGAACCGCTTGCCAGGGCGCAGATCCCCCTGCTCCACGTCTGCGGCGGTGCCGACGAGGTCGTGCCTGTGGCCGAGAACACCGCCGTCGTCGAGAAGCGTTACAAGGCACTCGGCGGGTCCATCAGGCTCATCATCAAGAACGACTGCGGCCACCACCCACACAGTCTCAAGGACCCGGCGCCTATCGTCGAGTTCATCGTGCAGCACGCGATACGGCGCTGAGCGGTCCATCCCGGTTTTAGTGGCGAGCCGCCTGTCCGCCGAAGCCTTGGCGGCGGCGGAAATCGCCCCTGATGCTGTTTTTCTGCTGGCCTGGCGGGGTTCCCCCTCGTATAACGGTCTAGAGGACGGGCAGCGCCCCCTGCGGCGCCGCGATGAGAAGACTGTTGGGATGGACGGACGAGTTCCGGGGTTGGAGGAGCCCCGGGCCCGTCCTTTTTTTGTCCAGGGAGCATGCAGAGGAGAAGACGATGCGAGCAGTCCTGGCAGCGATTCTGACGTTGGCGATGGTCGGTCCTGTCACAGCGGCCCCCACGCCTCCCCACGGGTTCCAGGGACTCGGCCATCTGCCGGGCGGCGATTTTCCGAGCGAGGCCCGCGCGTGCTCGGCCGACGGATCGGTCGTCGTCGGGTCCAGCGCCAGTGCCTCGGGTCTGCAGCAGGCGTTTCGCTGGACCGCCGCCACCGGTATGCAGCCGCTCGCAACGCCCAGCGGCCTGACGATGAGTTGGGGTCACGACGTCTCTGCCGACGGTGACTGGGTCGTCGGCTTCGCCGGCAGCAGTTTCGCGTCGCCCGTCGGCTGGGAGGGCGTCCGCTGGGGACCCGGCGGCAGCCTCGACCGCATCGCCGTCGCGGGCGCCGGCGTCTGGGCCAAAGGCATCTCGGGCGATGGCTCGATCGTCGTCGGCGCCGCAGCCAACGAGGCGTTCCGCTGGACCGTGTCCGGGGACCTCGAACCCCTCGGCACGCTGTACCCCGGTCTGACGAATCCCCAGAGCAACGCCGACGGCATCTCGTCCGATGGCCAGACCATCGTCGGCGACAGCCACGCCACCGACGGCATCGGCAGCGTCCGCGACGCCTTCCGCTGGACCGATGTTGCCGGCATGGTGCCGATGGGCGGGGCCTTCACGGCCACCGGCGCCTCGGCCGACGGCTCGGTCATCGTCGGAACGTTCGACAACCACGCCACGGCCCTGTTCGAGGCCTACCGCTGGACGGCCGGGACGGGGCTGGTGCCGCTCGGCGGTTACGAGCCAGACCACCACACCCGCGCCCAAGGCGTCTCGGCCGACGGGTCGCGCGTGGTCGGCTACGTCCAGTCCGACAGCACCGACGAGCAACGGGCCATGCTGTGGGACGAGCAGCACGGCATCCGGATCATCAAGGAGGTGCTCGAGAACGACATCGGCATCGACATGACCGGCTGGAGGCTGACGCAGGCCTGGGGCGTCTCGGACAACGGGCCGACGATCGTCGGCATCGGCTGGAATCCCCAGGGCCAGCAGGAGGCCTGGCGGGCCGTCCTGCCCGAACCCGCCACCTTGGCGCTCGTGGCTCTTGGTGCGGCGGCGCTCGTGCGGCGACGCCGACGCGCTTGACGCCATTGGTGTGGACGCAGGCCGCGGCGTGCGACCCGGATGCCCCGGACCTTCCGGCCCGGGCTCGGCCGTCTGGTCTCAGGCGCCGCGGCCTACGTCGTCGCTTGACGTTTGCGACCTGAGATCTGACATCTGAGATCTCAGATCCGCCTCTTAGCCGTTCAGCGTCCACCCCTCGCGGTAGGTCTTGCGGATGTACTTGTCGGCTTCGGGGCAGTTCGTGGCCTTGAGGTTCTTCGAGTCCCACTCGAGTTTCTTGCCGACGCGGTACGCCACAAGCGCCAGCAGGTTGTGCTCGATCATGGCGCCGGCGTAATCGAAGTTGCAGGTGGTCTTCTTATCGGTCTTGGCGGCCTCGATCCACTCGGCGTGGTGCCCCTTCGACTTCGGGATGAGGTCCTTTTCGGTCTTCGGCGACGTGTAATGGGTCATGTCGCCCTTGGTCGGCATGAGGATCCGGAACCCGTAATCGCAGATCAGGTACCCCTGGTCGCCGCTGAAGATGACCCCCTTGAACATCTCGTCGCGGTTGAAGACCTTCGACGGCATGCCGGGCTTCTTGCCGCCGTCGTACCAGTAGACCTTGACGGCCGGCCGCCAGTCGTTCGCGGGGTGGTCCCACTCGGCTGTCAGCCACGTGGGAAGGGTGGCTTCGCTACAGGGCATGGAGCCCTCGGCCTTGCACGTCGTGGGGATGCTCAGGTCGAGCGGCCAGAAGGCCAGGTCCATCATGTGGCTGCCCATGTCGCCGATCTGGCCGCTGCCGAAACTCCAGAACCGGTTCCACTTCAGGCACCCGCCCACGTAGCCTGGGTTGTACGGCTGGAACGGCGACGGGCCGATCCACAGGTCCCAGTGGATGTGGCTCGGGATGGGCGTGACCTCCGGCAGATAGTCGCCGCCCGTGGGGGCGCGGCTGCACCAGACGCGGGCTTCTTTCGGCGTGCCGATCGCCCCGCCGCGCACCAGTTCGACGACGCGGCGGTAGTTGTCGGACGCGTGGATCTGCGTGCCCATCTGCGTCGCCACTTTGTCTTTCTGCTTCAGGTACGCCTCGCGCACCACGTGGGCCTCCTCGACGGAGTTGGCCAGCGGCTTCTCGCTGTAGACGTGTTTGCCGCGGTTCAGCGCCCACGTGTTGATGAAGGCGTGGGTGTGGTCGGTGGTGGCGCAGATGACGGCGTCGATGTCCTTCTGCTCCAGGCACCGCCGCCAATCGACGTACGTCTTGGCCTTGGGGAACCGCTTGGCCTGTTTTTCGAGGTTCTTCTCGTTCACGTCGCACAGGGCGACGAAGTTCTCGCTCTGGCAGCCGTTGACGTCGCCGCCGCCTCGCCCGCCCACGCCGATGGCGGCAATGTTGAGTTTGTTGCTCGGCGCATCGGCGCCCATCAGCATGCCGGACCGAAGCACCACCAGTCCCGCGCCAGCCGCCCCGACTTTCAGCAGTTCACGACGTTTCACAGCGCACCTCCTTGGCTCGCATCGCGCCCGACGCGCGGGCAACGGTTCCCGGGAGAACTCCGATTCTGCGACCAGACTAGCCGCGCACCCAGCACGTGTCAAGCAATGCTCGAAAGCGCCTTGCACGCGCACGGCACGCATGGCATCATTCGCGATGGAGAATCACTCGCGCGATGAACGATGACTCGCGCGATGGACGATGACTCGCGCGATGGACGAT
>DATKXP010000406.1:0-4295 GCA_035529015.1 Phycisphaerae bacterium | reverse complement strand
AGGCCTTCATCGTGCTCTACGTCTCGGGCAAAGGGCGGCACCGGCTGGATTTGGCGGTGCGGATGCGGCTGCAGCGTCGCGGCGGATGGCGCATCATCGAAGGGCGGCTGCCCGTCGCCCCCGCCACGGCCCTGGCGCTGACCGTCCCGGACGCCGGGACCGAAGTCCGCCTGGGCGGCGTGCCCGACCGCGCGGTGTACGAGACCAAAGTCGCCGGCCAGGCCATCGAGACGGCCCTGGCGGCCGGCGGGGCCATCTCCATCCAGTGGCGGCCGAAGGTCAGCGAAGGACAGATCGACCAGACCCTGACCGCCGCCTCAACGGCCGTCCTCGACGTCCAGGAAGACAGCCTGCGACTGGTGTGGGCGGTGCACCTGGAGTTCCGGCACGGCGAGCGCGACTTCTTCACCGTCGAGGTGCCCAAGGGATACACCGTCGAGAAGGTCGAAGGGACCAACGTCCGCGGATGGGAACTCAAGGCAGCCGGCAACGGGCAAGAGGTGACGGTGACCCTGCTGAAGCGGGCCAAGGCGTCGGAGGACTTTACGATCACGATCTGGCGTCAGGCCGACGCGGGCTCCTCGCCCGTGGCGGCCGGCGAGTTCGACGCACCGGTCGTCGGCGTGACGGGGGCGCAGCGGCACACGGGGCAACTCGTGATCCGCCGCAGCCCGTTGCTCGACCTCCGGACGGTCACCACCACCGGGGTGCGCCGTGACGACCTGCCGCCCGACCCGAAGAAGGCCGTCCCCGGCGTCGGAGAGTTGGAAAGCCCGCTGGGTATCCGCCCGTTTCAGGCGTACCGGTTCGTGGCGACGCCGTTTTCAGTGCGGCTGGCGGCGGAGCCGGTCGTGGCGAAGAAGTCGGCCGCCGTCCAGATGATCGTGCGCCTGGCCGAACGCGAACGCAGCATGGAAGTCCGGGCAACGCTCACCGTCCAGCACCGGCCGCTCTACTGGGCCCGCTTCGTCGTGCCGGCCGACCTGAAACTCGACCGCGTGGTCGCGCCCGGCACCTTCGAGTGGGCCTTGACCGACGAGGCCGACCGCCGGGTCCTGACCGTGTACCTGGCGAGCGGCGTGCAAGGCGCATGCCCCATCGTGATCCAGGGCAAACTGGGCGAGGACCGGAAGACGCTCCAGACCGCCGTGCCGCACATCGAGGTGCTCGACGTCGATCGCCAGCAGGGCGATATCGTCGTCCAGGCCGACCCGGCGTTCGAGGTGCAGACCGAGAACCTGGAGAACATCGAGCGGGTGCTCCTGGCCCGCGTCGGCGGATGGCTCGCGAGCGACCAGAAGTCTCTGGCGGCGATCGCGCTTCACTACACGCGTCCCGATTACGCCGGGCAACTCGTCCTGACGGCCCGCAAGGCCGACGTCACGTGCTTCACGGTCACGAACGCGCGGGTGACCGACCGGTCGATCGACGAGGCGGTGCTGGTGAGTTGGACGATCCGCAACGCGGGCATCCGGGAGGTCTCGTTCCTGGTGCCGGCGTGGATGAAGGACGCCCGGATCAGCGTGCCGCTGCTCAGGCAGAAGACGGTTACGCCGGTGGCCGACGATGCCGCGTGGGTGCGCGTGCGCCTGGAACTGCAGGACGAGGTCATGGACGAGTTGCGCGTGCTCATCGAGAACGACCGCCTGCTGGCCGCAGGGACCCACGATGCGCCGATCCCGATCGTCGAGACGGGCCGGACCGACCGCCGGTACGTGGCCCTCGAAAGCGCCGGGCGCGACGAGGTCCTCGTCGAGACGCGCGACGGCCTCGAGCGCCTCAGCCGCCAGCAGAAGGAGTGGGCCACCGTGGCCGGGATGCTCCGCGGCGGGATGACGCAGGCGTTCATCGTGTCGCCGGGCGCCGAGGCGCCGCGGCTGGCGTTCCGGACGAAGCAGCGTGCGGCGGTCGAGACCGTCGGCGCGCGGATCGGACTGGCCCGGACCGACCTGGTCATGGACTCGAGCGGCGCCTACCGGGCCCAACAGGTGTACCGGATCGACAACCGGACCGAGCAGTTCCTGGAGATCGAGTTGCCGCAAGGGGCCGCCCTCTGGACCGCCGTCGTGGCCGGCCAGCCGGTGAAGCCGACGGTGATGGGCGAGGCCCGCAAGGTGCGCATCCCCATCGTCAAGACGGCCGAGGGCGACCTGGACTACGCGGTGGTCCTGAAGTACGGCGGCCGCATCGGGTCGCTCGACGCCCTGGCGTGGTCGGTCACGTTCCCGCTCATCCGGCCGGTCAACATCAACGCGGAACTGAGCCAGGTCGAGTTGTACCTGCCCGAGACGTACACCTGGTTCGACTTCGGCGGCACGATGAGCCGCGTGACCCAGGAAGGCACCTTCGAGGCGGGCGTCCTGGCGTACCAGAACAAACTGGCCGACCGCCTGATGCAGACCCTGCGGTCCGACAACCCCTTCGCGCAGACGCGGGCCAGGTCGAACCTGAAAAGCATCGCCGAGCATATCAACAAGTACCAGATGACGCTCGGCAACCAGTACGACAACAACACGACGCTCCAGACGGAAATCTCGAACTCGGCCATCGTCCTCAAGAACGCGGACAAGGAGATCCAGGTCCAGGAGCAGGCCCAGCAGGTGGACGTGACGTTCAACAACGACCTGATACGGGAGGCCTACGAGGGGCAGCGGAACCGACGGGCACGCAACCTGGTGCAGGGCCTCGACGCCAACTGGAAGATGGCCCAGCAGCAGCCGGCCCAACCGGCGCCCGGCCAGGTCGGCTTCAACGCCGCCTGGTTCAGCGGGAACCGGCTCCTCAATGAGGCGGGCGAGGCGCAGCAGGCCAAGGCCGGCGCCCGGTTCCAGGTGGGCGGACAACAGGGCGCTGCGGTCCAGCACCAGGCCCAGATGCCGCAGTCGCAGGCTGCCGGAAAGATGTTCCAGCAGTTCGCCACCAAAGACATGGCCGACCGGCAGCAGGCTCAGGACCAGGCCCGGCAGCAGCAGCGCCGACTCAGCCAGACCGAGGTCGTCGAGCGGTATACGGAGAAACTCGAAAAAAAGGCCGAACTGGAGAAGCAGCAACTCGAATTCACGGGCACAACACTAACACCGGACCAAGTTGTGATTCGGTCCGGTGAAGACCTCAGCGCGGTCCTGACGGACGGTCGTTTCGTCACGGGTGTCGTCGCGGGGAAGGGTGTGGCAGGTGACGCCCGGGATAGCGACCGCGGAGCCGTCGTGGCCGGCACCACCATCAGCCTGGGCGGGCATCCGTGGGTCGCCTGGCGCGCGGAGATGCCGGCGGGCCTCGCGAGCCTCGACGTCCAGTTGCCGCAGCGCGGCACGCTGCTGCGGTTCACCATGCCGCGCGGCGAGGTCGAGATCACGGCGCGGTCGGCGTCGATGCCGCTCATCGAAGGCGCCGAGCGCGTGGCCGGCGTCGCGGTGCTCGTTGCGGCGATCGCGCTGGTCCGCCGATGGCTTCGCGGCCGGTCGATCGATCTGCGGACGCAGAGCATCTGCTCGACCGTTCTGATTGTTCTCGGCGTCTTCGGCGTGGCGCTGGGCGTTTTCCCGGTGGCGGGGCTGCTGGTTCTGGCGATCGGCGTCGGCATGAAGATCAAACTGTTCTTCGCCCGCCGCCGCCCGGCTGCAGGGTAAGCGGCGTGCACCGGCCGCGGCAAGGCTCTCGCGGGGGGAAGCGCTCCCCGGTGCGTAGGATGGCCGCGACCGGAAGGTCGCGGCTCGTTCGCGGCGCTCATCCGGCTGGTGGCCTTCCCAGGCCACCAGCCTGCCGTCTTGTATGGCGGCGCGGTGGGCAGGATTGCCCACCGCGCGGGTCGCGGGTCGCGGGTCCGCCGATCAGTCCATCACCTCTACGCCGTCCGGCACGCTGCGCTCGATGCGGTCGCCCGTCCTGGTGACCTGGATGGGGCCGAGCGGCGTGGGGAACGCCACGGAGTAGTCAAGCGGCACGTCGTGCGGGCGGATGCGGACGGTGCGGCAGCCGGGTTCGACGATCTCGATCCCCGGGAGGGTCCGAATCAGGAACGCCGCCGGGTGGGCCGACCACGCGTGGCTCAGCGTCCGGAGGAACCCGCGGTACGTGCCCGACCGCCACGACCCGTTGACGCCCCATTCCTCGTAGGTGCTGGTGGCGCCGCGGTCGATCATGCGGCCGCCCCATCGGTCGCGGATGATCGCCAGCGCCAGGTCCATCCGGCCGATCCGCGCGAGCGCATCGAGCACGACGCTCGTGAAGAACGGTTGGGCCTCGGTGCAGGGCACGTCGCGGCGCTCCCAGAGGTGTGCGGCCACGTCGCGTGC
>DATKXP010000405.1:0-7595 GCA_035529015.1 Phycisphaerae bacterium | reverse complement strand
AAACAACTCGATTGGCTGGGCTTCTCGAGCACGGCCGACGCCAGGACGACGTTCCACCTGGACAACCTGGCGCTGACGAGCGAGTGACCGCGCCGCCGTCCCGAAAGAGATTGCCGCTGTCCGGAAACGCGATAGAATCATGCGGAAGGCCCGCGAGGGTCGTGGGCATGGCCCTATCCGGGAAATCGCGGGTTACCGTCATCGCCGACCTCTGACACGGGAGACACCGAATGCCATCACTGAATCGTCGCCGTTTTCTGAAAGCGGCTTCGCTGGGCGTCGCGGCGTTGTCGGCGTCGCGGGCGTCGTCGGCGGCCCCGGACGCCGGCCGACGCAAGCCGAACATCATCTACATCATGGCCGACGACCTCGGCTATGGCGACCTGTCGTGTTTCGGGCAGACGAAGTTCCAGACCCCGCACCTCGACCGCATGGCGGCCGAGGGCGTCAAGTTCACCGACTACTACGCCGGCTCCACGGTCTGCGCCCCCACGCGGTGCGTGCTGATGACGGGCCTGCACACGGGACACTCGCACGTCAGGGGCAATCGCGAGGTCAACCCCGAGGGCCAGGCACCCATGCCGGCCGACATCTTCACCCTGCCGCGCATGCTCAAAAAGGCCGGCTACGTGACGGGCATGTTCGGCAAGTGGGGCCTCGGCGCGCCGGGCTCGACGAGCGACCCGGTCAGGCATTTCGACACCTTCTACGGCTACAACTGTCAGCGCCAGGCCCACACGTACTATCCCGCTCATCTGTGGCACAACGACACGAAGGTCCCGCTGGACGGCAAAACGTATTCGGCGGACCTCATCGCCGGGCAGGCCCTGGAGTTCGTCAGGGCCAACAAGGACAGGCCGTTCTTCGCCTACCTGCCGTTCACCATTCCCCACGCGTCGATGCACGTGCCGGAAGACTCCCACGCGCCGTTCCGAAAGAAGTTCCCCGAGTTCGAGGACAAGATCGGACGCTATTCCGGCCCGACGGTCACCAACCCCATCGCGGCGTTTGCCGGCATGGTCACGCGGATGGACGGGTACATCGGCAAACTCCTCGACCTCTTGAAGGAACTCGGCATCGACGACAACACGCTGGTGTCGTTCACCAGCGACAACGGCCCCCACCTCGAGGGCGGCCACAACCCGAACTTCTTCGACTCCAACGGACCCCTCAAGGGGTTCAAACGCGACCTGTACGAAGGGGGCATCCGCGTGCCGTTCATCGCACGCTGGCCCGGCAAGATCAAGCCCGGCACCACGTGCGATTACCCCTGCGCCATGTGGGACGTCATGCCCACCTGTGCCGAACTCGCCGGCATCGAGCCGCCGGCGGGGATCGACGGCATCAGTTACCTGCCGGCCCTGCTCGGCCAAATGGACAGGCAGAAGAAGCACACGTTCCTCTACTGGGCCTTCTACGAGGGCGGCGGCAAGCAGGCCGTCCGCATGGGCCACTGGAAGGGCGTCCGAAACAACGTCATCCGCAACCCCGACAGCACGCTCGAACTCTACGACCTGCGGACCGACATCGGCGAGACGACCAACCTCGCCGACAAGCACCCCGACGTCGTCAAGCAACTCGACGAGTTCATGAAGTCGGCCCTCACCGAATCGCCCCTGTGGTCGTTCAAGCCCAAGGCCAAGGCCAAGCCCAAAAAGTAGCGGTCATCCGCCTGACTCCCCGCCGGGTGCCACTGGCGGCTTGCCCGCCAGTGCCGCGCATACGCACGTGTGCCACGGCCGCCTGCCCCGGTGTTCTGGGGGTCTTGTCGAAGCGCAGCGAAGACCCGGCGAAGTCCCGGCCTGCCGGGACGAAGAAGGGCCCGGCCGTGCGTTTCTCGCCACGCCGGGTGCCATGCCGGGTGCCACTGGCGGCTTGCCCGCCAGTGCCCCGCATACGCGCCGCCTGCCATGCTTTCGCTTGGCGGGTGGCATGGTCAGCCCGAAGGGTGACCATGTTCGGGCCGAGTATGTAGGCCGGCGCGCCGCGGCAATGTCCTTGCTTTGCCTCCCTCCAAGCATTACGATACCCCTATGGTCATCGCCGCCCAATCCGTGCGGCACGAGACAGGCATGGTGTCCCAGAACCGGCATGGGCTCCACCCGGCATTCTTCGGGGCCAGGAAGACGGTATCCTGCCCCCCGAATCAAAGCGAGGCAAGAATGCTTATCCTAGTGCCATTGATGGGTGTCCCCGGAATACCCGTCCCGCCTAGGGCCGCCGAATCATGCGCAGACGGGAGTGCAGGCATTGCGGGGAACGAATGACAACATGTTAAAAGATGATCGGCTAGTTGAGAGAAGTTCTGAAGTTGGCTTCGAGTCTCGGCACACACCAACTCGTGCGCACCGACGTGGCTCACTCAGCCGACCCAACGCCGCCTGTCACCAATCCGGCTCTTAAGAGGGGACAATGCCGTCCCGCGGGCCGCCTTGCACAGCTGCCATGCGACGCCTTGCCCCGATGGTAGCTACCAGCGCAAAGCACGCACCAGCTGCAGCAACTGCCACTAAGCCTGAGCGGAATCCAGCCAGCCACGGTCGGGGGATGAGCACCTCGCATGCCAAGAACACGGCGAAGCCCACCACGATGCTCGATATGGCCGCAGCCGGGCTACGTCCGGCCGTCGTCAGAGATCCGATGTAGACTGGCGCCAGAATGGCCATTCCTTCCAACGAGAGAATCGAAAGCTGCACGATCAGGTTCGGGGGCTCCAGGGCGACGATTAGCCCGCCGACCATAAGTACCAGCATGACGCCACGGGCAGCCCACATCTGCTCTTTCTCGCTCGCTTCGGGCCGAGCCAGAGGCGCGTACACGTCCCGCGCGAATACTGAGCCTATCGCCAACAGCACTGAGTCCGCCGTGGACATTGCAGCCGCGATGACGCCGACTGCGAACAGCGCCGCCACGCCAGGGTGGACATAACGCCGCAAGACTTCCCCCATCACCAGATCTCCGGACTTGAGGTCAAATACCGTTGTGGCCCCAAGGCCGATTAGGGCGGCGGGGATAAACATAATCAAGGTAAGAAGCGGGAACGCAATCATGGTGCGGGCAACTACCTTTTCCGACTTCGTTGCGTAGAACCGGGTTACCATCTGCGGGAACGTCACTGGGACCAAGAGAAACAGGATAAAGAACGATATCAGCGCTGGCAGCGAAAAGAACTTGGCGGGTCCTGGAAGCGATAGCCACGCACCCTTCCCCTGCTGGGCGAGAGCCTCGAACATTGCCGCGATACTGCCGGCCCACTCTTTGGCGATGAACACCCAGCACACTACAACGACGAGCACTAGCATTACAATGCCCTGCACCACGTCCGTCCATATATCCGCACGTAATCCCCCGATTAGGCTGTAGGCAGACATTGCCGCAAGCATCACTGCAGCGCCTGCCCAATACGGAATATTGCCCGCAGTTGCCCCCGCCAGGAGTTTGCCCATGCCGGCGATCTGAATGGCAAAAAGCGGAATGATGAACACACTCATAATTATGACTGCGGCACTAGTTACTGCCCGAGACCGGTAGGTGACCCAAAGGAGCTCGATGGGTGAGGACAGATTGTGCTCACGAGCGAGGCGAACAACTCTGATTCCATAAAAGTAGAACACAAACGCAAGCGCCAGGTCCCCGAAAACGACGAAGCCCCAAGCACCCACGCCGTGTGTGTAGAAAAAGCCGGGCATGCCGACCATGGTGAAGGCGCTGAAGAGCGTGGCAAACATGGTCAGGCTCATCGCGAGCGAGCCAACGGACCGCCCTGCGGAGAAGAACTCAAACATGCTCTTCGCCCGTCTCCTCCGAGCTACGATCAACGAAATGCAGAACACGACTGCCAGGTAGACGGCCAAGCCGCCGATCATCCAGGCCGTGTTCAAGTCGCTCATTTCCCTGTCTCCGCCTGCCGAGACGCCCAGATTCCCAAGGCGATGCCTAGGGCTGCGAAGACCAGACTACCAAGTGTCCATGTAGCGGCCGTGTATGGCAGTCCTAGAATGAAAGGCTCATACTTGCCCTCAGGTGCCCCCACCGGCGAGAGCATGAGCGCAAGCACGGCCAGCGCGCCAAGTAAAAGCACATAGGGGACAGCCTTCTTCCTAGGCATCGGCGCCCCTCCTTCCTGCTAGCGGTTCATATCCAACGGCTCGTCGATAATTCTCGCATCTATGATAGCGTGGTTCGCTTTGGAGAACTCGAGGGGGTCTAAGTCCCAGGCGCGCAACACCTCATTGCTGGCATGCCTCGCAAACGCCCTGTCGGCAAGTCCAAACACATCTCCTGACCGCAAGCAGTCCGCAACCAATGCTGCGGCCACGTACGTATTCGCATCACGGGGTGTGACGTCTCTCTTGAGCCGTTGCTTCAGCTCTCGGGCCTTCGCCGAGTATAAGTGTGCCCCGACTGCCGCGCGCCACTTGACATTCCGCCGCGACAGCATCGCCAGCAAATCTGTGACAACCAACCGAGACGGCAGAAGGGCGACTCCGTGGTAATCATCCGCGTCGGACAAGAAGCGGCTGCAAAAGAGAGTTGCCTCCGTGTCCTGAAGCAGAAGAAGAACCGAACGGCATTGCTTGCCTACCCGTATCGCCTCCCCGTAGGCCGAGGCTCGCGCATCTCCGGGCAAGGACAGGAGCAGCGAGGCAAGCCCCCTTGCCTCCGCCAGTTGTTTGCACGCAAGCGCTTCCCGCAACGAGAGCTCCGTCTCCCCATACACAATGAGAACCGGACTCAACGACTGCGCTGGCCCTGACTCCAAAAGCCGGGTGATCTGTCTATCGAGCGATACCGATACGGCGCCCACCTTGGCGTTTGTGCCGTAGCACTCCGGCAATGTTGGGTAGGTGCAGACGATGATCTCCCATGCATTACCACATGCCGGGAGGCATCCGGGGCCACCCAAATCAGAAATCCCGGCCACTATCCTTCCACGCGCCGTAACCTCTGCACGCAGGATGCCGTTCGTATCTACTGCCATGCCGTGCAGCGTGGGCCGTTGGACCGCTCTGGGCCCGAGAACGTCCCGAAAAGCAATCTCTGCAACCGCGAGCCTCTCTGGGGGCACATCCTTGTACCGGACACCATCATAGAGAAAAGCGACCACTACGTTCTGTTCGAACCAGAGGCGGTCTTTGTAGTACAGTGCAGATAGTATTGCGATATCACCCACAGCAACGCTGAGCGCTACTAGCAGAAACACGCGTACCCAGCGAACCTGGCGCCCCCAGAAGACGACAAACACTATGAGCGCTAGAGATAACACAACTGATAAGGACAGAAAGGCGAGCTGTATGAATAACGGGGTAAGCTGGAATTCGCCCGAGCGCAGCACGCCGATGATCTTTCCTCCCAGCAACCAACACAAGAGTGCTGGGGGAACAAGTGCGCCGATGGTGACGAGAACGCGTACGATTGTGCCTACGAAGGGGAGTCTGCTGATCGACACAAGCAGCCCATCATGCGTCTGCCGCTCTTGTTCGGCAGATGAAGGATCGGGATGGGCGCTGTGCCTTCGGGGCATTTTTCGTCCCCCGCCGATGAACCGCCCAACATAGGGGCACCCCACCGGAATGCGTTTAGCAACGACGTGCGCGAAGCAAGCATAGCACAGTCGAGGGGCTCTGTCAAGTCTAGGAATCGCGGTTGTCACAGCAACGTGATAGTGTCCGGTCCGTGCAAAGTAGAATTGTCCGGTTTCCAGGGCGTTGCTTGGGGAGCGGACAGGCATGACGAACTGCGTATGAGCAGCAAAGAGCGGGATCGGCTGAAGGTGATGGCGGCGTTGGCCGCATGTCGGTTGAAACAGGTGGAGGCGGGTCGGCTGTTGCGGCTGAGCGTGCGTCAGGTGCGGCGGCTCCTGCGGCGGTACGGGAGGTTCCGGTGCGAGTTCCGGTGACACACAGCAATGGCCCTAAGTTAAGAGCCCATCGGGCTATAACGCGACCTTGGCACTGGGTGTCCGAGGCTCAGAATCGGCCCAAAACCAGCGGTTTCCGCCCGCCGCCGTGTACGCTGGAGCGATCCGAAAGGCCCCGAGAACCCTTATCTTGGGGCCATTGGTGACACACAGTTATCTCCGCAACGTCCTTGCGTTCCTGGACCGCCTGCCACGACGCATTCCCATCGTAATCCCTCGCCGCCTGTGCCAGAGGCAAGTGCTCGACGTCGAAGGAGAGGGCGTTGATGCTCAGAGACCACGAGTCACGAGCCACGAGCCGCGAGCCAAGGGCTGACCATGCCACGCGCCGCCTGCCGACTGCAGGCTGCAGATGACAAGCCACGAGCGACGAGCCACCGGCCGGCACATGGTCACCCTTCGGGATGACCGTGCCACCCGGCCGTTCTTGGCGCCGTTGCGGCCAGCCCCCGGCGGGTAAACCTTGGGTGAGGCGCTGTTGCCGTTTGCTTTTGCCCAGTTGCAGCCGTTCGTGGCGGCCTTGCGGCTTTGCGTGAGGTTCCGTTGTATGCCGTTCAATCCGCCCCCGCTCCCTTGCGGTCGCGGCTCGGAACGGGCCGTTGCCGTTTGTCGTTACCCGGATTAAGGCCGTTCTTTGCGTTCTTGGCGTCCTTTGCGGTTCCACCCCCACGCCCCGGTTTTTTGTTAGAACTCTAACAACTTTCTCCGCCTCTCGGGAGCCGTAAGTCCTTTTGGGACAAGACCTTACAGGGATCGCCCGATTTCGCCCTGTCATATCCCATTCGGCCCATACGTCGAATCCCGCCCTGCGCGGCCCTTCAGCCAGAATCGCCCTTTTTGATAGCGCCAGGGCCGTTTTTCGCCCCCCGATTTTGTTAGAGTTCTAACAATTTCCGGGCCTCCCGAGACCGGTCTCCGGCCTCCACTTGGCCTCTGCCGGCCGATTTCCTATACTTTAGAGCATATTGACCCCGCTCCACGTAGGTTAAAAAAGGGGTAAAAAGGACGAAGAACGGACTAAGTTTGAGCAAAAAAGGACAAAAAACCGATCAAAAAGGAGTAAGTTTTGCCTTGCCTATCTTAACATTTGAGGGCCGAAACGCCGTTTCTGATCCAGAAACGGGGTCTGACACACCGAAAAGCGCCATTTTGGGGGGTCCAAAGAAAGGCCGTTTTCGTAAAGTATATATCGGCGCAGGCCCCAACCAGCCCCGACTAGCCCCAACCAGCCCGAACCAGCGCCAACCAGTGCCAACGAGCCCCGACCAGCGCCAACTAGCCCCAAGCGTTAGCGCGGGGTCCGCTCAGGCGCGGCGCGGGTCTTCCGAAGCGCTCCACCGCCTGAGAATCTGCGAGACCACCTTGCGGCCAAGGCGTTTAACGTGCGTAACGGCGCCGCGCTCAGGGGAAGGGAGCACGCCGGCGGACCGTCCGTTGCCGTGTCGAGGGTCTCCATGTGAGTGGCACGCGGTGGGTCATTGCATTCTTGATTCTGCTGGCTGCGGCCGGGGTGTGCGCTGCGGCCGAGGGGTCGGACCCGGCGCTCGACAAGTACTACAACGCCAACGCCCTGTGCCGCCGGGGGTTGTATCCGCTGGCGATCAAGGATTTTGAGGCGTTTCTGTCGGCCCATCCGAAGCACGAGAAGGTGCCCCTGGCGCAATGGGGCCTGGCG
>DATKXP010000404.1:0-5178 GCA_035529015.1 Phycisphaerae bacterium | reverse complement strand
CAAGATCGAGATCTCCTACGTGGACGTCCTGGAGTACGACATGGGCGTCTACACGTTCCACTTCCCCATGGTCGTCGGGCCGCGGTACATCCCGGGCGGGGCCACGTCGAAGATCCCCCCGGTGCCGCCGGAACTCAAAGGGAAGGTCGGCGAACTCGACAAGCGCAAGGTCCGCGAAGGCGAGGGCGAACCGAAGGGCACCGGCTGGTCCCCCGACACCGACCGCGTGCCGGACGCCTCGCGCATCACGCCGCCCGTCTTGAAGCCAGGCGTGCGCAACGGCCACGACGTTTCGCTCTCGGTCCGGCTGGACGCGGGCGTGCCGGTCCGCGACATCCGGTCGCCCAACCACAAGGTCACGATGGAACGGACGGGTCCGAGCGGGGCGCATGCCGCGATCGTCCCGGCCGACTCGATCCCCAACAAGGACTTTGTCCTGGAGTACGCCGTCGTCGGCGCCAAGCCCGAGATGGCTGTCCTCGCGCACACCGACCCCGCCGGCCGGGGCTACTTCATGCTGATGATCCAGCCGCAGGAGGACGAGCGCCTCAGGGCAAGCCCGCCGCGGGAAATCTCGTTCCTCATCGACGTCTCCGGCTCGATGCGCGGCAACCCCATGGCCAAGGTCCGCGAGGCCATGCAGGGCCTGCTGAAACTCACGAAACCCGCCGACACGCTCCAGGTCATCACCTTTGCGGGCGGTTCGCAGAAACTGTTCGATAAGGCCGTGCCCTGCACGCCGGACAACGTCAATAAGGCGCTCAAGGTCACGGAAGGCCTGCGCGGCGGCGGGGGAACCGAGATGCTCAAGGGTATCAAGATGGCCATCAACGATCCGATCGACCCCGAGCGCGTCCGCATCGTGATTATGTTGACCGACGGCTATATCGGCAACGAGGCCGAGATCATCGAAGAGGTCGGACGCCGCTGCGGCGACCAGATCCGATTCTGGTGCATCGGCATCGGCCAGTCGCCCAACCGCTTCCTCGTGGACGGCGTCGCGAAGCAGGGCGGCGGCATGGCGAAAGTCCTCGGCCTGAACGACGACGCCGGTCCCCTGGTCACCGAGGTGATGCACCGCATCCACCGCGCGCAACTCGCCAAGATCTCCATCGACTGGGGCGCGCTGCGGGTCTTCGAGACGTATCCGGCCAGGATCCCCGAACTGTGGGCCGGGAGGCCGGTCATCGTGTTCGGCATGTACGAGGGCGGCGGCTCGTCGGGCATCGCCGTCAACGGGCGCGTCGAAGGCGATCCGGTCAGTTGGCCTCTGCGGGTGGAGTTGCCCGTCAGCGAGCCGCGGCACGACGTCCTGGCGAAGGTGTGGGCGCGGCACAAGATCGAGGAACTGATGCATCAGACGTATTACGCCGGCAGCCCGCAGGTCGAGGAGACCGTCACGAGCATCGCCCTGGAGTACCGGCTGATGAGCCAGTACACCAGTTTCGTCGCGGTGGATGAGAGCGAACTCGGAACGATGATCGAACCGGCCCGTCCGCCCCGCCGCATGCTTGTGCCCGTCCCGATTCCCGAAGGCACCCGCTACGAGGGCTTCTTCGGCGGCGAGTCCGAAAACGGCGACCTCATGCTCACAGAAGGCCTGGCCCCCCCGATGGCGGCGGCCGCGCCGACCGACGGCACGTGGGGCCGGGCGTCGTACTTCAGCATCGCAGGCAAGGCTTCTTCGGCGTCGGCCGGCACATGGTTCGCGCCCGGTATCGCCGGCCCTGCGCCCGCACAGGCCCGCTTGATGAGGCATTTGGGGACGGCACCGGCGCTGGGCTTGGCGAAGACCAAAGCAAGTGGCAGGTATGCCGCCCGAGGACGCGTCCCCGTCGGTGGGCAACAGGCCTATGGTCTATACGGCGGCCTCGCGGCGGGAACGGTTCTCGAGAGGCGGGCGGCGGCGCTGGGTGACTGGGGCGTTGAAGGCGACGAAGTCGACGCCGACCAGGGCTATACCGCCACCAGCCTCAGCGGCTACGCACAGGAGGCCGCGAAGCGGGCGGCCGAGGTCCTGAAGGCCGCACAGGGCCTCCACAAGAAGGGCGACCTGACCGCCGCGCGGGCCAAGTTCACCCTCGCCTATCTGCTCGACAACAGTGCCCTCGCCTACCGTGGCTCGAACGGCCGGACGGCTGCCGCCGCGCTCGAAGGCATCCTGAAGGCCGGCGAGACGCTCCTCGAGACGTGGACGAAAGACGTGCCCGGCCTCAAGAAGCACCTCGACCTGGTCATTCGCGACGCATCGGTTGCCGAGGCGCTGAAGACCGTTGCCAGGGCCGTCGGGCTGAAGGTCAGCCTTATCCCCGGAAGCGTTGACGATGCGGCTGCCCTCATGGGCCGCAAGCACCTGCGCGTCACGTACTTGGACCTCCGCGGTGCCACGGCCATCCAGGCCTTCGACTGGATCCTGATGCCCTTGCGGATGGCATGGTGGGTCGAGAAGGACGGGGTTGTGGCCGGCACGGTCTGCCGCGGTGGAACCGAGTCCGCCTGGGTGTACGACGTGTCGCTGACGGCGCTGCCTTCGGCGAAGGACCTCGCGACGATCAAAGACCGCAAGCAGCGTGTCGAAGCAGCCAAGAAGGCGGCCGACGCGTTTCTGGCGGCCGTCCGCAAACACCTCGGCGCAGGCGACGAAGCCGCCGTGTGGTACGGTCCCGGCCAATTGCTGGTTGCCGGCGCGCCTGCGGTTCACGTGGCTGCGGCGCGGCTGTTTGCCGACCTGGCCGACCCGGACGCGAAACTCGAAGGCGACCTGGTGACGCTCCACGAGACGACCAGCAAACGCGCCGCCGACCGCAAGGACGCCGCCGCCAAGATGCTCGAAGCGGGCGAGAAGGCCCGCGTCGCCGGTGTCCTGGCCCGGTTCAGTTGGCAACTGCTGGCCGCTGCGGCGCGCGGCAACCTCGACATGGAGGCCCTGACGGAACTTCAGGTGGCCTGGCGGAGCCCCTGCGCGGCCGAACTCCTGAAAGGACCAGCCGCCGCCGTCGCACTGCGGTCGCTCTGGGCCGTGACGGAAGCCTCCCGGGCGCTGCCGGAGGAGAAGGAACTGGCGAGTCTGGCGAAGGCAGCGCGGCGGCTGTCGGAGTCGGCCGCCGGCGAAGCCCTGAAGGCCCTCGAGAAGTTGCCCGACGATCAGGCCGCGTTCTACAAGGTGCTCTATGCGGCCCTCGCTATGCGCAACGACGCCGACTTCCATTCACGGGCCCGGGCGGCACTGGCGGCGGGCAAGGCCGAGAACGCCGCGCTGGCCCCGTTCCGCGTGGTGGCTGCCGCGCTGCTGGCCCCGGCCAAGGAGATCGACTCGGAGGCGCTCGCCGCCCTCCTGACGCAACCGCTGCGGGGCAACGACATGGTCGTCCTGACGGCCCTGGCCTGCCGCCGCGCCGGCGGCGCCGCGTGGGACGCGTTCCGCGCCGAATCGCGCAGCCTCCTCGGCGATCAACCCCTCGACGGCAGCGTCGTCGTCCTCGTGAACAGCCTGGCCTCCCCCCGCCTGACCCTCGCCACGGCGCAGCGGTAAACGTGGGGAAGAAACCTCTGCGCGGCGGGCAATCCTGCCCGCCGCGCCCAAGGCCGCCAAAGCGCGGTGGGCAGGATTGCCCACCGCGCAGGACGTTGCCGCCGCTCACAGGCAATCGGCGCGGCCCCGCCGGCGCAAAAAAGGTGGCGCGGCAGCGCCTCCCACACGAACGGGGGGATATCCGGTGGAACGCCTGCCGCGCCTTACGACTACTGCGGGTTAGATGTCCGCGTTCGTCTTTTCTGCGTCAGCGTCTCCTTCGAGCAATGAATGCCAAGCCCAACCCCGCGCCGAGCAGGGCGAGGGTAGCCGGTTCGGGAATCGGGTCGCCGCCGGGGTAGGTCAGCAGGCCGCCGATCATGTCTTCGTAGTCCTGGTCGCCGAGTTTGCCGTCCCAGCCCAGCGGCAGGTCTTCCCACGCCACCAAGAGGCCCTGGTTCGTGTGGAAGGCGAGCATGTGGTCGGTCAGGACGTCGCCGACGTCGGTGTTGTAGACGTTCTCGCTGAAGAAGCGGTTACGTTCCTGCCGGCCGCCGTCGGCGCTCAAGTACAGGCCGAAGTGATGGTCGGCGGGGACGGTGAACGTTACGACGGTGCCCGGGGCATCGACGCCCTGGGTGACGAGCGGGTTATAGTCGAAGTCCGCCGGGTCCGTCTCGCCCGGCTCGTACGTGTAGAAGCCCATGATGTTCAGGTAACTGGCGTACCCGAGACCGAGGTACGTCAGTTCGTACGATTGGTCCGTGTCGGTGAAGAACCGCTGAATCTGGGTCTGGTCGCTGGCGGCCGGGTCTTCGCCCAGGTTCACGTTGCCGACCACGATGGGCGTGCCATCGGTGTTGGTGATGGGGCTGGGCATGCCGGTCGTCGGATCGACGTAGTTGGCGAGCACGTGGCTGAGGTTTTCCAGCGGGTTTCCGCCGTATCCGAAGTAGACGCGCTCAAACGTGGTGTCGCCCTTGGTATCGAGCATGGTGTTCGCGCCGGCGGAACTCGCGATGACCCCCACGAGGAAGAGCCCTGCCGCAAAACGACATAACCTGCAACGTGCGCCCATAGAACGCTCCTGCGCGGCGATACCGAGTGAACGGTTGCCCGTTGGCTGCGGGGTCACTTGGGAAGATACGCGCGAAAGGGGAGGAGGCAAATCGGCGGGAGGCGTGCTGAGGGAAGCGGGACGGTCAGGCGCGAAGCAGAAAGTGTAAGTCCTTGTAATACAGTGCCTTACGAGATGCCGGCGGCCGAGCCGATGGTGGCGTTGGTGCTTGGATTCTCTCCGGAACCATGCGTGCACCCGCCGGAAACCGGGCGATTTTCCCGCAGAAACGGTCGCCCCGGATACCCTGCGGAAACGCCTCGCCTGTCGCGGAAAGGGGGGTGACTCCGTGCGGCAGACTGCTTACAATCGAGCATCATGCTCGAACTCGAGGACCACCGCCGCCGCATCATCGCCGAGACGTCGGCCTTCATCACGTGGGGGCTCGCCAACCCCGACAAGGTCCGACGCATACCCCGCAAGCGCATCGGTACCGGGGAATTCAGCCGGACGATGCAGTACCTGTTCTGGCGGGGCGTCTTCGGCTCGGCCGACGTTGCCAGCCGCGACCTCGTGCGCCGGTTCCTGAGATGGGCCAGGCTGGGGTAAT
>DATKXP010000403.1:0-6108 GCA_035529015.1 Phycisphaerae bacterium | reverse complement strand
GCGGCGGCTATGCTCGGTCGTCGTCAAGCGCCGAGCGGACACCAGCCAGCCGCGCTTGCCGATGGAGTGGCCCGATGAGGATTCGAACCGGTCTGCCGTGCACCTTCTATGCCGTGATGATCACGGCGAGCGCCGCCCTGTGTGCCGAGGCGCCCGTCAACGAGTCGCCGGCCGCGCCCGGCGAGTGGGGGTTCCGGCCGTTTGACGGTCAGCCAAGCCCCACGAATCCGCCCGCCTTCGTGTGGCGGCCACAGAAGGATGCCGCGGCGTACGAACTCCAGTGCGCCCGCGACGCCGCGTTCAGGACGGCCGCGTACCGCGCCACGGTCGAGCGCTACAACTGCCACTGCCCGCCGAAGACGTTCGAGCCGGGCACGTGGCACTGGCGGTTCCGCTTTCTCGACCGCAAGGGCACGGCGTCGGCATGGAGCAAGACGCGGACGTTCGTCATCGACAAGACGGTGGCTGCCTTTCCCATGCCGACGCGGCAGGAACTCATCGGCCGCATTCCCAGGAAGCATCCGCGGCTGTTCGTCCGGCCGGAGCAACTGCCGCACCTGAAGCAACTCGCCAAAGGCGAACTCAAAAAGGAGTTCGACGCGCTCGTCAAGGAAAGCGACCGGCTGCTCAAGAATCCGCCGCCGTCGAAAGAGCCGCCCACCTACCCCAAGGACTGCGAGCGAAAGAGCGAGCAGTGGCGCACGATCTGGTGGGGCAACCGCACGTACACGATCCGGTGCCTGAACGGTGCGGCAACGCTGGGGTTCGCGCGGCTCCTCTCGGGCAACGAGGACTACGGCCGCCTCGCCAAGCGCCTGCTGATGGACGCCGCCCGGTGGGACCCCAAAGGCTCGACCGGCTACCGCTACAACGACGAAGCGGGGATGCCCTACAACTACTACTTCTCGCGCACCTACACCTTCATCAACGACCTCCTGTCGGAGAAGGAGAAGGCCACGTGCCGCGAGGTCATGGCCGTCCGCGGCCGCGAAATGTACGACCACCTCGCCCCCCGCCACCTCTGGCGACCGTACGCCAGCCACTCGAACCGGGCGTGGCATTGGCTGGGCGAGGTCGGCATCGCCTTCCGCGACGAGATTCCCGACGCCCAGGAGTGGGTCTGGTTCGCCATGAACGTCTTCCACAACGTCTACCCCGTCTGGAGCGACGCCCAGGGCGGCTGGCACGAGGGCGCCAGTTACTGGCGCAGTTACATCCACCGCTTCACGTGGTGGGCCGACGCCATGCGCGTGGCCATGGACGTGGACGCCTACCGCAAGCCGTACTTCTCGCAGGTGGGGTATTACCCGATGTACCTCCAGCCGCCGGGCACGCGCGGCGGGGGCTTCGGCGATTTGTGCGCCGAGCGCCGATCGAGCGACAACCGGTCGCTCATGACCATTCTGGCCGCCCAGGCCCGCAATCCGCACTGGCAGTGGTACGTCGATGTGCACGGCGGCCCGACGGCCGAGGGCGGGTACATCGGATTCATCCGCGGGGCGCTTCCGAAGGTCGAGGCCCGGCCGCCCGACGACCTGCCAACCAGCCGATGCTTCCGCGGAACGGGGCTGGCGATGCTCAACGCCACGCTGGCGAGCGCCGACGACAACGTCCAGGTCATCTTCAAGTCGAGCCCCTTCGGCACCCAGAGCCACGGGTACGAGTCGAACAACTCCTTTCTCCTGCACGCCTTCGGCGAGCGGCTGCTCATCCGCACCGGCCGCCGCGACATCTACGGAAGCAAACACCACACCGAGTGGATGTGGCACACGAAGTCCACCAACTGCATCTCGGTGGGCGGCCAGTCGCAGGGCAAGCACAGCGCTGCGACGCGCGGCGAGATCCTCGGCTTCCACACCTCGAAGGCGTTCGACTACGTCGCGGGCGAGGCCGGATCGTGTTACGGGAAAGCGCTGGAGCGGTTCACCCGGCACATCCTGTTCGTCAAGCCCGGCCTGGTGGTCGTGTTCGACCGCGTCAAGGCGCCGAAGGCCGAGTCGCTTCAGTGGCATCTGCACGCGCCGACCGAGATGGAGGTGAAGGGGCCCGGGGACATCCGCGTCACCAGCGGCAAGGCGGCGTGCCGCGTCTCGTTGCTGGCGCCAAAGGGCCTGAAGGTCACACAGACGAACCGGTTCGACCCGCCGCCCCGGCCGCGCGTCAAACTCACCGAGTGGCACCTGACGGCCGAGACAGCACCGCTTGAGGAGACGGCGTTTGTGACGCTCCTGCACCCCCACCGGGCGGGTGAGACGCCACCCGCCAACGCCGTCCTCCACACGATCGAAGGGGGCTACGCCCTGGAGGCGAAACTGGCCGGCGGCCGCGCCGTCGTCCTGATGCGATCGCGCGACTCCGGCGCCCTCGCCTTCGGCGGCGTCACGGCCACCGCCGACCTGGCCGCCGTCCGATTCGACGCCGCCGGCAAACCGACGGACCACATCCGCGTCACCGGCCGCAATGTCGAGGCAGGCAAAGCGAACCTGCCGAACTGAGGATGCCGTCACGCCTTCTTGGACGCCGGCGCCTTGCAGTACGTCTTGCGGATGGACTCGACGATCAGCGGGACCTGCAGCGGCAGGGTTTACGGGCCGGCCGCGCGGACGACCTGCCGGCCGAGGACCTTCGTCACGTCGAACTCCATATTGAAGAAACGCTGGACCGTTTTGACGGGCGGATTCGTCTCCTCGCTGACCCACGTCCGCACGACCGCCCCCGGCCGGTTCGTCCAGCAGACGCTGTCCTTCGCGTCGTATCGCACGAACTCGCTCTCCGCCGGAAACGGGAACCGGACGCGCAGCGCCGGCTGGTCGCCGATCGTCAGCAGGTTCACCGTGACGTCGGAGTAAGCGATCTCATGGACCGCGTCCCGTCCCCGGCGGGGCATCTGGAGGAGTTCACGCTCGCGCTCGTCGGGACGGCGATCGGCACCGCGCGGGGGCGGGCCCTGCGGCGGCCGCCTTTCCCTGCGCCGGGGATCCTCGCCGGTCTTCGCGAATTCCGCGAGGTCCGCCAGCGCCTGCGCGCGGCCGTCCTCGGTAGCCGGATACACGGCGCCCCACGGATGGACCTCGCGCCACAGGCACTTGCGGTCGGTGTGCCAGTCGGAATGGCTGATGGGCCCCGCGTCGATCGGCGCCAGGTGCACCCCCGACGGCGACACGTGAGGGTACCCGGCCCGCGTCTCGCCCCGCTGCCGGTACGCCGCCCGCCCGCCGTTCGTGGACATGCTCGACCAGTATCCTTCGCCGTCCGGCAACTGGACCCAGAACTGGCACCCGTACGGCTTGACCGGCCGCGCGGGAATCCCGCACGCCCGAAGCAGCCCCGTCGCCAGCCGCGAATGCTCGATGCAGATGCCGCGCTTCGCCGTCAGGCACTCGCTCGGCTTGTACAGCCAGTCGGTGAAGTTGTGCCCCCAGCACCATCCCGTGGGGCTGATGGTCTGCCACTTGCCGGACGTCGTGTCGGTGAAGTTCGACGGCGAGTAGTGCGGCGGCCCGCCCGGCCGCTGGGGGCCGCGCTGCCGGTCGCCGGGATCGTACGTCGTGTCGAACTCGATGTGCCGGATGATCCAGTCGAAGACGGCCCGCGACACGGCAGACCCGCTGCGGCGCTCGCCCTCCGACAGCCCCGCGAGGATCGCCGCCGCCGTCTCCTTCACGGTCGGGGCCTGGCTGTCGATGAACTCGTTCGGCGCCAGATACACCTTCACCGCGTCCGGGTACAGCGCCCGGTCGATGACCGCTTCCGCCGCGACCGCCCTGACGGGGGCAGGCTCGATGCGCCGGAGGCAGCCGAACTTCACGCGCAGAAGCGGGTCGGCCGCATCCCGGCCCGCCGCAACCGCCACGTCGATGCGGCACGTCTTGCCGTCCTCGACGCCCAGGTCGCCGTGGGCGGCCGTCCGGTAGCCGTCCTTCTCGGCCATCAGGATGTAGCGCGGCGAGCGGACGGGAACGTCCGTGATGACGTACGCCCCGCCGGCGTCCGTGCGCGCCTCAAACGGCGTGCCGTAAAGGTACACCCGGGCCCCGGCCACGGCCTTGCCGCCGGACGTCACCGTCCCGGCAATCGATCCGCGCGGCGGGAGGCCGAAGTACACGTCGTCGAACCAGACGGTGCCGCTGCCCTGAAGGCACAGGTTCACCTCGGCCCGTGCCGCTTTCTCGGGCGCCCGAACCAGGATCACCGCCGGGTAAGCGAAGAACCAATCGATGGTGCGGCTGTGCGGCAGAAGGTCCACGAACTCGAGGATGCGATTCCCGCCGTCGCGAAAGACGACGTGCAGCAGCGCCCGGCCCTGCACGTCCTCCAGTTTCATGTGCCCCGAGAACTCGTACACCCGACCCGCCTCGACCGGCACGAACTGCTGCCACATGGCGAAGCACCGGTCGCGGCTGGCGATGCACAGCGACTTCTCCCCGCCGTGGGCCACGTCGGCGGCGACGGAGACTCGCGCGTCGCCACGCTCCAGATAGAACGGCCGCCACCCCGCCTCTCCCTCCTCAGCGCCGGGGTTCTTCAAGAGGTTCTCACGGGCCGCGAGCACCGCCCCGCCCATCAAGAACACGAGCAGCACCACGAGAGCGTTTCGAGCATTCATGGCAGCACCTCCGTCTACCTAAACGGACGGGGCACGCACAGATTGCACGAACGCCGAACCGTCGGCACCCCACGCCTCAGCCGTCCTCACGGCGCGCTCGGGCGCGTGCTCCGCTTGCACAGCACCGCACCGGCCGGCACCTCCACTTTCGCGCCGTCGGAGAACAGCACCGTGACGGGCCGCGCCCCCGGATTCCACGCGGCGTAGGTGCGCGTGCGGCCCTTCGCAAATACGGCGGCCGTCGGGATGCCCGCGGTGACCGACGTGTCGAGCCGTCCCATAGCCGCCAGGTTGCCGAGCCAGTGGTAGGTGTGGGCCTTCGACAGGCCGCTGGTCGGCCGGTAGTCGGCGTGCCGCTCAAAGGCGGCGAGAGCGCCTTGCGGGTCGGCCATCGCCCGGAACATCCAGATGATGTCGCGCCACTCGGCCTCCGGGCCGCCGTTCGTGGCCACCAGGTCGCCATAGTTCCGGGCGACGTAATCCGGCCGCCGCCCCAGGTACAGCGACCCGCCCGTCACGGGCAGGAAATTGATGCCGTGAATCTCCTCCGGGTTGCCGGTCCACCACGTGGCGTAAGCGCCGCCGTTGGACCACAGGATGCCGAGCGCCGAGTGTCGGAACCCCTCGGGAAAGACCGCGCGGTCCACGTCGAACCAGTACTGCTCGACGGCCCGCACCTCGCTGGCGTGGAGGAAGATGCCGAGGTCGCGGACAGCCGCGTCGCCCATCGCGGCGCCCCACAGAATCAGGGCCGCCGCAAAGTTCAGCGCCTCCGACGACGACTCCTGATTGTTCCCCGCCGCAAACCCCGCCGGCCCGTTCGCCCACGAATGGCCCGCGTACGGGTCGAAGCACCGCAGGAACGGAAACCGCCTGTCGCGCCGGTCCGCGTTGGCCGCGTCCTTGATGAGCAACTTGACCATGCCGCCCCAGTTCGCGTCGCTCGCCCACTCGCGGTCGAACCGCGCGACCGTCGCGGCCGCCATGATGAAGTAACCGTAGTGGAAGTTGTGGTCGTTGAGTTCGGTGTCGCTGCCGTACCCGGCGGGATACGCGATGAGCGTCCCCCACGTCCGGTCGTAATGGAACAGCCGGGCCGTCTTGCCGTCCGGCGCGCGGAACCAGTCCTCGAGCGTCTCTCGGATGAGCGCGAGGAACCGGTCGCGCGCCTCGGCGTGGCCCGCCTGGTCGGCCACCGCTGCCAGCGACGCCAGCCGCCCCAGTTCCTTCCCCGTCCAGTACACGTCTTTGCCGCCGATGGGCTTGGCCGCACGAAACGCCTCATCGACGTACCCGCGCAGACGGTCGCGGTCGCATCCGCCCGCGTCGGGCAGGGACGGCAGAACGCCGGTCAGCGGCATCCGGGTCGCGAACTCGTTTCCGACAAGCACCTTCATCTGGCCGCGCGGCGAAACGTATGTATGCGGCGACAGTTCGGCCGACGCGTGCAGCCACTGATGGCGATAGAGCGCCAGAAGCGGACGCCGCTCCGTGCCCTCGCG
>DATKXP010000402.1:0-2222 GCA_035529015.1 Phycisphaerae bacterium | reverse complement strand
AGCTGCGCGTCGAGGCGCCTGGATACGAGCCGTCCGAGTCTCGGCCCTTCGTGGATGACGAAGGGGACGTGACGTACGACTTCAAGCTCGTCGCGGGCAAGACGATTGTCGGCCGGCTGATCGACGAGCAAAGTAAGCCCGTCGTCGATGCGGAGGTGTTCGTCTCGAGCCGCTCGTCGAATGTGTCCATGCAGAACGGCAAGAGCATGTTCGCTACGGTCAGCATGAAAACCGTTGAGGACGGGCGCTTCTGGGTCCGGCCGCAAGGCGAGCCGTTCGCCGTTTTCGTCTTTGACCGGCGCGGATACGCCGAGGCCACCGAGGAACAGTTGGAGAAGTCGCCTGATGTGGCATTGCAGCCGTGGGCTGCGGTGGAAGGTCAGATCGTCATCGGCGGGAAGGCCGGCGCCGGGCAAACGGTGGTGCTGGAAGCGGATCGCATACTTGGCCGTGCCGCCGGAAGAGCCTTCTACAATCTGAAAACCACGGCTGACGAAGAAGGAAGGTTTCGCTTTCTGCAGGCTCCGCCCGGCGAAGTCGTGGTGTCCCGAGAGTTGGCGTTGGAGAAAGGTTTTACGGCTCTTCGCCGGAAAGTGTACCGCGTTTTGGCCGGGCAGTAAGTAGTTGACGCATCGGTGTCTTACGCTTCCTTTGGTGTTTTCGCCAAAAGACACAAAGGAAGGAGCAAGGCCGATGCGTCTGGAGACTTGTATCCGAAAATGGCTGGGATTGAAAGCCCATCGCGTCCGGCTGGTCCGCGAGAGTCCCACAGAACTGGTGGCGGAGATCGAGGCGATACCCGGCCGATTGCCTCGTTGCGGCTGCTGCGGGCAGGCGGTCCGCCACACCAAGGGGCGGATGCGTCTGAGGCGCTGGCGAGATTTGACGATCCGGACGTTGCCGTTGGTTTTGACGTACACGCCCCGCCGCGTGCTCTGCCCGACATGCGGGGTACGCGTGGAACAGGTTCCGTGGGCCGACCGATGGTCGCGTGTGACCAAGACGCTGGGAAGGGCCGTGGCGGAACTGTCCCGCAGGGCGGACCTGACCACGGTGGCCAGCCACTTCGGGATCGGCTGGAAGACCGTCGCGGCGGTGATCGGCCGCGTGGTGGCCTGGGGGCTGGCGAAACGCCGCAAGAAGCCGCTTCGGGTGATCGGCATCGACGAGGTCAGTCGCAAGAAGGGCCACAGATACCTGACGCTGGTGTACGATCTGGAGCGCGGCCAACTCGTCTGGGTGGGCAAGGACCGCACGACCGAGACGCTGAGCCGGTTCTTCGACGAGCTGGGCAGCCGTCGCAGCAAGAACCTGCAGGCGGTGTGCATGGACATGTGGGCGCCGTACTACGACGTGGTCCGCCAGCGGGCGAAGAAGGCCACCATCTGCTTCGATCGCTTTCACGTGGTGCGACACCTGAGCAACGCCCTCGACGAGGTGCGCCGGGCCTTGGTGCGGAAGCTGTCGGAGCCGGCGAAGGCGCTGGTCAAAGGCACCCGCTTTGTCCTGCTGAAGAACCCCTGGAACCTGACGCCCAAGCAGAAGCGGTCTCTGCGGGAGCTGGTTCGCAGCAACAGCCCGTTGTCTCGCGCCTACTACCTGAAGGAGGACTTCCAGCGATTCTGGGACTACATCCACGAGGGGTGGGCTCAGAAGCATCTGAAGCAATGGCTCTGGTGGGCCAGTCATTCGCGGCTGCAGCCCTTCAAGGACTTCGCCGGGATGATCCGCAAGCATCTCGACGGCATACTGGCCTGGACGAACCTGCGGATCAGCAACGGAGCCCTGGAAGGGATGAACAACAAGGTCAAGCTGGTCAGCCACCGCAGCTACGGCTTCCGCAACGACGAGCGGTATATCGAGGCGATCTACCACAACTGCGGCAAGCTCCCCCTGCCGGAGGCCTGAGGCCATCTGCATGGCCCGGGCGTTTTTCCCGCAAGCGCCCCACGCGTTCGCTCCGCTACGGAACCAGGGCGATGCAGGCGGCATGCCAGGCCATCCCCGCCCGTGGCGCAGCCATCGACATCGGCCCTGCCGCCGTCGCCTCCGCCGACGTGACGCACCGCCGGGCCTGGCGTGACGCCTGCCCGCCCGGCCGCTACGCATTCACCCCGGCCAAGCCAGCTCCCTCCCTTCGCAGCAACAGGGAGGGAGATGGCGCCACACGAGCACGCCGGCAGCCACATCCGCGAGTTCCACGTCCATCTCTGCCTCTGGCA
>DATKXP010000401.1:0-6145 GCA_035529015.1 Phycisphaerae bacterium | reverse complement strand
GAACCGCGACGGGCCCATCCTCAAGGCCGAACTGCCCTGGGAAGGCGGGTGCATCGAGGCCGCCGCCATGGCCCTGCACGACGGTCGGCTGTACATGTTCTACGCCGGCAACTACAACAATCGTCCTCAGCAGATCGGCGTAGCCGTCAGCGATGACGGCGTGCACTTCCGCCGCCTTTTCAAGGAACCGTTCCTGCCTTGCGGCAAGCCGGGCCAGTGGAACGCGAGCGAGTCGGGGCACCCGTTCCTCTTCCAGGACGAGGGGCAGGATTACCTCTTTTACCAGGGGAACACCGACGACGGAAAGACCTGGCACTTGTCGGTGATGCCGATTGACTGGAACGACGGCCTGCCGGTCCTTGCGCCGGAGAAACTCCCGCCGCGGTGAGATGCGCGGCTGTTCGAGCCCGCCCGCGGAAGCGGCGGCGAAAGGGAAAGAAAAGGGTTGAACGGCAGGCCCCGGCGAACCGTTGCGCGTCGTTGCGAAGCTGACTTCCCCGACAGAACCTACAGGGTCACCCATGCGGAGAACCGCTTTGAAAACACTCGCTGGCGTGTTGCCGTTCGTTGCTCTGTCACTCGTGATGTCGCGGGCGGCGGTTGCGCAAAACCCTCGGCCGGCCGCCAATCTGCTGCCCAATCCCTCGTTCGAGGAAAAGGAGGCCGACGGCGTCGCCCTCGAGAGGATCGCCGGCCTTGGGGAAGAGGCGGAGGCGATCGTCACGATCGACACCGACGCCCGGTCCGTTCCCTACAGCCCCATGCTGTTTGGCGGGTTCATCGAACACTTTCACCGCCAGATTTACGGCGGCCTGTTCGAGCCGGGCTCGCCCCTGTCGGATGAAAACGGTTTCCGCAAGGACGTGATCGCCGCAATGAAAGAACTGAAACTTACGGTGGTGCGCTGGCCCGGCGGATGCTTCGCCAGCGGTTACCATTGGAAAGACGGCGTCGGCAAGACGCGAAAGCCCGTGGACGACCCCGTGTGGGGCGTGACCGACCCCAACACGTTCGGCACCGATGAGTTTGTCGCGTGGTGCCGGCTCGTCGGTTGCGAACCGTACATCTGCACGAACGCCGGCAACGGCACGCCCGAGGAGATGAAGCAGTGGGTGGAATACTGCAACGCCACCGAGGGCGAATACGCCGCGATGCGCAAGGCGAACGGGAACGAGAAGCCGTTCAACGTCAAGTACTGGAGCATCGGGAACGAGAACTATGGTTGGTGGGAAATCGGCAGGAAAACGCCGGAGAAGTGGGGGCCGCTCGTTCACCAATGCGCCGAGATGATGCGTTCGGTCGATCCGGACATCGAGCTGGCGGCCGCGGCCTGGCTGGACAAACGCGAATGGAACCTGCCGTTGCTCAAAGCCGCCGGTCAGGACCTGCGCTACATGGCGGTGCATCAGTACTGGATCCGGACAGAGAAAAAGACCCCCTACAAGAACTGCGTCGGATTCAGCAGCGCACCGGAGAAGACGATCACGTCCGTGATCAAAATCATGGAGGAGGCCGGCTTCCGGGGCAAGATCAAGATCGCCTTTGACGAGTGGAACCTCCGCGGCTGGCATCACCCGGGCTTCCCGCGCAAGCATGTGGTCAAAGCCGACGATGAGAAGGCCGCCGAGTTCATCGCGAAGCGCGACGTCAACGCCATCCCCGAGCAGTACACGATGGGCGATGCGTTGTTCGCCGCCTCATTCCTGAACGCCTGCCTGCGGCACTGCGAGGACGTGGGCATGGCCAATATTGCCCCGATCGCGAACACGCGCGGTCCGCTGTACGTCCACCCCAAGGGCATCGTGCGGCGAACCACCTTCCACACGCTGGCGATGTACGCCAACGAACTTGAAGATCGAGTCGTCCGGCTCAACCTGGAGGCGGGCACACCCGGTCATCGGACCGACCAACTCGATGCCCTCGCCACAACCGACGCATCAGGCAAGCGGTGGGCCATCGCGCTGGTGAACCGCCATCCTTCAGAGACCGTCGCCTGCGCGGTCAAACTGGGTGATCGATCACTGGACGGCACGTTCGACGCGACGGTCCTGGCCGGCGATTCACCCGAGGCGTTCAACGATGTAAAGCACCCCAATCGGGTCGTGCCGGAGAAAACACGGCTCACTTTCAAGAAAGGCGTCGTCACGTTGGCGCCTCACTCGTTGACGATCGTCAGGATACCTTGGAAGTAATCCCAGAGACGTCTACCTGCGGCCTGCCGGGGTGGGGGCGTGGAAAACGGCGGCCGTTCCAGCGGCGGTCTTGCCGATCGGTGACGACGCTCTGGCAACATCCCCCCGGACCGTGTACACTTCAGCCGACAGGAAGCAGGGGGATCCGTTCCTGCCTGGGAACGGCCGGGAATCAGAAGGAGAATCCGACTGTGAAACGTTACGTGGCGACGGTCCTGGCAGTGTGCGTTGCGTCGATCTGCGGGGTGGCGCCGGCCGAGGTGCGGGTGCATCACGTCTTTGACAACAACATGGTGCTCCAGCGCGACAAGCCCGTCCGCGTATGGGGCTGGGCCGAAGCCGGCGAGCGCGTCCGCATCGAGTTCGCCGGGCAGACGAAGACGGCGGCGGCCGACAAAGACGGCAAGTGGCTCGTCGAACTGGAATCCGTGCCGGCCAATGCCGAACCGCAAGTGATCGCGGTGACGGGCCAGGCCAACAGCGTTCGCTTCGAGAACGTCCTCGTCGGCGACGTGTGGATTCTGGGCGGTCAGAGCAATATGGAGGACGTGCTCGAGGACGTCTACCACGGCGACGTGGAGGTCGCCTCGGCCAATTTCCCGGCCATCCGGCTCATCACGATTCCCGTGTGCGCGAGCCCGAAGCCCGTGGACGACTTCCCGCGGATCAACGAGTTCAACGCCTGGACCAGCCGGCACGAGATGAAGGGCTCCTGGTTCGTCTGCTCGCCCGAGACGGTGAAGCGGTTCTCGGCCATCGGGTACGTCTTCGGCCGCCGGCTGCACATGGCCGGCCAGGTCCCGATCGGGCTGATCGATGCGTCGCGGGGCGGCACGACCGTGGAGACCTGGACGTCCCGCGAGATGTTGTCAACCATTCCGGAAGCCGAGCCCCTGCTCGAGGAGTGGGACGCGAAGATCGCCGCCTACGACCCCGAGAAGAGCCTCCAGGACCGGATTGGCGGATGGGAGAAGGACACCGAGCGAAGGAAGAAGGAGGGCAAGGAACCGCGCCCCAAACCAACCGAGCCTGCCCCCAGCCCGGCCGTGAACGGGAGCAACCCCGGTGCATCATACAACGGCATGCTCGGCGTCTTTGGAGGCCTTGCCGTCAAGGGCGCGATCTTCAACCAGGGCTACAACAACGCATTGGGCAACGCGCGCCCCGGCCTCTACGCCAAGGCCTTCAACGCCATGGTCCGCGACTGGCGGCGCACGTTCCGGGATGAGCAGATGCCTTTCGGCATCGTGGAACTCACCGCCGGCGGCAGCCCCCAGACGCTGGAGAACTTCGAGCGCATGATGACCGGTCCGGGGCCCTTCATCCGCGAGGGGCAGGTCAAGGCCTGGCGGGATCTGCCCAACGTCGGGTTTGCATGTGCGTACGATCAGCAGGTGCCCTGGTATCACCCGCACAAGAAGGTGCAGTTGGGCGAGCGGATCGCCCGCTGGGCGCTCGCAACCCAATACGGCCTGAAGTTAGGGTACGAGCCCGCCGTGTGCACGTCCTCGGAGAAGGCCGGCCGGCGCATGGTGCTGACGTTCGATCGGGCCGTCCAGACCCATGACGGCCGCCCGTTCGAGGGGTTTGCCGTCGCGGGCTCAGACAAGCGATTCTATCCGGCCAAGGCCGAGTACGTCGTCATCGGCAAGGACGACAGGGGCCGGGACCGACAGGATCGCCAGAAACTGGAGGTCTGGAGCGACCTGGTGGCCGAAGCGGCGGCCGTCCGGTATGCCTGGGCCAGGAACCCGCTGGGCAACCTGGTGAACTCGCAACACCACGAGCGCATCCTCCCCGTGCCGTCGTTCCGCACGGACGACTGGGACTGGCGGGATGCGCCCTTCCCCGACCGCGGAACGCCCGAGGCAAACGAGCACCGCGAGTGGCTGAACAACCTGCGCAAGCAGGCGGACGAATGGGCCCGCCGCCGACCGACGGAGGAAGCCGAGGCGGTTCTGAAGCAGGCGAAGGAATAGGAAGGAGATCGCATCCATGAAAGTGCTGTCGGCTCTGGCGACGATAGCCCTCTGCCTTCCGCAGGCAACCGGCGCGCTTGCAGCGGCAGACGCGGACACCCCCTGCGAGCAGGTCCTTTACAGGAGCGGCACGGAGGGCTACCACACCTACCGCATCCCGGGCCTGGTGGTGACCACGAAGGGCACGCTGCTGGCGTTCTGCGAGGGACGCAAGACCAGCGGTTCCGACCACGGCGACCTGGACCTGATGCTCCGGCGCTCCATCGACGGCGGCAAGAACTGGTCGGCCCAGCAGATCATCCATGAGGAAGGCGGTGCCGCCAAGATCACCATCGGCAACCCTTGCCCGGTCGTCGATGCGGCCACGGGCACCGTGTGGCTGGCCTTCTGCCGCAACAACGACCGCGTGTTCATGACCCGCAGCGCTGACGACGGCCTGACCTGGACCCAGCCCAACGAGATCACCGCGGACGTGAAGGAAGAGGACTGGGGCTGGTACGCGACCGGGCCGGGCCACGGCATCCAACTCACTCGCGGCAAGCACAAGGGCCGGCTGGTCTTCCCTTGCGACCACGGAGTCAAGGGCCGCCCGGGCGGCTGGAAGGAAAAGGGACGATCCCACGTCTTCTACAGCGACGACCACGGCAAGACGTTCCAACTCGGCAAGCCCACCGATTGGGGCATGAACGAGTGCGAGGCCGTGGAACTGGCGGACGGGCGGTTACTGCTGAGCATGCGGAACTACCACGGCAAGAACCAGCGGGCCTTCGCGACCAGCCAGGACGGTGGCCGGACCTGGGCTGAGCCGAAGCATCACGATCAGGTCTATTGCCCGACCTGCCAGTCGTCGATCCACCGCTACGCGTGGAAACCCGACATCATCCTCTATTCCGGCCCCGGCGCGGGCGGGAGGAACGACCTGACCATCCGCGCCAGTCACGACGAAGGCAAGACCTGGCCGGCGGCCAAGGTGCTCCACAAGGGAGGCAGCGCCTACAGCGACCTGGCCGTGCTGCCGGATGGGTCCGTCGGCTGCCTGTACGAGGCGGGCGGCTACAAGACCATCACCTTCGCGAAGTTTCCGCTGACGTGGATCACAGGCGCAGAGAAGGAATGAGGCCGCATCAGGCGGATACGACCGGCCGACAAAAGATTGACACCCCGGATGGTGCGGGGTAGACCTACGCTTGGGTGTTACGCTCGTGCTTCGCCCCGCGCCACGGCTCTGCTCCGCCGCTGGCCCATGCGACTGGAGCGGTCGATCCTCGAGGTGCTCGCTTGTTCCCATGCGACGGGACTGGTCACGAACAGCATGGCGGCCGGCGAGGCATCGGAGAGAGCACGACGATGGAGCATCGCCCCGCGGATCGACATCCCCTGCTGCAGATGAACGGGATCGACAAGTCGTTCCCGGGCGTCCACGCGCTGAAGAACGTGTCACTTGATCTGCACGCAGGTGAGGTGTTGGCGTTGATGGGCGAGAATGGGGCGGGCAAGAGCACGCTCATCAAGATCCTGGGCGGAGCCTACCGTCCGGACAGCGGCGAGATCGTGCTCGACGGCCGGCCCAGGCCCGTCTCGTCGCCCACCGTTGCCCAGGCGGCGGGCATCTCGATCATCTACCAGGAGTTCAATCTCATCCCGGACCTCACGGTGCGAGAAAACATCTTCCTGGGGCGGGAACGTGTGCGGCACGGGTTCATCAGAGCCGCCGAGGAACAGCGGGAAGCGCTGGGCCTGTTCGAGAAGATCGGGATGCAGATTGACCCGAACAGGCGGTGCCGAGATCTGACCGTGGCCCAGCAGCAAACCGTGGAGATCGCCAAGGCCCTGTCCGTGAATGCGCGGATCATCGTGATGGATGAACCCACGGCCGCATTGACCTCGCAGGAAGTCGCGCATCTGTTCGCCATCATCCGGGACCTGAAGTCCCGTGGCATCGGCGTCATCTACATCAGCCATCGGATCGACGAG
>DATKXP010000400.1:0-2689 GCA_035529015.1 Phycisphaerae bacterium | reverse complement strand
GTACCGCGCTGCGCTGGCCCGCCTCGACGGCGAGTTCGCCGAGCGCCAGGCCGCCATCGGGCGGGCCATCGAACTCGCCGGCGACACCCTCGATCTTGTGACCGAGTACGGGCGCCTGGCCTCCCTGCTGCGAAACCTGTTCGTGCGCGAAGCCGAGGCCCGTCGGACAATCGATCTCTACAAAACCGAAAGGAGCAGCCGCGATGCAGGAAGCCCAAGCCAACCTGAAACAGGCGGCCGTTGAGTTTCTCGATGCGGCGGAACGGGTGGCCGGCCGTGCGGCCGATGGCGGCGCGGATCCCCTCGACGCCGTCTCGACGGACCTGTTCGAACTCGGCGACCTCGAACCGGCCATTCAACCGCAGGACCTCGCGGAACTGAAACGCCGCCTGCGCGACGAGACGCTTGCGCCCAGGGCGATTGTGGCGCTCGTTGCCCTGGCCCGCCAGGTGGCCGCCGCCCTGACAGGAACGTGAGGGCCGAGAGCGGAACCCGCAACGGCCTGAGGCAACCCCCAGAGAAAAGGAGCCCGAACGATGACGGAACTCGTCAAGAGCAAGAAGATGATCCTGAGCCTGCTCGGCATCGCCGCCGTGGTGGGCCTGGTGCTGGCCGGTCGTGACCTTGAGACCGTGAAATGGGTCGGTGGTTTCATCGCGGGCATCGTGGCCAGCCTCAACGTGGGTCAGGGCCTGGCCGACGGTCTCTCCGAGGGGCGCACCAGCGCCCTCGGCCGGGAGCCGTGACGCCACGGCGGCCTTTGCCCGTAACCAAACACCTGCGGCCGCGCTAAATGCTACTGAGACGCCTGTCTTCCATGGGACTGGTGGGCGGAGACAAGCGGTGCCGAAACGAGTTGTTCTCGTAACCGCGGCTGCTGCCGGCCTCCTGATCGTTTTGGCGACGCTGTGCCCTGCCGCGGCACCCTCGCGCGCCGAGCGTCTGACTGGACGGATCCGAAGTGCCGAGAAGAAACTCCGCACCGAGAAAGACCCCGATAAACGCCGAGACTTGATCAACGAGCTCGAGACGGCCAAGCACGAACTCGGTCCGAAAGACTCGGCCGGTAACCGCATCACGTGCCAGGCCATGTGGCACGACGCGGCCCTTCGCGACGTCGAGACGTCCATCCGGCGCCTCGGCCTGCGCTCTCGACCCAAGGGCGGCGCGGCCGTCGCCCTCGACGCGCGGCTGGCGGTGCAGCGGATGGCAGCCATCGGGCTGTCGTGCGGCTGGCACTACTCCGACAGCAGCGTGCCGGCGAAGTACCAGTTCGACGCCCTCGGCACCTACCTCCACAACAACCTGCCGGCCATCGACAAACTCTTCGACGAGGTGGCGGCGCACCTTGCCAGGGAAGCCGCCCCCGTCCCCGAGGGGCCCGGTCGCCAAGCCATGCTCAACGCCCTGGCCGAGGTCAAGGACGGTATCGGCCGCATGGCCAAGGCGGTGGACGACTTCAACACCATCGACAGTTCCACGACCAGCGGCCGCGAGAAGCGAATGAAGACGCTGCCCGCCTTCGTGGACGGCCTGCGGACGGTTCACGAGGCGGAACGGACGTTGGCCGAACTGGCCGAGAGGTCGAAGGCAACGGAGGCCGACGGACAGGCCCCCGCCGACGCCGAACCGACCGAAGCGCCCGCCCTGACCGACGCCGACAAAGCCGCCATCGGGAAGGCTGCCCGACTCATCACCTCCATCCAGGGCCAGGGATGGGAAGACGTCCGGGCCAAACTGCAGCAGTTCGTCACGATCGCCGAGAGCGGCCTCAAGGTGCCGAGCAGCCGCACGAAGGCCCAACAGTTGTTGCACGTCCTCACCGCCACGGCCGAGCACATCAAGGAGTTGAGTGCCAGCAAGTCGGCTTACCCGGAATACGTGGCGCGGCGTCAGGAATCGCTCACCGAAACGCTCGGGTACCTTTCGCATCCAGGGTACCGGCGGAGCCGGATTTCGCGGCTGCGTCTGATGTTTAAGGGCGACAACGACCGCCGGGCCCTCGACCGAAGCCCCCTCAGCCCCGAAGCCTGCCGGGGCCTGATGCAGGCCAAACGGATCCCCGAATCCGCTTTCGGCAGCGACTCGAAGGCCTACTATCGGCACTACGCGTTCCTGAAGCACGTGGAGTCAATCGTCGCGGTACTCGGCACGGTCAGCCAGTGGCCGCCGCCCGACATGGCCGGTCAACTCGAACCCCTCTGCTCGCAGTCTGTCGCCGCCTTCCTCAGAGACGCCGAGGCGCTCGGAAAGGCACCGCGCGACGACGTCGAAGCGTTCGGGGAGGCCGTGTCCGGAGTCGGCGGATTGGCCGGGGATCTGGAGCGCCTCGTCAAGGCCGACCAGGCTGTCAAGGCGGCAGCCAAGTACGCGCCCACTCAGGCCGGGCTCCTTTATGGCCAACTTGTCAAACGGATGGAGAAGATTATCCTGGACCCGTCGGCCGATCGGAAAGCGCTCCGGACCGACCTCGACGAGTTCTTCGGCCCGTTCCGAGAGTTGGCTGAACTCCGGCTGCCCGGGCCCGGGCACTCACAGACCGCCGTCAAACTGGTGGGGGCCGGCTACAAGGCCGCCGTCAACCGCCTTGGCACCAGCCTTGCGCGCAACCTGACGTCGGCCGCCAAGGGGAACTCGACGTGGCTCGGTGAGACGCTCGACGCACGGTCGATGTTCCATCTCCTGAGGC
>DATKXP010000399.1:0-9046 GCA_035529015.1 Phycisphaerae bacterium | reverse complement strand
ACGGCGTGGAGTCAGCCATAACGGATATCCCACAACCGGGGGGCGGTCCTCCGGACCCGCCACAGGCGCGAGCGGGATGAATCGGGCCCTCGGGTCAGGCGCCGGAAACCTGGGTCACGGGCGCAACGGAACTCGAGGGCCCCGTGGGATATCGTGGAGCCTAACGGATGTTCTACCAGTTACTGTTCGCCTTCCGCGAGTCTCTCGAGCAAGTGGGTCTCTGGCGGTACGCCAACGTGTTCCGCTATCAGACCTTCCGCATGATGTTCGCCATTGTGACGAGTTTCTTCCTTCTGATGGCGCTGGCGCCGGCGGTCATCCGTATCCTGAAGTACCTGAAGGTGCGTGGCGGGACGGATTTCGGCAACAAGACGATCGACCAGATTTATGCGTCGCGTGCCTCGACGCCGACGATGGGCGGCGTTCTGATCCTGCCGGCCGTGCTTGCCTCGACGGCCCTGTGGGCCGACGTCTTCAACTTCCACGTGTTCCTCGGCCTCCTGACGGTCGTGTGGCTCGGCCTGCTCGGCGGCGTGGACGATTACATGAAACTCGTCAAGAAGAGCCGGGCGGGTCTGAGGATGTGGGAGAAACTGCTTTTCCAGATCGGCCTGGCGTTTCTGCTCGCGTTCTTCCTCTACCAGATGCGCGACGAGGTGCAGCTGCCGGAGAACGGCACCGGCATTGCCCTGAACCTGCCCTTCTACAAGTTCCCGATTCCCCTGACGCTCTGGATGTTCTTTATCGTGTGTATCCTGGTGGTGGCCGGAACGAGCAATGCGGTCAATCTGACCGACGGCATGGACGGGTTGGCCGTCGGCAGCATGGTGCCGCCGACCGTCGTCTTTCTGGTGGTCAGTTACGTCGCCGGGCGAGTAGACTATTCGTCGTATCTGTACGTTCCGTATGTGCCCGGCGTCGGCGAGTTGTCGGTCTTCTGCGGGGCGCTGCTGGGCGCGTGCCTGGGGTTCCTCTGGTACAACTGTTCGCCGGCCCAGGTGTTCATGGGCGACACGGGCAGCCTTGCCCTGGGCGGGGCCATCGGGTACGTCGCCATGGCGACGCGGCAGGAGGTGATGCTCCTGATTGCCGGGGGCCTGTTCGTCATGGAGGCGATGAGCGTCATCCTCCAGGTCGGCTACTTCAAGATGACGGGGGGGAGGCGGATCTTTCGGATGTCGCCCATCCACCACCATTTCCAGTTGGGGGGGTGGACCGAGACGCAGACCGTGGTCCGTTTCTGGCTCCTCGGCGCCATGTTTGCCGCCCTGGCCCTGGCCACGCTGAAACTGAGGTGACCCGCTCGATGCGCCTCGAACGAACGACAGGAGGCACAACATGACCACGACGGCACCGTCCATCGCGCGGGACCAGCCCCGCAGCCTGACGGCAGCGAGAGAGGGCCGGCCGCTGACCGAGCCGTGCATCCTCTTCCTGATCGTCCTGGCGCTCGTGACGTTCGGCGTCCTGCTCGTCTACAGCGCCAGCCAGACCGCCGACGCCGGCGACACGACGCACTACTTCCCCAGGCAGGCCTACTTCGCCCTGGCGGGGCTCGGGATGTTTGTCCTTGGGGCGCTTGTCCCGTACCACCGGCTGAACCGCTGGTGGGTGGCCCTTGGGGTGCTGGGCCTGACGGTCTCCCTTCTGGTGCTGGTCCTGTTTGTCGGGAGCGGACGGGGCGGCGCGAAGCGGTTCCTGGCCCTTCCGTTCGGGCTGCATTTCCAGCCGTCGGAACTGGCCAAGTTCGCCCTTGTCATCTTCCTGGCCTGGTTCTACAGCCGGTCGGCGGCGCGGCCGCGCGGCATCGTCAGGAGTCTCCTTCCGGCCATCGGCGTCATCGGATTGGTCTGCGCGCTTGTCGTCAAAGAGGATTTCGGCACGGCGGCGCTGGTGGGCGCGGTGGCGGTGATCCTGTGCGTGATCGCCGGGTGGCGGTGGTGGTTTCCGGCGCTGCTCCTGGCGCCGGCGGCGGTGGGCGCTTACGTCACGGTGTGGCTGGTTCCGTACCGCCTCGACCGGCTGAAGGTGTGGATCGACCCGTGGAAGCACTTCGACGGCGCCGGCTGGCACGTGTGCCAGAGCCTGATGGCCCTGGGCAGCGGCGGCCTGACCGGCGTCGGCCTGGGTGCCGGCATCCAGAAACTGTACATCCCCGACAACACGACCGACTTCATCTTCGCGGTCCTGTGCGAGGAGATGGGCATCCTGGGCGGCATCATGGTCATCGGCCTGTTCGGCGTGTTCGTGTGGCGCGCCGGGAAGATCGTCCGGACGGCGCCGGACCGGTTCGCCTTTCTGCTGGCCTCGGGCATCCTGCTCGTGATCGGCCTGCAGGCGATCATGAACATGGGCGTTGTGACGAGCGCCCTGCCGGCCAAAGGCATCGGTCTGCCGTTCGTCAGTTACGGCGGGTCGAGTCTGGTGATGATGAGTTTCGCGGCGGGGCTCCTGGCTTCCATCGCAAGGCGGCGCGATGCGCAAGCCACACGCGCCGAGCCGCTGGTCCATGTGCCGGCCAGGCGACGCTGAGGACACCCACGGGTATGCGCGAAACGGGGCGGCGAATCTTCATGGCGGGCGGCGGCACGGGCGGCCATCTGTACCCCGGCCTGGCTGTGGCCGAGGCGATTCGCCGCCTGCAACCCGAGGCGGCCATCGCCTTCTCCTGCACCCGCCGCCGGATCGACCGGAAGGTCCTCGCGGACTGCGGTTTCCCCGTGACGCCGATCGACGCTCGGCCGTTCCGCACGGCCCCGTGGACGTGGCCGGCCCTGGCGGTCAGTCTGGTGCGGAGCGGGAACCAGGCCCGACGCCGGTTCCGCGAGTTCTGTCCCGACGTGGTTCTCGGCCTCGGCGGGTACGGCAGTTACGCGCCCGTGCGGGTCGGCCGGAAGTACGGTGCCGCCACCGCCGTCCTCAACCCGGACATCGTGCCGGGCCGGGCAAACCGCCGCCTGGCGAAGCGGTCCGACCGCGTCTTCTGCCAGTTCGAGGAGACCGTCGGACTGCTCGGCGAGGCGGCCCGTCTGACCGGCTGCCCCGTTCGGCCGAGCCTCCTCGCCTGCACCCGCGACGAGGGCATCGAGGCGTTTGGCCTGGACGCCGCGCGGCAAACGCTCCTCGTCACGGGCGCGAGCCTCGGCGCCCGCACGGTCAACCGGGCGATGGTCGCGATGCTCCGCGAGCGCCCTCTGCCGGAGGGTTGGCAGGTGCTTCATCTCACGGGCGACGGGGAGTACAAGGACGTGTCGGCGAGTTACACAGAGACCTCGGTTCCCGCGGTGGTCCGGCCGTACGCCGAGAAGATGGGTCTTGCGTACGCCGCAGCCGACCTGGCCGTGGCCCGGGCGGGGGCGTCCACCATCGCGGAACTGCTGGCGGCCGCTGTCCCGGCCGTCTTCATGCCGTACCCGTTCCACCGTGACCAGCATCAGATGCGGCAGGCGCGGGCCGTCGAGGCGGCGGGCGCGGCCATCGTCGTCGAGGACCGGCCGGACGATCCGGGCACCTGGCAGCGCCTGGCGGAGACGGTCACGGCGCTCATGGCGGATCCCGGTCGTCTGGACGCGATGCGCGAGTCGGCCCGCGCGGCCGGCCGCCCCGGTGCGGCCGAGGAGGTGGCTCGCCAGGTCCTGGAACTCGCGGACGGCGTCACGGGGCGCCGCCACGAACAGATTCAATCGGAGATGGCTGCCGCCGGGCGAGACGTTGACACTGTCGCCCGCGCACCTTACACTCAGGCTGGAGACGCCGATTCTGGAGACGCCGATTGATGGCCCCCCCGAGCCCGCGACCGCTGTCCGCACCGTACGCCGGCCAGACGATCCACTTCGTCGGCGTGGGCGGGTGCGGCATGTGCGGTCTGGCGGAGTTCGTCCTGACCGAGGGCGGCGAGGTCAGCGGATCCGACCTCAAGGCCGGCGCCGCGACCGACCGCTTGGCGCGCCTGGGGGCGACGATCCACATCGGGCACGACGGGGCGAACGTCCCGCCGGCGACGAACCTTCTTGTCCACAGCGCCGCCGTCAAGGCCGATAACCCCGAATTCGCCGCGGCCCGTGACCGCGGCATTCCCGCGCTGAAGTACGCCGAATTCCTCGGCCGGCTGATGACGCTCAGGCTGGGCATCGCCGTCAGCGGCACCCACGGCAAGAGCACGACGACGGCCATGGTGGCGTACGTGCTGTCGGAGGCGGGCCTGGACCCGAGTTTCGTCATCGGCGCCGACGTGCCGCAACTCCGGGGCGGGTCGCACGCGGGCAACGGGCCGCACCTGGTGGTCGAGGCCTGTGAGTACGACCGCTCGTTCCTGAACTTCGCCCCCCATGCCGCCGCCGTCCTGAACGTCGAGGAGGACCACCTCGACTACTTCAAGGACCTGGCGGACATACGGGACGCCTTTGCGGATTTCGGGTCGCGCGTGGCGGCCGACGGTCTGCTCGTCTTGAGCGGGACGGACCCCGCCGCAGGCGACCTCGCCGGCCGGGCCGAATGCCGTGTCGAAACGTTCGGCATCGGCGGCGGGTGGGACTGGCACGCCGAGAACCTCGACGCCGACGCCGGACGGTTCGCGTTCGACGTGTACCGCCGGGACGAACCGTTCACCTCGGCCCGCCTGAGGCTGGCCGGCGAGCATCACGTCCTGAACGCCCTGGCGGCGACGGCGTTGTGTGCGTGGGCAGGCGCGCCGGCCGAGGCGATCGGCGGCGCCCTGGGGCGGTTTCAGGGCGCGTCGCGGCGTATGGACGTCCTCGGCCAGGCGGCCGACGTGACGGTCGTGGACGACTACGCGCACCATCCGACGGAAATCCGCGCCACGCTGGAGGCGGCGCGCCGGCAGTTCGCGCCGCAGCGTCTGTGGGTGGTGTTTCAGCCGCACCAGCACAGCCGCACGCGGTTTCTCCTGAAAGACTTTGCGCGGGCGTTGAGGTTGGCCGATAAGGTTATCGTCCCGGACATCTACTTCGTCCGCGACAGCGAGAACGAGCGCCAGGCCGTCTGCAGCGAAGACCTCGTGCGGGAGATCACGACGCTGGGCGGCGACGCGCGGTACCTCGAGGATTTCGATTCCATCCGCCGGCACCTGGTCGAGAGCCTGGGGCCCGGCGACGTACTCATGACCATGGGCGCCGGCGACGTGTGGCGCCTGGCGGAGCCGCTCCTGGCAGACCTCGTCGCGGTACCGGGCAGGGCCCCGCCCCAGCCTTGGGCCGACGCAGAGGAAACGTGATGACGACCTTCAAAGGGCTCGACGACATCGTGCGGGAGGACTTCCCCCTGGGGTCGATGACTACGTTCGGTGTCGGCGGCAAGGCCCAGTACTTCGTCCGTCCCCGCACCGAAGACGAACTCCGCGAGACCGTCGAGCGGTGCGCGAAGAAGAGGCTCAACATCTATACCATCGGCCGCGGGTCGAACGTCCTGGTCCGCGACGAGGGCGTCGAAGGCGCCGTCATCCAACTCGACCCGAAAGGGTTCGGCCGCATCGGGGTCGAGGAGGATCTGCTGCGTGCCGGTGCCGCCGCGCCGCTGTCGAAGGTGGTGGCCGAGGCCGCGCGGCACAGCCTCTCGGGCATCGAGTGCCTGGTCGGCATTCCGGGAAGTGTCGGCGGCGGCGTCCGCATGAACGCCGGCGGCGCCTACGGCGACATCGGCCAGACCGTCGAACGCGTCAAGGTCATGGACGCCCACGGCGAGACGTTCCACCGCGAGCGCGAGGACCTGGCGTTCGGATACCGCACCAGCAACGTGTCGGCCCGGTTCATTCTGGAGGCCGAGTTGCGGCTGCTGGCCGATTCCGTCTCGGCCATCAGCAAGCGGATGAAGACGATCTGGATCGCCAAGAAGAACAGCCAGCCGATGAGCGCCGCGACCGCCGGGTGCGCGTTCAAGAACCCGCGCGGTCTGGCGGCCGGCCTCCTTATCGACCAGGCCGGCCTCAAGGGAACGGCCGTCGGAGGCGCCGCCGTCTCACACAAACACGCCAACTACATCGTCGTCAAGGACAGGAAAAAGACCAAGGCCGCCGACGTCCTCGACCTCATCGAACTCGTCCGCAAGGCCGTCAAAGACCGCTTTGACGTGTATCTGGAACTGGAGATCGAGGTCTGGCCATGACGGCTCACGTGCCGCAGGTCCAACCCGCCACCGCGATCGAGCCGGGGACGCTGACCATCGGCGTCCTGATGGGCGGCCTGTCGCGCGAGCGCCGGGTCAGCCTCGACAGCGGCCGCGCGGTCGCCCAGGCGCTCCAGCAACTCGGTCACGACGTTCGCCCGGCCGACGTTCGCCCCGGCGACGTCACGGCCGAACTCGTGCGCGACATCGACGTGGTGTTCCTCGCGCTGCACGGCACGTGGGGCGAGGACGGGGGCGTGCAGACCGACCTGGAGTCCCTCGGCGTCTGCTACACGGGCAGCGGACCCGAGGCCAGCCGCCTTGCCATGGACAAGGTGGCGGCCAAGGAGCGGTTCTCCGAACGGGGTATTCCGACGCCGGCGTTCCGCGTCCTGGCGAGCGGCGACGAGGAGATGCTCGAGGAGGCGATGGAGCGAATCGGGCCCGACCTGGTCGTCAAGCCCATCGCCGACGGGTCGAGCATCGATGTGTACATGACCGAGTCGCTTTCGGCGTTCCGTGACGCCCTCGAGAAGGTGTGGGCGCGCGGCGAGCCGGCGCTGGTCGAACGCCGCATCGTGGGCCGTGAGTTCACGGTCGGGATTGTGGGCGAGTCGTCCCTGCCGATGCTGGAGATCCGCACGCCGAGCGGCAAGTACGGCTATGAGGAGAAGTACCTCTCGGAAAGCACGCAGTACATCTTCGACCACGGTCTGCCGGACGACGTCGAGCAGCGTACGGTGACGGCGGCGCTGGCGGCGCACCGCGCACTTGGCTGCCGCGACCTCTCGCGCGTGGACATGATGATCACGCCGGAGGGCGAGCCCGAGATCATTGAAGTCAACACGATCCCGGGCTTCACGAGCCACAGTCTCGTGCCGAAGGCGGCTGCGCAGGTCGGCCTGTCGTTCGGACGCCTGTGCGAGCGGATCGTTGCCCTGGCCCGCCAGCGGGCCGGCCGACCCGACTGAGGCCGGGATGCCCTTGGCCGCCGGGCTTGCCCGGCGCGTCGATGAAGTGAGATCGGTTGGGAGGCACAGGATTGCCAAGAGGCACCGCCAACAAGGGCTCGCAGAAGGACGGTGAGCGACGGGTGGCACGCCGTGTGGCCAAGGCTGCACTGATTGCCCTGGCGACGGTCGCCGTGGGCGGGGCTGCGGTACACGGCCTTGGGCTCCTGCGCGGGTACGTCCGGGCGACGCCCACCCATCAGGTGTCGGCGGGCAGTCTGCGCCTGGTCAAGGGACCCGCATGGATGACCCCGGCGATCCTGGCTGAACTGGACGTCGGCTTGCTCGACCCGGACTTCCCCCAGCGGTTCAGTCTGCTGGATGACGGTGTGCTGCGACGGATTGCGGCGGCCTACGAGACGTGCGTGTGGGTCGAGCGGGTCGAGAGGATCGTGAAGCACGATCCGCGTGTGGACCCGGACCGTCCGCCGCTGGAGGTCCACCTGAAGTTTCGCCGGCCTGCGGCGTTCGTCGAGTCGCGGGGCGGGTTCTACCTGATCGATACGGGCGGCGTGCTGCTGCCGGGTGTCTATCGCCAGCCACGGCTGGGCGGCGTCGAACGGCTCGTCATCAGCGGTGTGGCGTCGGGACCGCCGAACGTCGGCCAGGTGTGGGCCGATGCACGCCTCGACGCCGGCGTCCGCGTGGCCGAGGCCGTCGGGCCCAAACGCCGGCAGTTCCGGTTGGTTTCCATCGACGTCTCGAACGTCGGCGGACGACGCGACCCGCGCGAAACCGAAATCGCCCTGCTGACCCAAAGCGGTACGTGTATCAAGTGGGGCCGCGCGCCTACCCCAGACGCCGCGCTCCTGCAGGAAAAGACACTCGGCGAGAAGGTCGCCTACCTCGACTTCGTGTACAAACGCCTGAACGGGCAGGTGGACGGCGTCCTGGCGTACATCGACATTCCGAACGAGGCCGTCCGGCGGCGCCCCGCCGATGCGGGCACCCGGCTGCGGAGTTAGGCGATGGCCACGTCGGACAGCGACGCGGGTGCCGGTCCGTCCGAGACGGTCCAGCCGCCCGCCCCCGGCCGTGCCTGGGTGCTCCTGCCGGTGGCATGGTGCGTTTGGCTCCTGTTGTCGCTGGTTCCCACACTGTTGGTTGCTCCGCATCTTCTCTCGCCGGGGCCGTGGCTCTTGCGTGAGACGGCCCCCTCGGCTGTGCTTGCGGCGGGGGCGTTCTTCCTGGCGGCGGTGTGGCCGTTCTGGCCGGCGCTGGCGGGGTCGTACAGGAAAAAGGGGACAGGCACCTTTTCCGAAAGGCCGGAAAAGGAGCCAGTCCCCTTTTCCCCTGTCCCCTTTTTCCGCTGGCTCGGCGCCGGTGTTCTCGAGTTCATCGTCTTGGTGTCGCTGGCTGTGCCGTTTGCCCTGGTGGCGTGGTCGGTAGGTGATGGGAACCTGGCGGTGTGGCAGGCGGTGGTGTCGGCCGCCGGGCTCGGCGTCTTCGGGTTGGGACTTCGGACCGCTGCCCAGGGGATGGCGCCGGGTGCGGCACGGTGGCTGATGCTGGCCGCGTTGCTCGTGTGCGTGGGGCCGCTCGTTCTTGAATACGCCGCCGCCGAGACGATGGGCGTGTCGCTGCCCTGGCTGCTGGAGGTCTCGCCCGTGTTCGGGCTGGTCCGCGTCGGGATGGACGGCTGGCCCGAGGCATCGTCGTGGCCGTGGATCGCGCGGCTGTGGCTGTGGCCGGGTGTCGGCGTGGTCCTGGCGGCCGTTGGCTTGTGTGAATCCTGGCGCCGAGCCCGAGGCGATTACGTGTAGCCGCGACCCGCCTGGCCGCCGGCCTGTCCGGCGTCCTGTCCGGCGTCCTGTCCGGCGTAGCCTCTGGCGAAGACGGAAGCCTTTGGCGAAGACGGAAGCCTTGGCGGAGATGGAAGTATTGGCGAAGGCGGGAGGGGGAGCACCCCGGCCACG
>DATKXP010000398.1:0-8872 GCA_035529015.1 Phycisphaerae bacterium | reverse complement strand
CCCGGCTGGTGCAGGAAGTTCACCGTCACGGTGAACGGCAAGCCGACCTCCGTCCGCACAGCGAAGGGCTACGCCACGCTGCGCCGCGTCTGGAACGACGGCGACACGGTGACGCTGGCGCTGGCGATGCCGGTGGAACGCATCGTGGCCCACCCGGCGGTAGCGGAGGACCTGGGCCGGGTGGCGCTGGCGCGCGGCCCCATCATCTACTGCCTCGAACAGTGCGACCACCAGGCGCCCGTGCGGACGATCGCCCTGCCCGGCAAGGCCCTCCTGACGGCCCGGTACGTGCGGCGGGTCCTCGGCGGATGCGTGGTCATCGAAGGCACCGGCCTGGCCCCGACGCCCTCGGGATGGAAAGGGACACTGTACCGCCGCGCCGGCGAGGTGGCCCCTCCCCGACCGACGAGGATCCGCGCCGTCCCGTACGCCCTGTGGGACAACCGCAAGCCCGGCGCCATGACGGTGTGGATGCCGAGGGCGTAACGCGCCGGGCCCGCCGCCGCGGGCGTCCGCCCGCTATGGCGGGTCTTCGGCAAGCCCGGCGGCCAACACGCCTCGTCACGTGCCCAACGTTTCGTGGTACTCGCGCAGGCGGTGGTCGATCTCGTCGATCGTCAGGGCATCGAGCCGGCGGACGCTGAAGTCCTCGATCGTGAAACTCGCCGTCACCGTGCCGTACGCCAGGGCCAGCCGCAGGTCCTGGAGCGTGATCCCGTGGTCGAGGCTCGCCAGATACCCCATCATGCCGCCGGCAAACGAGTCGCCGGCGCCGGTCGGGTCGCGGACCACGCCCGCCCGGTACGCCGGGAACTCGGCGACGAGAACGCCCCGGCCGTCGGCCGTCCTCGCGTCGGGGTCGCTGCCGGCGATCCGCGCGCCTTGTGACCCCATCTTGATGACGACGAACCGGGGACCCCACTCCAGGATGCGCCGTTCGGCCGTCGCGAGGTCCTCCTCGCCGGTGAGCATTCGCGCCTCGCCGTCGTTCAGAACAAGGCCGTCGATCCCGGCGAGCAGTTTCAGCAGGTCGTCGCGCGCCGTCTCGATCCAGAGGTCCATCGTGTCGGCAACAACCAGCGAGGTCTCCTTCACCTGGCCGAGCACCGACATCTGCGTGACGGGGCTGCCGTTGGCCAGAAAAAGGAGGTCGGTCTCGCGCCACGCGTCGGGGATGACGGGCTTGAAGTCGCCGAAGACGTTCAACTGGACGTCGTCGGTCCGCCTCTCGTTCATGTCTGCCAGGTAGGTGCCGGCCCAGCGGAACGTTTTGCCGCCCTCGACCACCTGGAGGCCCGCCAGGTCCACTCGCCGCGATTCCAGCACGCCGCGATGGGAGTCCGGAAAATCCTCGCCCACCACCCCGACCAGCCGCACCGGCGCAAAGAGCGACGCCGCCATCGAGAAGTACGTCGCGGACCCGCCGAGGACGTCGGTTGCCTCGCCGTGCGGCGTGCGGATGCTGTCAAAAGCGATCGAACCCACGACCAGAAGCGAATGCGCCACGCGGTTTCCTTTCGTGTTGAAAAGTGCAAGAACGGTCAAGCCGGCGGTGCGGCGCACAGAGCCAGCGTCTGTCGCGCCAGCGGACCGACCGGCAGAAACTGCTCGACGCGCATGCCGGCCCGGGCGACCTCGCGGCGGATCGCCGCCCGCGTCTCGCCCGGATAGCGGCCGCGAAGACGGTCGCGAAGCCCGCGCCACGACGAGCGGTTGTAGAACGAGAACAGCACCCAGGTGCCGCTGACGCGGGCCAGTTCCCGCAGCACCGCCACCCGCTCGGCCCCGGTGCGGACGCGATGCAACAGACGCATCGACAGAACCAGTTCGAACCGTCCGTCGGCAAAGGGGAGGCGGCGGACGTCGGCAGTGACGAGGCGGCACGTGCCGCCTTCCCCCCCGGCCGCCTTCCGGGCCAGAGCCAGCATCTCGGCCGAGACGTCCACGCCCACGCAGCCGCGTCCCTCGGAGGCGAGGATCGGCAGAAACCGGCCCGTGCCGCACGGCGCGTCCAGCACCGGGCCGCCGACGCCCAGGTCCTGGAGCAATTGGGCGAGGAGCCGCCGCTCCGCCGCATCGACGTTGCGCCCGTGACGCGACCGGCCGAACCGCCGGTCGCGGTAGGTCTGGGCATCGGTGGCGGTGGCGTATCGTGCGGCGAAGGCGTCAAGGTCCTCCGGCGTCCGCTTCCCTTTGCGGACCTCGCGGGCCAGGAGGTCGGCGGCCGACGTCTTGGCGCGATCGAGGATCGCCCCGCCGTCAGGGACCTGTGCCAGGACGGTGCGCCCGCGGGCCTCCTGTGCCGCCGCCGACGCCAACGCCTCGACGACCTGACCGTCGGCGCCGCCGAAGAGCAGGAACGCCCCGAGCGTCACGAGCATCCGTTCGAGCGCCTGCGCCGGGTCCGCGCCGAACCGCGCGTGGCGGGCATCCACCAGGAAGACTTCGGGCGCGGCACCCTCGCCGGCCGCGCGAACGAGCAGGTTGTCGGCACTGACGTCGCGATGCCAGACGCCCTTAGCCGCCAGGTCCACGAGCAGCGCCGCCACGGGCCGGATGAGCGCGCCGAAGGCGTCGGAACCCGGCTCGCCGGCCGCCGCAAGGCAGGCCGAGAGCGACTGCGCGCCGGCCAGGTTCTCCATCAGGTAGTAGCACGTGCGGCAGCCCCAGTTTCCGGATTCGTTGACAAGGGCCAGCGGTCGCGGGACCGGCAGTCCCATCCCATGCAGCCGCACCGCGCCGGCGAACTCCCGTGCCGCGTTGCTTCGCCCCCACAGGTGCAGGATGCGCTTGCCCGAGGAATGATGCTCGAAGACCTTGACGAACACGTCGAACGGCAGGGTCTGGGACGTTTCGAGGAAGCCGTAGCGGCGCCCGGCAACGTCGCGATGGGGCGCGGCCGGTGCCGGCGCGAGTGTCTCGGGGTCGAACGCCCGGACGATCACCTCGCGTGCTTCGGCGTCGATGCCGGCGGCCCAGTTCCACCGATATGCCATGCAGGAAGGCCCTTCGGCACGTCTCGTGCGGAAGCGCAGCATAGTGGCCGGCGCGTCGGAATCAAGCGCTTTGAGGCCCGCCCGCGCCTGGGCTCGTCACACAAAGGCCTTGTCGCGTAACGAGGCTCTCCCTATGATGCACCGGCCCAGGCGACGCAGGCGCTTCGTACGACTACGCTACGTTCCGCGCGGCGGCCTTCCCAGGCCGCCGCGAACGCAGTTTATGCCTGTTCCTGGTGGCCTGGGAAGGCCACCAGGCGGACAACAAGGCGAAGTAGCGTTGCAGGATCAGGCCCCGACCGCGAACCCGAATCCTCACAGGCGCGTGCCGTCACCGCGCCGGAATACGATGGCCGAAGCCGAAAAAGTCGAACGCATGCTGGCTCGCCCGGAACTGCAGCGCCTTTTCCGGGCCATGACGGCCAAGCGACCGGGCGGCCGATGCTGGCTCGAACGGTTCTTCAAGGCCTACGCCGACGGTTCGATCCGCTGGCACCACCTCGAATTCGCCCTGCCCTACCTGCTGACCGAGTACGTCCGCCGCAAAACGGGCGCACGCAAGGAGACGATCCGGCACCGGGTCCTCGGCAACCCGGCAACCCGGCGAGGCCTGGTGGCCACCATCCGAAGCGTCGGTCACCTGGGCCTGGGGAAGCCGCAGTCGTTCGTCGCCCCGCTGATGGTCGTCTGGAACTTCACCCAGGCGTGCAACCTGACGTGCAAGCACTGCTACCAGGAGGCCGGCCGCCGGGCCGACGACGAACTCTCGTTCGACGAGCAGAAACGCATCGTGGACGTGTTGGCCGACCGCGACGTGGCGATGATCGCCTTCTCGGGCGGCGAGCCGCTGATGAGCCCCACGTTCCTGCCCGTCGCCAGGTACGCCCGCGACTATGGGATGCACCTGACCGTTGCGACGAACGGCACGTTGTGCACGCCGGAGGCGGTCGAAGCGATGGTCGGCGCGGGCATCCGGTACATCGAGATCAGCCTGGATTCGGTCGATGCCGCGCGGCACGACGTGTTCCGCGGCGCCGGCGCGTGGAGCCGCGCGGTCTCGGGCATCCGGAACGTCGTCGCGAACCCCGACGTAAAGTGCGGCGTGGCGATGACCGTTACGCGGTGGAACCTCGACGAGATGGAGCCGATGCTCCAGTGGTGCATCGCGGAGGGCGTCGATACGTTTTACGCGTTCAACTTCATTCCGACCGGCCGGGCCCGCGACGTCGCGGACATGGACCTTGCGCCGCAAGAGCGCGAACGGATGCTCGCGACGCTCCAGAAGTACCTCGTCCAGGGGCGGATCAGCATCATGTCGAGCGCCCCCCAGTACGGCCGCGCGTGCATCGAACTCGGCGACCCCACCGACCCCGTCAACACGGGCCACTACGGTTACGGCGGCGGCAAAATGACCCGCACGCTCGCCAAGTACGTCGGCGGATGCGGCGCGGGACGCTGTTACATGGCCGTCCAGCCCAACGGCGACGCCACGCCGTGCGTCTTTCTGCCGATCCACATCGGCAGTTTCCGGACCGATGCGTTCGAGGCCATCTGGAACCATCCGGTGATGCACCTGCTGCGCGACCGCGACGACCGCACCGGGCACTGTCGGACGTGCGACTACAAGTTGCATTGCGGCGGCTGCCGGGCACGAAGTTGGGGCTATTTCCGCGACCTGCGGCGAGCCGACCCGGGGTGCAAGTTCAACCAGGACGCCTGGGACGAGGTCGTCGGCGCGGCGGCGCCCGCCGCCGCAGTGGGGATGAAGTAGCGTCCTATCCCGCGTCAGATGAGGGGCGCCACGGGCGGGTTTGGGTCGGCCCGTGCGTCGGCCGTTGCACGACGGGCGTTGTCTCAATGGCGATCCAGCCGGGATTTTCTCCCCCGGTCTTCAGGTTCTCTTAAGGTTCGGTTTCGTAGAATGTCGTAGCGTCGGGGTTTGCCCGACCCCTAGAATATCATAGTGTTCGGGTTTGCCGGACCCGTTGGTCGGTTCCCGGCAGGTTTGGCCTGACGAGAAGGGCGCAACAACTCGCCCTGTCGGGATGCACTGATTTCCGATGGGTCGGAGCAACGCACGGCGTGCCTGGAGAAGCCGGATGAGGGATTGGCCCGGCCAGTTCGGGTCTGCGGCGTACTGGGTGTTGGGATGCCTTGCTGCCGTCTCGTCGTCAGGGTGCATGCTTCGCGCCCCGGCGGGTCCGGACACGTACACCGGCCCGAAGACGCAGTCTGCGACGGCGGCCCCGGCGAAGGCGGCCAGCGGTGCGCGTAAGGTGGCCGCGAAGGATGGTCCGCGGAACACGAACCCGGCCGCGCCGGCCATTCAGGGCCGCCCGACGGCGACGTCCGCGCCGGCCGCCGCGCAGGCCCCACCGCCCACCATCTCCACAAAAGAGCCGCTGGTCGTCTCTGTCAGCCAGGCCATCGTCATGGCGCTGGAGAACAACCCGGAGTTGGCCGTCGAGCGGCTTGAGCCCGAGATCCTGGACACGGTCGCACAGGAGGAGCAGGCGGTCTTCGACCCGCTGCTCACGGCGGTGCTCGGCCACGAGCGGTTTCGGGCCAAGGACCTGAGTTCCGGCGGCGACTGGTTCCGGTACAACACCGACAGCGTCGTGGGCGAGGCGACGCTGACGAAATTCTTCCCCACCGGCACAACCGTGGAACTGGAGGCGTCGTCCTGGGTGGACGACGCCAGCCGCGACGGCCAGCAACTGATCGAGTCGCGCTTGGGCATGACGGTGTCGCAGGCCCTGCTGCGAGGGGCGGGAACGGCGGTCAACCTGGCGCGGGTGCGGGAGGCGCGGTTGGACGTGCTCGCCTCGGAGTACGAGGTCCGAGGGTTTGCGGAGGCGCTCGTGGCCCTGGTGGAGCAGACGTACTGGGACTACGCCTTGGCGAGGCGGCAAATCGAGATCTACGAGGGCTCCATCGCGCTGGCCGAGCAACTGCTCGAAGACTGCAAGGGAAAGGTCCGGGCCGGCGCCATGCCGAGGAGTGCGCTCGCGGCCGCCGAGTCCGAAGTGGCCCTGCGCCGGCAAGACATGGTCGATGCCCGAAGCAACATGGCCAAAGCGAAGGCCCTCCTGCTGGGATTCCTGAGCCCGCCGCGGGCCCAAAGCAAGGGCCGCGACCTCCAGTTCGTGGACGGCCTCGTCGTACCGCACGTCCAACTTGACGACGTGGAATCGCACCTGCGCGTGGCGCTGCGCATGAGGCCGGACCTGAACCAGGCCCGCGTCCTGGCCCAGCGGGAGGAACTCCAGGTCATGCGGACCCGCAACGGCCTGCTCCCTCGGCTGGACCTGTTCATGACGCTCGGAAAGACGGGGTATGCCGAGACGTTCGGCGGCTCATGGAAGCGCTTCGGTGGAGACAGGTACGACCTGCTGGTCGGCCTGTCGGTGGAGTACCCCTTCGGGAACCACGCCGCGCGGGCCCAGCACCGGCGGACCACCTTGACCCGCCGCCAGGCCCAGCACGCCATCGAGAACCTCGAACAACTCGCCGAGGTGGATGTCCAGACCGCCCACATCGAAGTGAACCGGGCCAAAGAGAAAGTGGCGGCCGTCGCGGCCACACGCCGGCTCGACGAGGAGAAACTGCGGATCGAGACCGAGACGTTCAGAGTCGGACAGGCGAGTTCGTTCCAGGTCGCGCGGGCCCAGCGCGATCTCGTGCGAAGACAGGTCACCGAGGCCGAGGCCGTCGCGGAACACCTCAAGGCGCTGGTCGAGTTGTACCGGCTCGACGGCTCGCTCCTGAAGCGCCGCGGCATCGAGGCACCCGGCGATGAACCCGCCGGCCTGCCGATGGCCGAGCCGTAACAGCCGTGTGGAGGCGAAGGATGTCTCGCAAGATGCAACCGAGTGCCGGACGCTGGCTCAGGTACCGGATGATGCCCGTTGCCCAGGTCGCCGCGTTTCTGGCAGCGGCGGCGGGCGCCTTCATGCTGTTCCAATACCGGTCGGCGTCGTTCGGCATCGTTGGGGTGGTCCAGGGACGGATATCGCAGGTCTCGGCCACCTATGACGCACGCATCAAGAGCATCCGTGTTCAACCCTACCAGGAGGTCAGGAAGGGACAGGTGGTGGCCGTTCTCGACGATTCCCTGCTCACGGCCCAGATCGCCACGGTTTCGGCGGAGATCGCACGCCTGCGCGCCGAATACGCGGAAGACCAGAGTCTCTTGGACGCCGATGTCAGGGCTCGCCTCTCGCGGTGGGACTCAGAGAACCGCGCCTTCTCGAACGATAGCGCGCAATTGTCCGTCAGCATCCATGAACTGAAGGCCGTCCTGGAGTACGACCGGGCCCTGCTCGAAGGGCTCCATGCGGCCATGGACAACGCCGAGCAACTGGTCACCAGCGGTCTGGGGCCGCTCGCCGACTTCCAGTTGGCCAAGGCCGAGTACGAGGCCATGGCGAAGAAGATCGAAGAGAACGACCGTCTCCTCGCCCGTCTGCAGGCAGAGCGGCAGACCGCAGAGGAACGTCTGGCAAATCATCTCCCGCACCGACCGGTTCTGCCCTCGCGGGGTACCGCCCTGGAGCATCTGCAGAAGGCTATTGCGGTCCAAGAGGGGCTGATGCTGGAACTCCAGGCCCAGCGCGACGAGTACGTCCTGCTGGCTCCGTGCGACGGCATCGTTATCGAGATTCAAGGCAGACCCCGCGACGCCTCCGCGCGCAGGCCGGGCGAAGGCGGCATCCGCAGCCCCGGAGAGGTCGTCGTGGCCGGCCAGACCGTCGTCGCCATCGCCCAGGGTCAGCCAACCGAGATCGTCGCCTATGCCGACGACCGCCAGGCACCCGAACTCAGTCCCGGCCTGCCCGTCAAGTTGACCGCCACCGGACGCCGGCGGCAGGCAGCCCTGTCCGAGATAGTGGCCGTTGCCCCCACCGTCCAGCGCCTCCCCGAGGCCCTCTGGCTGGATCCCAGGTTGCCCGAGTGGGGGCGCCCCGTCCTCGTCCGGATCCCACCCGGCATGACCTTGCGTGTCGGCGAACGGGTGATGGTCCGAAACCGCTGAGCAACGCTCCCGTCCGCGCCCAAGCGCCGGCATCCCGGTTGCCCAAAGCCGTGCCGCCGCGCGCACCCGCCGGGGCATTCCGTTGGCGTCGCCACGACTCGCGCGCTAAGATGGTGATGTCGGAGCGACGGAAGGTGCGGCGTATGCGTGCGCTGATCATCGAGGACGAGGAGAGGCTGGCTCACAGTATCAGGCGGATGCTCGAAGAGCACACCTCCTTCGCGGTGGACATCGCGACCGACGGCGACGGCGGCCTGCACATGGCGCTCGCCAATCCCTACGACCTGATCCTCCTCGATCTGATGCTGCCCCACCTGGACGGGCTGGCACTGCTTGAGAAACTGCGCGCGGCGGGCAAGCGGACGCCCGTCCTTGTCCTCACGGCGCGGGACACGACGCAGGATATCATCCGCGGCCTCGACCTCGGGTGCGACGACTACCTGACCAAGCCCTTCAAGATGGCGGAACTGTGCGCCCGCGCCAAAGCCCTCGTCCGCCGGGCCTACGATCGGCCGGACCCCGTCCTCAAGGTCGGCGACGTCGAGATCAACACCGCCACTCGAACGGTCACGTGCCGGGGCAAGACCGAGCGGCTCCCCGCCATGGAGTACCGTCTGCTGGAATACCTGGCCATGCGGGCCGGCGAGGTCGTCTCCAAGACCGATATGATCGAGCACCTTTACGACTTCGACTCCGACCGGTTTTCGAACGTCGTCGAGGTGTATGTCTCCTCGCTCCGGAGGCGGTTCGGCGCCGAGACGATCCAGACGATACGGGGCCAGGGCTACATCCTGACCGGAGCCCACACGTGAAGCCGATGTCGTTGAGATGGCGCATCCGC
>DATKXP010000397.1:0-24220 GCA_035529015.1 Phycisphaerae bacterium | reverse complement strand
CCCACCGTCAACGTCGAGGCGCCGCGGTTCCTGGTGCCGGCCGAGGGGGTCTACGCCGGCTGGGCCGACGTCCGCGGCGAGCGGCATGCGGCGGCCGTCAGCGTCGGACGGGCGCCCACGTTCCACGCCGACGAACCGGTCGCGGTCGAAGCGTTCCTGCTGGATTTCGACGGCGAACTCTATGGCGAGCAGGTTGCCGTGGACTTCGTCGAGTACCTTCGCCCCCAGCAAACCTTCGCCGACGCCGAAGCCCTCAAGGCGAAGATGGCCGAGGACTGCCGGCAGGTGCGCGAGGTGCTGGCCAAGCGCTTTTAGCCGCGATCTTTTAGCCGCGACCCGAAGGGGAGCGCGCGCTTCCCTTCGGGTCGCGGCTAAAAGGCGCTCGTGACGGCGCGCCGAGGTCAGTCAACTTTCTTCAACTGCCTCGCCCCCGCCGCCCACAGGGCGCAGGCGCACTTCTCGATGAAGTACAGGTCGCCCTTGCACCAGGGGATATCGACGAAGGTGAGCAACTCCTCGCCGGGGAGTTCTTCGATGAACGTGGCCCCAGCCATCAGGGCGCGGCCCATGTGCGGCGGGCTGACGTAGTTCTCGCCACCGATCAGACGCCCTGCAAACGCCAGGTACCAGCCGTTTCGCATCTCGCGGAACGCCTCCAGGCGCGCGGGGCCCAGGCCCTCGCTCAAGGCGCCGACGGCGCGGCCCACCTCCGGCACCAAACGGCAATACCGGGCCAGTTTGGCGACGTGCAGCGACTTCGACGCCGACCGCGTCCGTTCCAGGATGCTCGGATTGACGCGCTCCAGGTTCACGCGCAGACCCAGCAGTTCCAGCGCCTTGGCCCTTGCCGCCTTCTCCGTCGCCGCATCGCCGTTCATCTTTGCCAGGCGCGCAAGGCCTATCAGTCCCGCAAGGTCGGCGTTCAACCGCTCGGCCTCGTCGCCCGTGTAATCGCGCTTCGTGATGTCGAACTCGTATGGCTTCTCCAGGATGGGGGCCATCCGCGCCTTCACCGCGTCCCAGTGCGCCGTCGCCGCGCCGCGGTCGCCCGCCCAATGGCACCAGGCCCAGAGGGCGTACACGCCCAAGGCACCGTTCGCCTTGCCGCGACGCTTGATGCGGACTTCTTCGGGCACGTCGTACCGCTCGCGCGGACGGCCCGCGTCGCTCGCGAACCCTTGAACCGCATACGGCGGGTTCTCCGCCAGTTGCGCGGCGACCAACTCCTTCACCGCTGCGGCCGTCTCGGCACCGAGTTGCGGCAAGGCGATCGCCAGGCAGTAGACCATCTCGTCGGGATGGTCGAAGTACGCCTCGTACCCGCTGATGCCCAGCGTGTTGTGGAACGCCTTCCAGGGGTACCCCGCGACGAACTCTGCCACGTGGCGCCCGAGTTTGGCCCGCACCCGCTCGGCCTCGGCACCCGTCGCCCGCGCGGCAAAGTCGGGCGTCTCGGCGATCAGCCTATCCACGTCCGATGCTCTCAGCGTCACGGGGCCGACGCGGCGGCTCTCCGGATGGTCGTCAATCACGTTCTGCGCAAACGCCGGCATCGCCGCCGCAAGCAGCGCCGCCGCGAACGCCATCCGGGCTTTAAGCGGGCCAAGGAAAGTTGCCTGGCGTGTGAGCGCGGCGGGTCTCCGGACCCGCCGCGACCGTCGCGGCGAAAGCGCGGTGGTTGCGGAGAACCACCGCGCAAGACTTGTATCGGACGGGTCAGCGCGCACCACGCTCATCGCCCCTCGCCTTTCAGGCAGATGACCTGCGACCCGACGGGAAAGTAGACGTACTCGCCCACGACGCTTGCGATGGCCTTCGCCGGCCCGTGCCACTCGTTGACGATGCCGAAAGGCTGGCCGGCGGCGCGGGCCTTCTCGCGGCCGCCATCGTTCGCCCAGCCGAACAGCCCCGGACCGTAGAACCCGCCGTACGTGTCGCGCTTGCCGTACACGTTTCGCGTGCGGCCGGTCGCCAAGGCCAGCGATCCGATGTAGCCCTGGTGGATCGAGAACAGGTGCCGCGGGCTGGCCGCCAACGTCTGCGTCTCGTCGCCGATGTAGTTGAAGCCCATCCACGGCATGTCTTTGGCCCCGGGCGGACGGCTGGGATCCTTCGACTTGTACCCGTGTTGAAGGAGCGTCACGCGGCCGGTCGCAAGGTCAAGTCGCCCCGGCGCCGTGTACGGTCGCACCTCCCCGCCGCCGTCCCACGTGCCGTACGCCGTCCGCAGGAACACGTACACGTCGCCGGTGGCGAGGTTGACGCACGGCGGCGTGGGCGGGTTGTGCAGGCCCGCCGTGTAGAGCACCGGCGCCGTCCACGGTTCGGTGCCGTCCGCGACGCGGAAGCCGTAGAACGTCTGCTCAGACGGCCGGTGCGCGAGGTGCGCGAGGATGAAGTCCTGCTCCCTGCGCACGTCGGCGGCCGTGCCGGGGATGTACCGCGTGTCCTTCCCCTCAAAGCCGGTCCGCTTGATGAGCATCTCCTGGTGCGTCGTCAGCGTCCAGTGGAACTCGTGAACGGGGTTCGTCGTCACCAGGGCGAGGCCTTTCGTGATGACGGGGAAGTGGTCCCGCTGGCTGAGGCCCGCCAGTTTCCGCGACTGCCAGAGCAGCCGCCCGTCGGCCACGTTCAGACAGTAGACGTGCATGTCCTCGGAGCCGAAGATGACGCGGCCGCCGCCTTCGCTGATGCTGGCGGTCGTCAGGATCGGCCCGCCGGTCTTGAAGGTCCACGCCTTCGACCCGTCGGCCGCCTTGAGGGCGTAGAACACGCCGTCGCGCGCGCCGAACAGGACTCTTTCCGCCCAGACGACCGGCGACGTCCAGATGCCTTCGCCCGCCTCGAAGGTCCACTTCGGCCCGCCGCGCGCGGCGTCGAGGGCGTACAATCTGCGATCCATCGCGCCGAAGTAGAGGACGCCGCCCGCGAGCATCGGCGAATGGCCGATGGGACCGCCCGCTTGGGATACCCACCGCTCCTCGCCCGTCTTCGCGTCCCAGGCGTACATCTTCCCCGCATAGGTGCCCATAAAGGCCAGGCCGTCGCCGACGATCACCTCGCACCGTGTGCCCGTGAGTTCCCGGTACAGTTCCTTCCGCCAGACGATCTCCAACTTCGCTGCGTCCGGCCACGCCGCGTAGAACCCGCTCCGCGCCAGGTCCCCATGCAGCGTCGTCCACGAGGCGCCGTCGTTTCGCGGCGGCCCTTCGGCCAGTGCGGCCGAACTGAACGCCGCGGCCACCAGGATCACGGCAAGAGCGGTCCTCATACGCGTCCCTTTTCTTGGGAATATCGGAAGCGATGGTAGCGGCTCGACGTGGCAGGGGCAATCGGTTTCGGCGGCGCCGCGACCCACTCTGCTGCGGCAGGCGCGGGTTGTTTGCGGGCGCGGCTGACGGTAGAATCTCAAGACACGCAGACCGCCGGGCGGCCCGGGCAGGAATCCTCGGTACATCCACGCGGCCGCCCGGGCAGGGAGGCAAAAAAGTAGAATGTCCCCTTTTCTGATTCGGGAATCGCCGGCGCTTCGGGCCGTCCTTCGCGCACGCCTCCTCCGGCAGCAGCTGAATGGGGCAAGTGCAACACACCCAGCCGAAGGGCGACTTCACATCGTAAGTGCAACGGGTGGCGGCTTCCGGGATCCCGCATCTTTGAGCACGTCTCTGTCAAGTCGGAAGGGGACGGCCTCCGCCATAGCAGCCTTGGCTGCGGCGCCGCGGTTGGGCGTCGCGCCCTACATTAGATAGAAAGAAAGAAACCATGACCTGCACGGGCACGCGTCGGAAGCGTCACGTTGCGGCCGCTGCGCTGGTTCTGGCGGCGATGGCCGTTGTGACGATTCCCCGGTTGGCGCGTGCGGTGAGCCCGTCGTCCGACGAGATGGCGACCACGCGACGGTGGGTGGCGGCCAAGTTCGAGGCCGCGCAGCCGCTGCCGAAGCCCCGGCCGGGCCTGCTCGTTCTCGCCAACCACGATCCCGTGACGCGGAACGGGCGCGGCAGCAAGCCGCTGAGGATCGTGAACGCCGAGTACACGCGCGGCCTCGATTCGGACGCCCGGTACGCGGTGACCGACCTCGATACCGGTGCCACGACCCCAATGACCGGCCGGGAACTCGGCGAGCGCGGCCTACCCGTCTCGATCCCGACACAGCCGGGCGTAGCCGTCATGACCTACGAGCGCGTGAACTGACTGAGGTGGCAAACGAAACGCCCGGCACGGGCATCGATGACACGGTGACCGTTCGGTTTGGGGGATAGTTCGCGGGGCGAATCGGGCCTCGCGCCGGTATATACTTTACGAAAACGGCCTTTCTTTGGACCCCCCAAAATGGCGCTTTTCGGGGTGCCGAACCCCGTTTCTGGGCCAGAAACGGCGTTTCGGGCCTCAAATGTTAAGATAGGCAAGGCAAAACTTACTCCGTTTTGATCGGTTTCTGATCGCTTTTTACTCAAACTTAGTCCGTTCTTCGTCCTTTTTACCCCTTTTTTTACCCCCATCGAGCGGGGTCAATAGGCGCTGAAGTATACAAAAGGCGGGGACGGACGAGGCTGGAGGCCGGAGACCAGAGGCTGGAGGGACGGCAGATTGTTAGAACTCTAACAATCGCGGGAGGCGAAAAAGGGCCTTGGCGCTATCAAAAAGGGCGATTTGGGCCGAGGGGCCGCGGAAGAGGGGATTGGACGTATGGGCCGAAGGGAATAGGAGAGGCCAAAATCGGGCGATTGGCGTAAGTGCCTGTGAGGCAAGGGGTTACGTCGCGGCAGGGGCCGGGGAGATTGTTAGAACTCTAACAATTCCCAATGCGGATTTCGGATTGCGGATTGCGGAATGAACGGCAACGGCGCCTCACGCAAAGCCGCTAAGACGCAAGGGAAAAGGCGATCAGGACAGGTGTTCTTAGCGGCCTGGCGCCTTGGCGTGAGGAATCCGCAAAGGAAAAGGCGATCAGGACAGGTGTTCTTAGCGGCCTGGCGCCTTGGCGTGAGGAAGACGCAAAGGAAAAGGCGATCAGGACAGGTGTTCTTAGCGGCTTGGCGCCTTGGCGTGAGGAATCCGTAAAGGAAAAGGCGATCAGGACAGGCCGCAGGCGGCAAATGACAAATGGCAAGTGGCAAATGACAAATGACCCTTCCGTGACCAATGCCAAGTGACCAATGACGGGTGACAAAAGACTCGTGGCTGATGTTCAGGTGGCTGAGAGGAATCTGTGTCCGGGGGCCGGAATGCTGTCGCCGGAATCCCGCGTCTGCCCGTAACCCTCGCAACCCCTCGCAACCGCCCGGACGCTCTAATCGATGGGATAATCACACCGAGGCGTGCCTTCTACGGGGATAACGGAGGTACAATGGAGCCTGTCGCAGTGCGAGCAGCGAATATCATCACCAAGGCTCCATCTAGCCCGAAAGGGCTTACCGCAGGCCTTGCACTCAAACCGGTACCATCCTGGAGGCGGCGAGGTCTCTTTTGCGGGTTGAGGCGACAGGTCCGGAGTGTCTTCGCCGGGCTGCATTAACATTTAGCTCCTTTCCCAGAGATATAGCCACCAGTTTAGGCCGAGTGGCCTACCCTGTCAAGGGTGTTCGGGCCAGGATGGTCCGGTTGGAGGCGGCGGCGGGACTGCTGTTGACAGCAGACGCACGGGCGGTATACTGATGGGTCGAATCGCGACGCGGCCGACCACCGAAGTAGGGGGGATGCCCATGCTGCGAGAAGAGAAGGCCCAGGGCCTCGTGGACCTTGCGGAGAAGGCGTTTCCGGAACCGCCGCTCGGGAATGCCGAACGGGAGATGCTCCGCGCGGCCGCACTAGGCTCATGGGCCGACCTCCGCGCGGGAAACGAGCCCGAGGACGACCCGACCGGGGCCGGCCAGTGGGGCGCCGACCGCGCGGTCCGGGCGGAACTTCTCCGCTGGCTGTGCACCGACCACGAAGCCAGCGACTTGGTGGACACCCGGGGCGTTTTGGTGCGCGGCGTGCGGATCGACGGCAGACCGGACCTTTCCTGCGCCGACGTGCCCTTTCGACTGGCCTTCTCCGGGTGCGCGTTTCCCGCCGGCCTGAGCCTGATAGACGCGCGCGTGCCCGGCCTCTTCCTCAACGGTTCGCACATGCGGTCTGGTTCACACACGGGGTCTATCGTGGCCGACAGGCTGACCGTGACCGGAACCGTGGCCCTCAGGGACAAGTTCCGGGCAACCGGCATGGTCCGCCTCCTCGGCGCCTCGGTCGGCGGTGACCTGGACTGCACCGACGGCACGTTCGAAGAGGTGGATGCGGAGGCCCTCAAGGTCGACGGAATCAAGGTGAAGGGCAGCGTCTTTCTCGGGCGAGGCTTCCGGGCGAGCGGCGAGGTCAACCTCGAGGGCGCCTCGGTTGGAGCGAACCTCGAATGCCGCAGCGGCACGTTCGAGAACCCCGATGCCGACGCCCTTTCCGCCGGCGGAATCCGGGTGAGGGGCGGCGTCTTTCTTGACAAAGGCTTCCGGGCGAGCGGGAAGGTCCGGCTCCTCGGCGCCTCGGTCGGCGGGGACCTGGTTTGCAGTGGGGGGTCGTTCGAGAACCCCGGCGGCGACGCCGTCAGCGCCGAGACTGCGCATGTGACCGGTGCGATCGTTCTTCTTGGAATCTCGGCCATGCAGGGTCGGCTGAACCTGGGCCACGCCCACGCGCGGATCCTGGCCGACGACAGGACCGCATGGCCTGAGCGCGGGCTGCTCGTCCTCGACGGCTTTACCTACGAGGCCATCGTAGGCGAGACAGGGGCCAAGGGGCGGCTTCAATGGCTCGAACGCCAGTATCCCGAGGACCGCAAACAGTGGCGCGGCGCGTTTCGCCCCCAGCCGTACGACCAGTTGGCCCCCGTCCTTCGGCGCATGGGCCACGAGGGCGAGGCACGGAAGGTCCTAATGGGCAAGCACGAGCACCAGCGTAAGTACGGCACCATGGGAAAGTGTGCGAGGGCCTGGAACTGGTTGATGGGCCTGATGATAGGACACGGGTACAAGCCGCAGAGAGCATTCTACCTACTGTCTCCGTTCTTCTTATTGTTGGGATACTCGCTTTTCGCGTCTGTCGAAATGCACCAGATGGACGAGAACTCCGCGCCGTTCAGCGCGCTCGGCTATTCATTTGACGCCTTCTTCCTGATTGTCGACCTGCACCAGTATGACGCATGGGAGCCGGTCTGTCCGTGGGCGAGGGCATATGTCTGGTTTCACGCTTTCTGCGGTGTCATTCTGACGGCTGCCTTGGTGGCCGGCCTGACGGGCATCGTCAAGCGTGAGTGACGGGCGCCGGTGTCACTCCGAGCGAAGCGAGGAATCTTGCCGTGGGATTGGCCGAAAGAGGAAGACCGCGGCGAGATTCCTCGGTCGTCTGGGCGACCTCGGAATGACATGGCGGGCGCCATCGCCGGCGCGAGTAAGGCGAGGGGCCGGCGCGCGAGGAGGCGGGGGAGGGGAAGGAAAGGAGGCAAGGGACGGTGGCCGGTTGCGGTGCCCGGCCTCAAAGGCCGGGTCTGGACCCCTGCGGGGAGAAGGCCCGCGAGCGCAGCGGGGGGAACGGCGAAGGCTCACGGCGAATGCTCAACAAGGAACGCTGAATGTCCAACGTCGAACGAACGACAACGGCAACAAGCGCGGCGAGATTGTTCGTCCCGGCAGGCCGGGACTCGGAATGACAACCTGAACCTTGCGGTGTACGTGCCGCCGGTCCCGTGCATGCCGTGGTTCGCAGTCCGTCTCACATGCCCGACGTGTCGGCGGGCGGGTGCCCGTTTCGCAACACTTCGACTTCCACAATCCAGTTGGCCGCGAAGAGGGCGAACGGCCGGTAGTAGAGGCGTAGCAAACCCGCCTCGGGGTCTGATGCATGCTTCCGATTTGAGAGGCCCTGCCCCATGGAACGAAGCTCGCGCTGCAGGTACCAGTCACCGCCGGGATCCGGATCAGTCGTGATCAGTACGTCCGCCTCGCGCTGCCGTGGGGTCCCAGAGCCGTAGTACCCTCGCCTGAAGTACAGATACTCTGGCCTCCCGTCTGCCGAGAAATGGAATATGCTACCGTCAGCACCCTTGAGTTGTCCTGCCCAGACTGGTCCTGAGAATTCATTACATTCGATACATTCGATCAAGTATCCGTCCCGATGCCAGAGACGCAGGTATCCGCCCGCGTAATTCACGGTGGCGGCAATCACACCTGCCAGGATGAGGAGACGTCCCGCCCAGACGGCAAGGGTCTTGGGCCACTTTCTGGAAACCAACCGTCGCTGTTTGATCGGACGGGACTCGTGATGCGTGCCTGTCATTGTGTATTACCCCACGTGTGCCTTTGCGCCCGGAGGCGAACGTTGCGGGTGACCTGCCAGTAAGTACGCGTTACCCAGTGCCGTTTCCAGAAAGGTCCTGTGTATTCTCGGGGGGTGCCACCCTGGCACGGCAACGCCTCGTGCCGTGGCCGGCTGGCGGATTGTCCGAGCGATCTCGGCGACCTGCCGCTCGAGTTCCCTGACGCGCTTCGGCGCGAGGAGCAGCAGTTCCCGGTCCATCTCCTGGTCCAGGCCAGGGGTTCGGGAGACACGAGACGTCATTCAGTTTGGTGCCACGCCGCTTGCCCACGTGAACGGCGCGGTGTCCGTACCGAAGCAGGCCGACTGTCGAAGCCGGACCTGTGTAGACTACCCCCGAAATGTGTGCAACCGCAAGTGGAATGTTTGCCGTCGCAGGGGGATTGCCGGGGCACGCCCCGGCCTCAAAGGCCGGGTCTGGACCCCTGCGGGGGGAAGGCCCGCGAGCGGGCCTCAGCAGCAGGCGCGGCGGGTACGGAGACCCGCCGCGCAACACTCCGGTGGATGGCTGATATAGCGCGGCGGCTCAGGAGAGCCGCCGCGCGGGAAGTGGGCGGCTGTGGCACTTGGCGAGGGCACTGGCGGGCAAGCCGCCAGTGGCACCCGGCACCCGCACGGCAACGGCAAGATTCCTCCGCTCGCTTCGCTCGGTCGGAATGACATGAGGGAGACCCACCGCGCGACATCGTCGCGAGCCGCCAAAGGGCACTGGCGGACAAGCCGCCAGTGGCACCCGGCACCGGGCTACGTCAATCCGCTTCGGCTACAGCCTTTGGAGAAACCGCATGCGGCGGGAGAGGTCCATGGCTTCGTAGCGGCACATCTCGTGGCAGCAGAAACAGGAGATACACGCGGCGTAGTCGATGGACGGGCCGGCGTCGGTCATCGTAATCGCTTCGACCGGGCACGCCTGGGCGCACGAGCCGCACTTCACGCATTTCTTGACGCGGACCACCGGTCGCGTGACGAACAGGTGCGCGGCCAGGCGGCTGATCCACGTGCCGAACCCCATGCCGACGCTGCACGTCTTGAACTTCGGGACGACCTCGAACGGGCCGTCGATCTGGATCCGAGCGAGGTCGGCGGGTCCCAGGCCGCGCTCCTCGGCGATCCGCAGCATCGGGACGCTGCGCGGCTCGATGCCCATCATGGCTACCATCACGGTATCGAGGGCGACGGCGTTGGTGGCGGCGAGGATGCGGCCGACCTGCCGCGGTTTGCCGCCCGAGGGGCCCTGGCCCTCCATCGCGACGACGGCGTCGAGAATCGCGAGGTCGGGCGGGCGGACCTGGTACACGTCCACGACGGCGCGGGCGAAGTTCTCGGCCCCGACGGCCTGGCGGTGGAGGCGCGTCTTTTCGCCGCCCACGAGGTGGCCGAAGGTGTTCTTGACGGCGCCGGTGATGCCGGTGGCGACGTGGGTCTTCATCTTCGGCAAACTCACGAGGACGTCGCACTCCAGGACCTCGCGCGAGAAGGCGAGGTGGTCGGCGAAGTCCGATTCGAGGGCCGTCTCGACGGGCGAGGCGCCCAGGTTGACGTACCGGCCGGCGGCGGCGTCGAAGATGCCCGCGACGCGTGCGGCGTGTTCGTTCGAGCCGTAGGCCCGCATGCCGGAGTTGTCGCCGACGATGAGGTGGCCGGGGCCGCGACGGTCGAGGGCGGCGACGGCGGCGGCAACGACCGCCGGGTGCGTGTTGACGTGCCGCTCGGGCGGCATGGCGCCGAGGATGTTCGGCTTGACGAGGCAGGAGCGGCCTTCGACGGGCGGGGCGTGGTCGGCGACGGCGCGTTCGACGGCCTCGGCGGCGCCGTCGTAATCGGTCGGGTAGATGCTGACGCGCGGGGCGCTCACGCTCACCTCAGGACGAAGTAGCCGTGGCCGACGATGTCGAAGACCTTTTCCTCGAGGACCTGGAGGTCGGCGGCGGCGAACATGGTCCGCCACGCGTGGGCGTCGGCGATGGTCTGGTTCGTCAGGTCGTGGAACAGGTGGTGTTCGAGGAAGGCGGTGGGGTTGCGCCGGAGTTTGTCGTGCGGCTGTTTGCAGAACTCGCCGACGTAGAAGAGCGCCTTCGGGAACTCGGACCGCAGTGCCTTGAGCAGCCCGACGACCACGTCCTCGCCCTGTGAGAGGTACTCGTGGTAGGTGTCGACGGCGGTGATGGCGTCGATGTCGGGGTGGGCGGCGGCGACGGCCTTGAGGTCGAACATGTCGGCCTCGTGGACCGCGATGCGGTCGCCGAAGGGGACGGCGGCCAGGACCTCGCGGGCGTACGCGACGGTGGGGGCGTCGATGTCGATGCCGACGGCGCCGACCTGCGGCATCGCCTCGCACAGGTACAGCAGGAACGCCAGGTCGCCGCAGCCCAGGTCCAGGACCTGCCGCGCGCCGCGGCGACGGAGCATGTCGGCCAGAACGGGGTAGGGCAGGGCGAGGCACAGTTGGCCGCTGCCTCGACCCACGTACTTGCCGAGGCGATCGACGTCGTCCGGATACGTGGCGTTGCCCAGGAGGAGGTCGCGGAGGCGGTCGAAGATGGGTTCGTAGGCGAAAGTGAGTTCGAAGAAGCCGCGCGGCTCGGCCATGAGGCGGCGGAGTTTCGGCAGGGCGCGGACCTGGTCGCCCTCGACGCGGATGAAACTCAGGCCGTCGAGGTAAGAGAGAACCGAGTCGAGAACGTGCCGCTGGAGGCCGCCTGCTTTGACGAGGGCCTCGACGCTGACGCGCTCGGCCTCGAGCAGCCGGTCGAGGGTGCCCGTTTCGAGCAGCGCCCAGATGGAGGAGCACACGGCGTAGCCGCGCACGTAGGGCAGGGCCTCATCCAGGCGCCGCTTCGTGCGGGCGGCCTTGGGCAGGCCGAGGATCCGGATGACCTGGAGCGCCTGCTTCAGCGACATGGGTGGTCCCCCGTGTGTGACGGGCACCCGCATGGCTCGGTCGCGGAGGGCTGGGCGGCCAGGATGGCGTCGTCGAAACTGGCCCGCACGGCCTGGCCGGGCGCGATGGTGAGGAACCGGTCGGCGTCCCACTGGCCGTCGAGGCCGGCCTGGATGAGTTGGAGATCGCCGTCGATGGAGGCGAACTCCCACCCCTTCTCGTCACAGATGCGGCGGACCTCGGTGTCGAGGCCGAGGTGCTCGTCAAAGGGGAACCGGATCAGGACGCCGCGCGTGTAGTTTGCCTCCCACTGGCTCATGAAGTCGGCCAGGTACCGGGCGTTGTCCTCGCCGTATTTGGCGACGAGTTCGGCGTAGTCGGCACGCTTGTAGGTTGGTCCGAGGCCGCTGTTCTGGCGCGGCTCGACGGGGTCGCCGGTCTTGCGGCCGCACTCGACCCACCCGCTGGAGTACCAGTAGGTGCCGGGATGCTCGGCAAAAGCCCTGGCGTAGCGGTCTTTGGAGCCGAGCAGGAGGGTGATGCAGTCGTGGGCGCGCGGCACGACGAGGGGCACCTGCCCCGCCCGCACGCCGACGAGGCTGTTGTTGCACAGGCCGTAGCCGAGGAGGACGGCGTCGTAGCGGTCGGCGGTGGCGGCATCGACCTTCTCCTGGAGATGGTCGCGGCAGATGTCGCTGTTGTCGTGCAGACCCTGCGGCAAAAGGGTGATGTCGGCGGCGTGGCGTGCGCGGGCGGCGCACCAGTAGAGTTCTCTGGCCACGACTTCGCAGGCGATGACTTTCAGACGCATGCCGGTTAGACCTCTCGGCGGCACAGGATGTCCCGCTGCTCGGAGCAGCGGGCTCGATCGCGGGCTCGACAGCGGCGCGCCCGCGCCGTTCCGGGCGCTTCAATGGTACGATGCCAGGACCGTGAAGCGGCGCTCGAAATCGACCTCGTTCACCAGAAACTTGTGCTTGTACTGCTCGACGCGTCCCCTTCGCTCCTGAATGGCGCGGCGGTCGTACGCGCGCCAGGCCCCTGGCGGAATCGTCTTGATGCACACCGGTGCGAGGCGGCCGCTGGCGCGTTTCGCCCGGTACTCCATGTTAAGTTCCTGGAGGGCCGAGTCAACGGCGCACGCCAATTCCTCGGCGCGGTCGGCCGACACGTCGCACGCCTCGGCCAGGAGGCTGTAATGAGGCACGTCGGCCCACGTGGGGCACAGGCAGTAGTTGCAGACGTCCAGGCCCAGGTGGGCCACCGATTCGTTCACCGCGGTGGTGACCTGATGCTCGGTGAGTTTCTCGCCCGTCAGGTTGGCGACGTGCTCGCCCTTGTTCAGGAACTCGATGACCGGCGCCGGGCCCATGCGGTCGGTCACGCGGACGAGGTCGCCGATGTTGTAGCGAAACAGACCTCCGGCCGTCGTCAGGATGAGGAAGTACCGCCGCCCCACCTCCACCTCGTGGGCGAGCAGGGCTTGCGGGTCGGCCCGGTCGATCTCGTCTTCCGGCACGAACTCGTAGAACGTGGCCGTGGCTTCGAGGACGCCGGCGCTGCCGTCGGTCCGGAGCGGGATGGAGAAACGCCCCTCGGACGCGAGGAGGCCGATGTCGCGGACGGGCGCATCGCCCCAGTAGCGCGGCAGTTCGCGGAGGTACAGACAGAGCGTGCCGCCCTTCCAGGTGCCGATGAGCGGCAGTTCCCAGGCGTCTTTGGGGTAGAGGTGGCCGGTGTCGCGGACACCGGCTTCGAGTTCGCGTGCGCGGTCGGGCATCGGCTTCAATCGCGCCTCGATGGCGCGGCGTTTCTCCTCATCGAGGGCGAGGTCCAGCGACAGAACGCCGTCCGAGAGGTCGCGGAGCAGGGCGTCCTTGTGGGCGTCCATCGCCCTCGCCAAACCCAGAAGCGTGCTGGGATTGGCGGTGACGGGCAGGACGCGGCGGCTCATGAGGCCGAGGCGGCACGCCAGATAGTACTTCGTCTGCGTGTCCTCGGCGAAGGCGGCCTCGGGGGGCATTACGTACAGCCGCCGGATGGTGGGTGACTGGACCTGGCAGATGAGGCCCGACATGGCCCCCGCAGGGATGCCGCCCGGCGTGATCTCCTCGTCCATGCGGCTGGCGATCTGGAGGATCTTCGCCCCGAAGGCGTCGAAATGGTCGTCCAGCGCGCGCGTGCCCCATACGTGCCAACCGTAGCGGCAGTCTCTCAGGACCGTGTCGGTCACGGGGATGCGTTTGGGCGTGCCGGTGGTGCCGCTCGTCATGGCGAACATGTGAATGCGCGTGCCGGCGGGGAACAGCGCCCCGGTCTCGCCGCGCGCCACCCGGTCGATGTACGGCTCGGCGCGCTCGTACCCGGCAACCGGCATGGCTTTGCGCAGGTCTTCGACCGTCCGGACGGGCTGGAGGCCGTGGTCGCGTCCGAAGTCGGTCTCGGCGGCATCGGCAAGAAGCCGGGCCAGAAGAGCCGACTGCGTCTCGGGCGTCTTCTCGACGGCCTTACGCCATCTCCGGACGTGGGTCTTGGCCTGGACACGCAGCGGCGTCCAGAGCAGCCGGCGCAGGTGGATGCCAACAGGCGTCTTCATGGCACGGTTCTCATTCGGCACGGTCCCCGGTATCGGCGGCTTGCGAGGCCAGATAGCGGTCGAAGAACCCGGTGACGCGGCGGTGATAGGTCTGGGGGTCGGCCGCCACCGCCTGGTTGTGCTTGGCGTCGGGGCAGATCCAGATGGCCTTCGGGCCGGCCTTCAGGTCGTGCAGGGCCCGGGCCTGTTCGGGCGGCACGTAGGCGTCGCGTTGGCCGTGGATGAACAGGATGGGCACCGCGTCGAGTTTCATCAGGGCCCGTCTCGTGCTCGGGAACCGGCATCGGCACTTCAGTTCCACGTAGAACATCGTCAGCGCACGGAAGAGGCGATGCACGGTCATCGAACGGTCGGCGCGGGCCAGGTTCACTCGGGCGAAGATCTGGACCCAGCGTTTGACGAGGCCGTCGATGCGGCGGTCGGTCGAGAACACACCGTCCACGACGAGGCAGCGGATGTCGGCGTTGAGGGCGGCGGCGATGACGGCGGCGCTGGCGCCGCGGCTGATGCCCAGGATGCCGATCCCCGCCGAGTTCACGTCGCGCCGGCTGTTGACGAACGCCACCGCCGCCAGAATGTCGTGAACCTCGTAGTTCGACGGCCAGTAGCGCGGCTCGAAGTGGGCCGGCGCGAAACTCTTGCCGTGCCCCCGGAAGTCGAACGTGAAGACCGTGTACCCGCCCTCGACGAGGGCCGACGCGTACCGGCCGGCGCTGGTCATGTCGCTGGCGAACTCGTGGCAGAAGATGATGGTGCCGCGGTCCGGCACGCCCGGCGGCCGGTCGATGAACATGCCTCGCAGGCTGCGGCCTTCGAGGCTGGGGAACGTGACGACCTCGCCCTCGGGCGGCGTGTAGTCGTTCAAGTTGGCCGTCCCGGGCAGCGGCGTGTCGAGAAACAGGTTGACCGCCAGACGCAGGTACTTCGCCAGGTACGCCAGCATCGCGATGACCACCACGACGATGGCGGCCACGATGGCGAAGACGTGCCAGTTCTCCGACAGCCCGGCGCCCCCGTTGAGATCGGGGTCGGCGGCGGCTTCCATCGCCAGGATCGCGGCCGAGAGAGCCGATGGTGCCAAGGGACAGTCCCTCCGCGCAAGAGCCCATCTTCCGTGGAGAATTCATTCTACGGGATGAATCGGCGAACTACCAGAGAATCGTTCTGCCCGCCGAATCCGAACGAGTTCGACAGGCAGACCTCGACCCCGACCTTGCGCGGCGTGTTGGGCACGTAGTCGAGGTCGCAGACGGGGTCGGGGTGGTCGAGGTTCATCGTCGCGGGGACGATCTGGTCGCGGATGGCCAGGACGCACGTCATCAACTCCGTGGCGCCGGCCGCTGCAATCAGGTGGCCCAGTTGGCTCTTGACGCTCGAGATGGGCACCTTGGCGGCCCGTTCGCCGAAGACGAGTTTGACGGCGAGGGTCTCGACTTTGTCGTTCTCGGTGGTCCCGGTGCCGTGGGCGCTGATGTAGTCGATGTCTTCGGGTCCGACGCCGGCCTTATCGAGTGCCATTTGCATCGAGGCGGCCGGGCCGCGACCCTCCGGATGAATGTCGGTCATGCGGTAGGCGTCGGCGCTGGTTCCGTAGCCGGTGACCTCGCCCCAGATTCTCGCGCCGCGTGCCTGGGCGTGGCGGAGTTCTTCGAGGACGAGCATGGTGGAGCCTTCGCCGAGGACGAAGCCGCCGCGGTCGCGGTCGAACGGGCGGCTGGCCCGCCACGGCTCGTCTTTCGGTTCCGTCGAGATGGCCGTGAGCAGGTTGAAGCCCGTGACGCCCAACGGATGGATCATCGAGTGCGTGCCGCCGGCCAGCATCAGGTCGGCCCGGCCGTGGCGGATCAGGTCGCAGGCCTCGCCAATGGCCTGGGTGCTGGCGGCGCAGGCCGTCAGGCAGGAGTAGGCCGGTCCCTGGAGGCCGTATTCGGCGGCCAGGTGGTTGGCCGGCATGTTGGGTTCCTGCTCCAGTTCGCGCATCGCGTTGGACTGCCGCAGCGACACCTCGGCGTAGCCGACGGCATCGACGGTGTCGTCGTCGCGCGTGCCGTTGGCGATGGCGGTCACAAAGGTGATGAAGTCAACGATCCCCTCGCCGCTGCCCAGGTAGATGCCGAACCGGTCGGGGTCGAAGCCGCCGTCGGCCAGGCCGGCGTCCTGAAGGGCCATGCGTCCGGCGGTTGCGGCGAAGCGAACGTTGCGGCCGGCCTGCTCGTAGACGGCCGTATCCCGGACGTACGGCGCGAGGTCGAAATCGGGAACCTGGGCCGCAAAGGTCGTCGGGAACGTCTCGGCGTCGAAGATGAAGATGGGCTGGATACCGCTCTTGCCGGCCAGGAGGTTCTTCCACGACTCCTCGACCGTCATGCCGAGCGGGTTCAACGAGCCCATGCCGGTGATTACGATGCGTCGTGTCATGGTTGGTTCGTCGCTTTGCGCTTGTGCGGCTTGTGATGGCGGCGCTGTTGGTCTTGATGCCCCGCTGCTTCCGCAGCGGGCTCGGTACGACTGCCCCAGCAGCGGGCTCGGTACGACGGCCCTTGCAGCGGGCTCGGTACCACGGCCCCAGCAGCGGGCTCGGTGCGACGGCCCCAGCAGCGGGCTCGGTACAACGGCCCCAGCAGCGGGCTCGGTTACCGGTTCACACGAATCACGGCGGCGGCGGTTTGGCCGCCGATAGCGTTGGTCGTGGCCAGCATCAGGTCGCTCTCGAGTGGCTGCGGCGTGCCCGTCACAAGGTTGATGCCCGCTTCGGGGTCGGGCCGGTCGCAGTTGAGGATGGGCGGCACCTGACCGTCCGCGGCCAGAACCAGCATGGCAGCCAGGTCCGCCAGACCGCTGGCCGCCCCCATGTTACCGGTCACGCCTTTCGTGGCGGTGACCGGGACGGTGGCGGCGGCCGGGCCGAGGGCCGATGCCAGACCGGCCGCCTCGCCGCGGTCCTGCACTTCGAGCGCGGTCCCGTGCGCGAGCACGGTGCCGAGGTCGGCTGGATCGACACCGGCGGTCGCAAGGGCGCGGCGGACGGCGCCCGCCACACCGCGGCCGTCGGCGTCGCAGGCGTTGACGCCCGAGGTCATGGTGCCGACGCCGGTGCCGAGAACCTCGCCGTAGACGCGTGCGCCGCGGGCCTCGGCCACATCACGTTCTTCAAGCATGAGGACGGCGGCGCCTTCGGCGACGACCCAGCCGCGGCGGTCCTGGTCGAACGGCCGGCACGCCGACGCGGGGTCGGCGCCGTCGGTGACCAGCCGGTCGAGCAAACAGTACCGCATGAGGACGACGGGGCTGAGCCGGCATTCGCCGCCGGCGGCGAGCATGGTGTCGGCGTCGCCCCGGCTGAGGATGCGGCAGGCCTCGTCAAGGGCGACCAGGCCGCCGGCGTCGCTGCACGTCAGCGAGTTGCTCGGTCCCTGGGCGTCCCAGAGGATGCCCGTGTGGCAGGCGTGCATGTTGGGCAGGTACTTCAGGAGCCAGAGGGGGAACATCTGGGGGATACCGTACTCGCCCCATCCCTTGAGCGAGAACTCCCCGGCGTGGCTCGAAGCCCGGACGGGCCCCGCCAGGTCGTCGAGTTCGGAGGGGATGAAGTTGGTGCCGAAGATCATGCCGAACCGCGTGTGGTCGATCGTCGGGAGGACCGGCTCGTTGGCGTCGCCGAGGGGCAGCCCGCTGTCGAGGATGGCCCGGCCGGCGGCGGCAATGGCCAACCGGATGTCGCGGGCCATGACCTTGGCGTTCTTCTTGACGTAACGGCTCTGGTCTTTGCGGAGACCCTCGACGGGGTCGTACTCGGGGACCTCGCCGGCGATGCGGCTGGGGAATCCGGCGGGGTCGAAGCGGGTGATGGGACCGACGGCGGACCGGCGCCGGCGGATGGCGTCGGCCAGCGCTTGGGGCCCGACGCCCGCGGGGCTCAGGACGCCCAGGCCCGTGATGACTATGCGACGGTTCAAAGCCTCCTCCGCATCAGGCGTCGTCGGGCGCCGCGCCTTCCGTCAGGCCGTCCAGGTGGCGCATGCGGAGCATGCGGATGAAGTCTTCGTTGAAGACGAAGTTGTCTTCGGAACTCTCGACCGGCGCGCGCGACTGGTCGAGGTGGGCGAACATCAGTTCGATCTCGGCCACCAGGTGGCCGTTGCAGGTGATCCGCCCCTCGATCGACGCGCCTTCGGGCCGGATGTCGCCGCGGACGTTGGCCTCGAGGCGGATCTGGTCGCCCGGCACGACGTGCCGATGGAACGTGGCGCGCGTGATTTTGGCCAGGACGACCTTCTCTTTGAAATCGAAGGTTTCGCCCACCAGGACGCCGCCCGTCTGGGCCATCCCCTCGATCATGAGCGTGGGCGGATGGACGGGGTACCCGGGCACGTGGTCGTGGAGGTGTTCCTCGGCAAGGGTCACGTTCTTGATGGCGACGGCGCGCCGACCGCTCTCGAACGCGATGAACTTGTCGATCCAGATCCAGCGCATCCGATCACCGCTTCGCGCATTGGGGAAGGCGCCACCGGGCCGGTCTCGTTCACAGGCCGCCCGGCGACCCGAGTGCCTTGGACCACGGGGCCGACGGGTCAGCCGCCGTCGCCGCCCAGTTTGGCCTCAACGTAACCGACGATCATATCGACCGTGAACAGGTCGGCAATGTCCTGGACCGTTGGGTTCTTCTCGAACTCCGCCAGGTCGGCGTGCGGCATGCGGGCCTTGAGTTCGTCGAGCCCCTTGGCGGTGAGTTTGCCGTCCTGGACGTATTCGTCGCTCGTCAGGATGTTGTCGGGGAAGAGGTCGCCTCGCGGGATCTTGATGTTGAACGCCTTTTCGAGGCGGAACACGATGTCGAGGTAGTCGATGCTCTCGGCACCGAGGTCGCCGCCGATGCGGGCGTCCGGAACGACTTCGTCCTCGTCCACGCCCAGGGCATCGACCAGGGCCTCACGGACCTTTTCGGTGATCTCGTCGCGACTCAAAGCCATCTCGTCTGACCTCCCATAAGTGCCGGGCCCTCAGCGGCCGTGCGCGGCGGCCTCCAGTGCCTGAGGCCCCCCGATCAGTTGGAATCGTTCCCGCCAAAACGGCCGCAAGGCCGTGTCGATGTCGGCTCGGTCGGCGTCAGAGTCGGCCACGTTCAGATGCTCGAGGGTCAGCCTCGCCTGCACCGCCACCTGGTTCTCGCACCGGCCGATGGCCTTGAAGCGGCTCTCGGCCTCGGCGATCTCGATCGCCGAGACGTCCATCTCCAGTTGCCCCCCGGGACGGACGAAACTGCCGTAGCGGACGTTCCGGGCCTCGCGGAGCAGGATCACGCCCCTCTGGAAGTCCGTGCATACGCGAACCAGCCAGGCGGCCGTCTGGACCAGGGCCTCGAGCATCATGACGCCCGGCAACACCGGATACGCCGGGAAGTGGTCCGCCAGATACTCCTCCGCCAGGCTGAGGTTCTTGATCCCCACGATCCGCTTGGGCGGCTCCAACTCCAGGATGCGATCGACCAGGAAGAATCTCATGGCTCTCTGTGGGTCGGCATTCTATCGCCGACCGTCCGACTCTGGCAACCCCTTTTTGCGTCGGCCCCGTGCCGGCGCGTCGCCCTCCTGCGGGGCGGCTGTTCCGCCTTCGTCACGTGCACCCCGGCTGGACACCAATGCCACACGGGGTTCAGCGACTGCCGGAAGGGAGCGAAACCTAGCAGACCGCGCCCTGCCATGCAAGCCAAAAAACGTGGAACCCGCTGCGGACCCCAAAGGGTCCCGGACCCTTTTTCTTCTGGTGGCCGTGTCGCGGCGCTGTCGCGTTCGTCATCCGGCGGCCAGGCGGTTCAGCACCTCGAGGCCGCGCTCGATGGTCTCGGTGTCGGCGGCGTAGGCGATGCGGAAATGCGAGTCCTTCTCGCTGAAGACGCCGCCCGGAATCACCAGGACGCCCGCCTCGATGGCCTTGGCGACAAACTCGGCGCCCGATCCGCCGGGCGCTTCCGGAAAGATGTAGAACGCCCCGCCGGGCTTCTCGACGTTGAACCGTTCCCGCAGCCTCTCGTACACCAGGTCGCGCCGGCGGCGGAACACGTCGATGTACTCCGACGCGTCGGTCTCCAGGGCCGTCAGGGCCGCCGCCTGAAACGGCGCCGGCGCGCACACGAACGTGTACTGCTGGAGCGTCGTCATGGCACCGACGATGGGCTCCGGCCCGGCGCAGTACCCCAACCGCCACCCCGTCATGGCGTAGGTCTTTGAGAAGCCGCGAAGCAGCAACACGCGGTCGTAAAGCGGCCAGGCGCTGGGCGCCGGCGCGTCGTAGGCGAAGGCGTTGTAGATTTCGTCGGAGACCACGAGCAGGTTGTGGCGGCGGGCCACGTCGATGGCGGCTCGCAACTCCTCTTGGGCATACACGACGCCGGTGGGGTTGGCCGGGCTGTTGAGGACAAGCATCCGGGTCCGCTCGGTGACGGCCGCCTCCAGCGCCTCGGCCCGGAGATGAAAGTCGGGGTACGTGTCCACGAAGACGGGCACGCCGCCGATCAGGGTCACCAGGTGCTTGTACATGACGAAGTAGGGGTCGGGCACCAGGACCTCGTCGCCGGGGTTGATGGTGGCCATGAAGGCCAGGAGCAGGCCGCCCGAGACGCCGCTCGTAATCAGGATCGGCGCGTCGAACGAGCCGAACTCGTGCCTCAGGCTCTCGGCCACGGCCTCGCGCAGCGCCGCGTCGCCCTGCGTGACGGTGTAGCGGTTGTTGCCGGCGCGGATAGCCTCGATGGCCCGTTCCTTGCACACGTGCGGCACATCGTAATCGGGCTGGCCGATGCTCAGGTTGATCGGGTCGGTGAGTCTGGCCGCCAGGTCGAAGACCTTGCGGATGCCGGAGGCGTCGATGCACTGCATGCGTTCAGCCAGGGGTGGAGGGGACTCGGCCACACCTCGCTCCTTTCATCGGCGTCCGAATCGGCTCCGGCGGTGGCTGCCCGAGCGGCGGTATGGGTCGAGGGTATGTCCCGTCGGCGCGGCCGCCAGTCTGGTGCCGGCGGACGCCGGCGGCTTGTGCAGGAATCGTGTCTATTTTCTGGGGTCGCCGGCCTTGGATGCCCTGTCGGCGGGCGGGGCTTCGGCCGGCTCACCTTCGGCGGCGGGCGAAGGCTGAGCGCCTTCGGCGACCGCCGAAGCGTCCACCGTCGGTTTGCGTGTCTGCACCTTGCGATGGGCCACTTTCGGGAGCCCGAAGACGGCGTCGCCGTCGTCCCATTTCTCGTCGTCGGCCAACTTCTCGATGCGCTCGGCCCGCGACAGCACGTTGCGATGCCTTGTCAAGGCGCCGCTCGATTTCAAACTCTTGTCCAGCGACATCCGCTTGCTCCTTAGTTCATCTTGACGGTGTAGGCGTCTTTCGACGTCGGCCGCCGGGTCTCTTTCTCGAACGCTTCCAGGGCCTTGTTGATCTCGACGGCCAGGACATCCGACTCGGTCTTGTCCGCAAAGTGCCGACGGCTGTACAGCACATGGTAGCCGCTGCGTGTTTCCCTGTCGGTCTCGATGCTGCTCCTGGCGAGAAACGCTCGCAAATCGTCGGTCGCTCCGGGCTGCGCCACGTCGATCCGCGCGATGCGGACGCGGTACTGGGGCCCGCTGGGCGGTGCCGGTGGCGTCCGGCCTTCCGGCGGTCTCGTCCGCTCCGGGCCGGGTTCCGGCTTTGGCGGGGCCGGTTGCGCCGGCACCTTCTTGCCGAGTTCGGGCCCCTTGGCAGCGGGGCCGACGAGGCCCACTACGGGCTTCGTCCCCTGAATCTCCTTCATGGTCGGCTGCTTCTCGGTTGCCGGAAGGCCGTCGCCGGTCGGCCGCGCGCCCAACTCGTAAAACAGGTAGCACAGGCAAACCAGGACGACGCCCGCGATCACCAGGTACGGCCAGGTCAGCCTGACCCCGCCGACGATGATGGCGGCCTTGCGTGTCAGGATGACGGGCGTCGGCCGCCGCATGATCGGCACGGGTCCGGCGGGTCGCGGGACCTCGGCCGCCGGTTCGGGCGGCGTGTGCGTTTCGGCGCCGGAGACCGGCCGCGTCCCGGTTCCGCCGTCCGGCTTGGCCTTCACCTGGCCGCGCTCCTTGGCCAGGAGTTCAAACAACGCCCGCTGCGCTTTATGCTTCACCATGTGCGTTCCCCCGGACGTCAGCGTGGGGCCGGGCAATCGAATGACTATAGGGGCTCATGGGGCCCGTGTCAAGCAGATACGCCGCGCCGACGTGTTTGGGCTTGCCAGGCTCGCGGCGGTGCTGTCAAATGGGCCGTGGTTGGGTAAGGAGGTTGCCTGATGAGACGTCTGGGGGTTGGCGTCGCGGCGGCGGCCTGTGCGCTGCTTCTGGTGATTGGGCCGGTTGAGGGCTTGGTTATGGCTCAGGTCAACCCGTTCGCACCGCTCAAGCCGAAGCAGGAGGCGCCTGCTGCGGACGAGCAGTCGGCCCCTGCGGCCGAGAAGAAGGAGCAGCCGCCGGAGGTCCGGGCGATTCGCGGGCGTTTTTCGCCGCCCGAACGGGTGCTCGAAGCGCACCTGGTTGAGCGGTCGATGGACCTGAAGATCCCCGTCCAGGTCGATAAGACCACCGGCGTCTTCGAGGTCAAGGGCCTGCGCCTCGGCACGTACGATTTCATCATCCGGACACCGTGGGGCCGGCTCGAAGGCATCGACATGGAGCCGAAGGTCTCGCCGTACGACATCCTGATCCCGCCCGAGTATCGGACGCCGGACCTGGGTCTTCGGACCGAGGGCGAGTTTACGGAGAAGGACCGGGCGGCCATCCGCCGCACCATCCACGAGGTCAAGCGGTACGAGAACAAAGTGACCGACATGATGATCTCGGGCTCGGCCGACGTGGCGGTCGTCCTGGTGGAACTGATGATGGACACCGACTTCCACAGCCGCAAGGGCGACGAGATCACCTGGCGGATCGAACAGTGGTCCTACGAGAAGAAATACGACGCGTGGATGTTGTTCAAGGCGCGGTGCCTGTACCGGTTCCGCCTCTCGAAGGCCGAGTGGCAGACGTGGGGCTGGCAGTTTGAGCCCCGGCTCGGCGGGCTGGTCATCTCGGAAGACCTGGCCGAACCCGTCAAGGTCGAGTTCGCGATTCCCGACAGGCCCACGCGCGAGAAGGGTATCCCCGGCTCCAAGCACCCTCCCGCCGAGAAGGGGAGGACGTGGTAAGGAGAAAAGGTGCCAGGCACCTTTTTCATATTCCACGTTCTAGGCCTGCTAGTGCCGTTTCTAAAAAAGGTGCCTGGCACCTTTTTTCTTCTTTGGTTGACATGGATGTGGTCTGGGGGTATGGTTCGGGTATGCCGAGAGGACCGCGCGTTGCTGTGGGTGGAGTCGTATACCATGTCCTGAACAGGGCCAACGGGCGTGCGCAGATTTTCGGGAGCGAGGGTGATTACGCAGCGTTCGTGGACATGATGGCGGAGGCTGTGGATCGCGTTCCGATGCGCATCCTCGCGTACTGCGTGATGCCGAACCACTGGCACATGGTGGTTCACCCGGAGCAGGACGGCGCCCTGTCGCAGTATATGGCCTGGCTGACGCGAATGCATTCCCTTCGCTGGCACGGCTTTCGAGGGATGTGCGGCTACGGCCATCTGTACCAGGGCAGGTTCAAGTCTTTCCCTGTCCAGACGGACCGGCATTTCCTGGCAGTGTGCCGGTACGTCGAACGCAACGCGATGCGGGCCGGCCTGGTGGCGAAGGCGGAGGACTGGCGGTGGGGCAGCCTATGGCGTCGGGAGCGCGGCCATGCCCAGGCAAAGCCGGTTCTCAGTGAATGGCCCGTACCTCGACCCGACGGCTGGCTGGGTCTCGTCAATCAGCCCCTGACTGAGGACGAACTGGCGGCCCTCAGATTGTGTACGAGGCGTGGTCGGCCCTACGGATCGGCGGGTTGGGTTTCCTCCGCCGCTGTACGTCTCGGCCTCCAAAGCACCCTCCGCTCCCCTGGCCGTCCGCGGCAAACGTAAAAAAGGTGCCAGGCACCTTTTTTCAAACCCCCTCGGACGTGCTGAAAACGCAGAAACTGAAAAAGGTGCCTGGCACCTTTTTCTGGCACCTTTTTAGGTCTTGAGGGTACCCTCCGCCCCCGGGGCCGACCGCGCAGACCGTGAATGTAGAAAAGGTACCAGGAACCTTTTTTGCTCTATCCCTGTTTTTTGGCCGCAGTCGGCCTTTTTCCCAAAAAGGTTCCTGGTACCTTTTTTGCAGGTGTCCTGTCAGCCCGCGCCGGTCACTTCGCCGTGAGCCGCCGCAGGGCGCGCAGGTTGACGGGGTCCATCTTGCGGCCGGGAGGGCCTTCTTTGGGCGTTTCGAGGATGAACGGCAGGTGGCGAAGGGCGGGGTGGTTGACGATGCGGCGGAAGCCTTCGCG
>DATKXP010000396.1:0-15142 GCA_035529015.1 Phycisphaerae bacterium | reverse complement strand
GGTCTCCCCCTTCTTCCGGACGAGGTCGTAGGCGTGGAATCCGCCGGTCCGGTCCTGCATCAACACGTGACCGGGAAGCGTTTCGGTCGCCCAGCGGTACATGTCGGAACTGACCAACGCTCGGCGCGTCTTGGTGCCGCGGTAGACAAGAATCAAGCGGCCGCGATCGTCGCGCAGCAGGTCGTAGTGGTCGGGGACGCTCTCGTCAACGATAAGCGAGGGCCTGCTCCAATGAATGAAGTCCCGCGACCAGCAGACGTAAGGCAGGTTCCGGTGCTGCCCGTCGCGGTCGGAAAGGAACGTCAGAACGAGACGTCCGGTCTCATGGCGCACCAGCCGTGGCGCGAACTCGTTCCACCCGCTGGAGACGGGGAGGTCGAGTTTGCGCGGCGAGGAGAAACGCTTCCCGTCGGTGCTTTCCGATGCCCACAGGTCGCCCCGGAAGGACCAGACGAGCCGCAGCGCCTCATCATCGGCCTGGATGGCCGGGCGGCCCGTCCGTCGGTGCCAAAGACTGGGGTCGGGAGCGGGGCGCGCAGCGGGCACCCAAGCCGACGTCCACGACGCCCACGGACTGCCTTGTGCCCAGGGCAGGTGACCCAGGACGGGCGTCGCCTGGCCCGATCGGACGGTCACGATCATCGACGACTCGCCGTATGGCGTTCCCGAGCCGACGGGAACAAAACGCACCTCGTGCGTCCCGGGCGAAAGGGGGCCGACCTGGCCGGGATACCATCGCATCAGGGCCCCGTCCACGTGCACGCAGAAATCGGACGTATTCCGACACGAGACGTCGAGCGTGCCGGGGTTGTGGATTGGGGCCAGGGTGGGCTTGACCGTGACGCCCTTGATGTGAATCGGCCCGCTCTTCGGGCCGTTGACGGCAAAGCGGCACTCGGCAATGAGCATGCCAAGGCGCGGCGGCGCCGTGAAAAGGATGCCCTTGCTACAGGCGTCGGTGAAGGGGGCACGCTCCGGCGGCGCGTAGCCTCTTGGCGGTTTCCAGTTGTCTGGACGGCGGAGTTTGATCTCCAGATATCCATCCTTGCCTTCACCCGACGCCGTGAAATGCAGCGACGTGAACACGTACCCGCTGGGGGCTCTCAGCCCCATGGAGAGCACCGCCGACGGCACATCGAACACCGCGGTCCGATCGTGCCCTGTCGCCTCTTTGCCGATGAGGCGACGGGGTGCCGTCCGCACCGTGACCGCACTGCCCTTCTCGTCGAAGCGGAGCCAGGGCGCCTTGCCTCGCTCGTCTCCCAGGGTAGCCGACAGATCTCCAACGACACTCCTTTCGACGATCTTGAACGGCGCCATCTTCCCCGTCTTCTCGTGGTACGCCATCAGGTTGACGAGGCCGTAGGGGTGTCCACAGCCCGGCTCGGTGTCGGGGTACCACTGTGTTCCACTGGTGAGCAGGGGGCCGCTCATGCGGACGACTTCCTCGTGGCGGCCGATTTGGGTCAGCAGGTGAATCCGTTTGAACCGGAACCAGTCGTCGCTGCGCAGGTCACCGAAGTGGCCCCATGAGCGCCCCTGCCAGATGGCGGCGTTGGGAAACCGCTTCGCCAGATCCGCGTAAAGCAGCAGCAGTGCATCGGCCGGGGCACCCGTCGCTTCATACGTGTGGACGTACTCAATCATGGCATCGCCCAGGCGGGGGTGCGTCGTGTCGAGGTACACGAACTGCTCGAGCGCCCGCCGGGCATGGGCGTACCGCCTCATGAAGTAGTACATCTTGGCTACCCAGTACCGGGCCTCGACGTAATCGGGGTCCTCGCGCGACGCCTGGCGGAACCTCAGCCACCCCTCGGCGTAACGGCCCTGGTCGTACAGGTCCATCCCCTCGTACAGCGCCTTGGCGGCCGGGAGGCTTCGCGTCCAGACGGGCAGCATCTTGAGGATCTGGGCGGCCGGCTTCTTCGAGAACCACGAGAGCAACTCCGCCGACAGCCGCCGCTGAAGGTCCAGGACCTCGGCCGCCGGCCCCTCGATCTCCTTGCGGGCCACCTCCTGGCGGGCCTCGACCTCGACCACCTGGCCGACCAGGCGGATCTGGTCGCCGGTCACCTCGTAGACACCCGTCACGAGGTGGGCAATCTTGAGTTGCTTCTTGACCTCGCCCATCCGCGCCGCGTCGGTTTTCGCCATCTCGGGCACCCAGGCCATCTGCTGGGCGAGCACCTGCATCTGGTCCCGTGCCACGACCGAGAGATTTCGGTCCTGGACAAAGTCCGTCGCGATCCGGTCCGCCAGCCCCTTCTCCAGCCACCGCCAGTCGGGCGTGTCGGAGGTCATCTGGAAGTTGAAGACGGCCACGTTCGTGGCGGCCGAGGCGGACCAAGTGGTTGCGAGAACGGCAACGATGGCCGCACACAAGGAGAACAGCCGCTTGTTGCTCACTTGTCTTCCTTATCTGGGGACTCCGCGAAGAATGCGTCAAGGCTCGGACCGCGCAGCAGGTACGGGCCGGCGACCGGATACGAGTGCTCCGGGGCGTACCAGGCGAAGACATAGCCCCAGCGTCGGTGCCAGGCCATGTCGCACTGACCGCACACCATCGCGTCAAGCGGTGAGGAGGCTCTCCACGCACCATCCGCTGTCTCCGCCAACAAGACCGTACTCGCCATGAACTCTCCCAGATTGTACAGATGCATCAGCAGAACCGAGCGGCCCTGGGCCAGAAGCGCTTCTTGCGTCTGCAGGATCCTCTTCAGGCGCGTGTCATATTCGTACCGGCCGAGCGGGAGGGGATCGCTCCACCGGCAGAGATCGCGGCTCACGCGGCGTTCGGGGCGGTTCCGCTCGATCCGGTTCGGATTGAACGCCGGCTTGTGATCCTCGGTGAACAGTTCAAAGACGCCGTCGGACCGCTGCAGCAGGTGAGCCCTGTTGCCGCCCAAGTCGTGCCTCTTGATCGGGAGCACGGCTATCGGTTCCCAGTGATAGGCATCGCGGCTGACCAGAATGCGGTACACAGTTCGGTCTTGCTGCACCCAGACGTAGCGCCCTCGGTCGTCCTGGATAAGGTCGTAGTAGAAAATGTAGTGATCCGCTATTCGTGCGGGGGCACTCCAATGCACGAAGTCGCGGGACCAGCACGCGTACGGCAGCAGCGTGTGGCTGCCACTTCGGTCCGAAAGCAGAATCAGGAGGAATCGGCCGGACTCATCCCGAATCAGGTGCGGCCTTATCTCTTGCCACCCGGAAGATACTGGCAGGTCCAACCGCGTCGGGCCGGTGAGGGTCCGCCCATCTGTGCTGACAGCCGACCACAGGTCACCGCCATGGGTCCAGACCAGACGGATTGCCTGGGCGTCGGCTTGAACGCTGATGCCTGCTCCAGCGCCGTCAGTGGCAGGTGCATAGTCGCCCACGTACTCACCCGAGACCTTCATCGTTGTCCAGCCAGCCCAGTTTGCCTCCTGCTTCCACGGCAGGACGAAGCGCAGCACCGTGACCTTGTCGGCCTCGATCCGAAACGCCCCGGTCCAGGAGGCGTACGTCGAGTCAGGTTCTACAGCAGAAACTCGTAGCGTATGCTCGCCAGGGGAGAGGCCGCCCACCAGGCCGGGACACCAGTGCGAAGGGGTATCATCCACTTTGGCGATGATATTCCAGAGGTTCTCGCACCGAACGTCCACGGCCCCCGTGGTTGGTGACGTGGCCTCGGCAACGAGGTCCTGACCTCGACGAGTGAGCCTTTGGGACCGAGGTGCAAGCCACTCCGGGCACGTCCAAATCCTAAACCTGCCGACGCGGGCTTCCGGGAAACGCCGCGAGAAGTCCTCATAGAGCCGGAGCAGCACCTCGTCCGGCACACCATAGACTTCGTATGTGTGCAGATACTCGACCACGGCGTCACCGATCCTGGGATGCGCCGTATCCAGGTAGACGAACCGCTCCAACGCCCGTTGGGCGTGTTCGTAGCGGCACATGAAGTAGTACATCTTGCCGACCCAGTACGCCGCCTCAACGTAGTCCGGGTCCTTGCGCGACGCCTGGCGAAACTTCAGCCATGCCTCGCCGTAGCGGCCCTGGTCGTACAGGTCCATGCCCTCGTAGAGGGCCTCCATGGCCGGGAGATTCCGCGTCCAGACTGGGAGTTGCCGGAGGTACCTTTCCTCGTTCCCCCCGATGATCCATACCAACAGTGCCGCCGAGAGGCGCCGCTGCAGGGCCAGAATCTGCTGCACGTCACCCGAAACCTCTCTGCGGCAGACTTCCTCGCGACTCTCGACCTTGATGATCTGGCCCGTGATGCGGATGCGAGTGCCGTCGATCCGATAGACGCCGGTCACGACGTACACCATCCGGAGTTGCTTGCGGATAAGCCCCATGCGCGTGGCGTCGGTTGTGGCCATCTCGGGCACCCAACCGTACCGGTCGGCAAGCAATTGCATCTCATCCCGCGCGACGACCCCCAGTTTCTGCAGGAAGAAGTCCGTCGCAATCCGGTCCGAGAGGCCCTTCTCCAGCCACTTCCACTCGGGCGTGTCGGACTGCATCTGGAAGTTGAAGACCGCGTAGTCGGCCGCGAGGCAGGGAATCGCCGCACACAGAGCCGCGGCGGCGGCAAGAAACAGGCCCGTCGGTCGGGACCGGTTCATGTTCCCCCCATCGGTGGCTGCGGGCGATTCCGTCGGACGACGTGCGGCCCGCGGGTCACTTCTTCGAAGCCTTCTCCTTGGCGTCGAGGGCGGCGAGTTTCTCCCGGGCCTCCCTGGCGAACGGTGTGTCGGCGTACTCGGTGACGACGCGCTGATATTCCCGGCGTGCGGCATCGGGTTTCCCGGCCTTCTCGAGCATCTCGCCCAGTTGAAGCGTGTTGCGGGCAAGGATGCTCTTCCGTTCGGCGGGGTCCTGCTGTGTCGGAGCGGGCTTGGCGACGGCCGGCGCGGCAGGCGTCGGCTTGGGCCTGGAGGTCGTCGGGATCTTCGGGCCGAGGCGTTCGGGCGAGGTCTGGGCATCCTTGAGTTGCGCCTCGGCCAGGAGTTTCTTGACGGCGTCGGTCCGGTCGGAATCCGGGTGGCGGCTCAGGTACTTCTCCCACTCGATGGCGGCATGGGCGTGTTCGCCGAGCCGCTGATGACTCATGCCGCACCAGAAATGGGCCTCCGTGTAATCCGGATCGAGGTCCATCGTCCGCATGAACTGCATGATGGATGCGTCCATGTTGCCGGCGTAGTAGTGGCTCAATGCCTTGGCGAAATGGAGACTGGCGACGGGCGACGAGTCGATCTCGGTCAGGTCGATCTCAGGCAGCGGCACGGCCATCTGCGTGCTGAGTCGGCGGGCCAGTTGGAGGGCCGTCTCCAGCATGTCCACCGGCCGGAACGCCATCTGGTCGGCCGCCACCACCCGCTCGGTGGGAATGTCGATCGCCTGAAGGCTCACGGTCAGTTTGTCCTGCACCAGAAAGAGCCGGCCGGTCAGGACCGTGTCGGCCTTGAGGAGTTTGCCGGCCGCCACCGCGTACTTCTGGCCCGTCAGGCCTTTCAGCGACCGGGCCTGTTCGGCCGTCAGGGCAAGCAGCCGCTGTCGCTCCACGACCGTGACGTTCTCCTGTCGGGCCAGGAGCACGGCTGCCAGGTCGCCCAACCCCGCGGCGGCCGGATCGTACTGCTCCTCGCCCGTCTCGTTCTCCAGGGGCACGGAAAAGACGGTGCGCTTGACGGGCTTCTGTTGCCCTGGCGGCGCCGCAGCCGCATCCGCCGGCTTCTCCGTCTCGGCAGCGGGCGAGTCGCCGCGCGGCGCGGCAAAGACGTGGCAGACCACGCTCAGGCGTGCGCGCGGCGCGGCATCTGAACTCCCCTTGCCGGGTTCTTGGAGAGGCGTCTTCTCGCCGGCCGGCTTCCGGCCGTCATACGTGGCCAGGCGCCGGCAGATGGCAAGGCCGAGTTTGAGGCCGGCCTTCTGGAGGGCGGTTTTCCCGGCCGTCACCTCGTTCAGGTCCACCGCACGCTGCGTCGCCCGGTCGGCGACGAGAATCCGGCCGGTGTGCCGGTCGATCGCGTTGATCTCCGCTCGGCCCGTGCACGTGACCAGGTCGCCGGTGCGGAGGGCGAATTCGCTGAAGGCTTCTCCGACAACAATCACGTCGGCCTCGCGGATGGCCGTCGGCCACGGAGCGCGCTCGCCCTTCATCAACTTCTTGGCCCAGTCGGCGAGGTCGTTCTGGCCGGTGTCCACGACGGTGAAACCGCACGCCACCAGGGTGCGTTTGATCTCGGTCTCAACCGCCGGGTCCACCACCACGCGCCGTATGTGCGTTTCCGGAACGATCACCGCCACCGTGGCGGGGACGCGATCACCGAGAGCCTTACGGATCGCGGCCACCGGGTCGGGCATCTGCACCGTGTCGGGCAGCAGATTCGGTCCCTGCTTGCGGATGAGGTCGGCCACGCCTTCCGACATTTTGAAAATGGCCTCGGACATATCCATCGTGGGCTCGGCTTTGCTGATGCTGCCCTTGACGCGGCCGGTCTCGACGCCCACGACCTTGGTCACGAAGATCAGATGCTTGTCCATGGTGAAGGTCTTGCCGATGATCATGACCTGGGCGCCGAGCAGTTTGCCGACCTCAACGGCCTTGTCCTGATCGGCCAGGCCCGTGAGTTTGAGTTTCTGCTCCTGGAGGATCTGGTCGAGTTTCGCCCGCTCCACCAGTTCGAACGAGTCCTCCACGCTCAGACGCACGGTCAGAAGGTCGGCGATCTGCCGGCCCAGGTCCTTGTTCTCGTGCGTGCCCGTCTCGTAGTCGAGGACGGCCACCGTCGGCAGGGACGGGGGCTTCTCGACAACCGCCTCCTCGGACGGGACGGGTGCCTCCTCGGACGGGACGGGTGCCTCCTGCTTGGCCGCGTCTTTGCGCGGAACCGGAGCCGCCTTCTTGGCGGTCGCTCCGGGCGGAGTCGCCGGCACGCCCCTGAGGATGTCGGCCTCGCACGGGTTCGTTGCGACGGCGGCCAGGATAGCAAGCGCTGCGGTCACGATACCGAGCCTGACCCACATGGTCGGTCTCCTTTATCCCTCTCGCGTTCTGGTGTCCGTTTCATGCGCTCGAACCGCCCAAAGCAGCAGTTCACTGAGGATGCTCCGCCCGACGGCGTCCGCGGCGGGGTCGTCGGCCTGCGGAAGCATCGTCACCACCAGCCATCCCTTGCCCACACGCTGCGCGCCCACCAGCGTGTGTACCACCGTTTTGCCGGAGTCAGGGGCGCCCTCTCGGGTATTCTCCTGCTCGATCCAAGCCAGGCGTACGGCATCGGCCTCCGCCCGAAGCGCGTACGGCCAAGGCCCGTTGCCCAAGTCGTCCGACCGGAGGACCTGTTGGAAACCCGTCGCCAGACGGGCCGGACTGGCGAGCGGGTCCGCGAATGCGTGGCGACAGAATCCCCAGGCCTCCCATTTTGGCGGAGGGTTGAGCACCACGAGCATCATGCCCCTCTTCAGCCGGCCCTCCAGGTTGCGGCACGCAGCCGCCAGACTTCCCGCTCGCCGGTGACCGGCAAGGACGGCCACGTCGCCATCGAAGATGAGTTTCTGGATGTCGGTCTCCAATCGGTCAAAGGCCACCTTCTCGGCTTCCAGGGCCGTCTGCAATCTGCCGGTCGGGTCCGCCGCAGCAAGCGCCAGGTCGGCCAACCGTCCGGCGGCCGGAACCAGCAACGACGAGGGAAAAACCTCCACCGCCTTCGCCTCGGAACCGGCAGGAACGTGGACCACCAGCCGGCAGAGCGTCCGAGTCCGGACCTCCGGAGCCACCAGCCTTAGCCGACCGTGTCCCGTGGCGTCGAGCCGAACCGCGCCGCGAGCCAGAACGTCGTCGCCGTAGGCAAACCCCCACACGGCCACCTGGTCTGCTCCGGCTGTCAGATGGACAGCCAGGACGGTCCCGGCGAAGACGCGCAGTCGTCCGCTCCCCGCTCGGGCGCCGCCGTCGGAGAGGTCCACGAAGACGGCAACGTCGGGGCGGACGCCGGCACCGGGTTCGAGCCCGGCACCGCCCGCGCCGCGCGCCGGAGCGGCCGCCAGGCCCAGCAGCATCCCCAGCACAACCGTGTGTCGAGGATTCGCACGCCCCATCGTTCGCCCCCCCGTCCCGCCCCGTCCGCGGCCGCCCTCAGCCGATGGACCCGCCAAGCCCAACCGCCTGGAAAACGACGTGCACCCGGTCGCCGTCCATGCGGAACTGGCCTAATTCCACAGGCCCCTCGCCGGTCATCACGCGTCCTTTCACCCCGGCGGTGGTAGCCGGTTCGGTGCCGACCATCACGGCGACCGTCGCGCACGCATCGGCGGCGGCCACCTCGCAGTGAATCGGATGGCCCTTGAGACGACCGACATCGGGCAGCGACAGACGGGTGCGACCGCCGGTCGGCACGAGCACGTTGAACGTCTCCAGGATGTGTCCCGTTGCCGTCACCATCCGGCATCTCAGAAGGAGCAGGTCGGCGCCGGAACCGGCGCCGTCGGCTGTGGGCACGTAGCCGAACCGACCCGCCCCCTCGCCCAGCAATACCCACGGTCTCGATCGGGCCGGTCCCTCGCCCACGTGCTGCCAGATCTGGCGATAGGAGTCCACTTCTGCCGCCGAGACCTGCGGCATGTTGAGCGCCTGTTCCATCTCGGCCAGTTTCGCTTCGATTCTCCGGCCGGTCCACACAGCCGTCACGGCGACAGACACGGACGCCAGCACCACGATGGCCGCCGCCACCCGAAGCGCCCATCGCGCACGCCGCCGACGGCGCGAGACACGGACGCCCCGCCCGGCCACCTGGCCGGCTGTGGGCAACGGTCCCCCAGCACGAATTGCTGACAGGATCGGTCCCATCGACGCACGGAGCACTCTGGCAGCTTCGTCATGGCCACAGGCGGCCCGCGCCTGCGTCTGAGCCTGGATCATCTCATGCAAGAGTTGGCGGGCTTCGTCGTCGCCCGAGACGAGCGCCAGCAGGGCGCGCCGCTCATCCGAGTCCGGCTCATCACACAACAGGGCGTGAAGCCGTTCTTCCAGATCCAACCGGGTATCGTCGTCCATCATTCCGTCTCCGGAAACGCTTGCCGCATGGCTTCCGTCAAGCGCCGACGCGCTTGGTGAACGCGAGAGGCTACGGTCCCAATCGGCAGACCCAGCAGTTCGGCCGCTTCCTGGTAGGTGTACCCATCCAGGACCGTTGCCGCAAACGCCTGCTTCACGAGCGTTGGAAGGTTGTTCATGGCATCCACAAGGCGGTCGGCCTGCTCCGATCGCTCGACCGTCTCGGCTGGGTCGGCATCCCTGCTGGCCGCTACTGTAACAGCCCATTCGTCCAGAGTTTCGGCAGACCGAACGGACCGCCGCCGGTACCAGTCGCGCACGCAATTCAACAGGATTTGGTGGAGCCAGGTTGTCGGCAGAACGCTGCCATCAAACATGTCCCAACTCCTGAAGGCTTTGTAGAATGTCTGCTGCGTGACATCGGCGGCGTCCTCGGGATTGCGCGTCAGGCGCAGCGCCGTCCGGAAAAGGCGCGGATACCACTTCGCGATCTGAGCCTGGGTCGCCCGTTCCAATCGCGCCTCTGAGCCGTGTCCACAGCGCACCCGAGGGAAGCATCCTGACCGCTCTATTAAACGGGCCAGACAGGGGAGATTTCTATTCTTTTTTCAGTTCGACCGCTTGCGTCCACGTCTCGCTGGATTGCCCTGAGAACACACGCAGCGCCCCTCGGCCCCGATCATGTGGCAGACGTGGGCCGCCGCCGCACGTGCTGTCACCCCCATCGATCGCGCACCGTCCCACAGCCGGCCCGCTCTCCCGGTCAACGTCATGCCTCGCGGCGTCGAAGTAGCGCCAGCCCCCCCACGGCCGGCAGCGCGAGTGTGGCGGGTTCGGGTGTGGCCGTCGGCGTCCCACCCCCCAGCGGCGCGCCGCCGGAGAGCAGCCACGCCCGGTCAATGATGTCGTAATCGTGCGAGTTCATCACCCCGTCGAGGTTTGCATCGCCTGCCCAGCAATAATCGACGACTACCTTTTCCCCATCGTCGAGGACGCCCAGCGCCGTCAGGCTCTGCGGGTCATCCGCGGCGGCACTCGAGACAATACCCGGCCCGTCCCACGCGCCGCCGTTGCAGCCGGTGGCCAGGTCGGCAAGGATCCCATCAAACGGGCTCGGGCCGCCCGAATACAGGACGGCGAACTCCGCCTCGACGAGGTCCAGCGTCCCCTCGTTGGCAAACTCGCCGTCAACGTAAATGTTGTAGCGCCATGTCACCAGCGTCGATCCCGCGGTGATCCGCATACCGCGGTTCCGGCACTCCCGCCGCCGCATAATTCGCCCGCCCCAGGCCGGACGGGTGTAGATGACGCGGAAGTGCTTGCGGCCGCAACGGCGACACGTCGAGCCGTCGCACCTCATTCACGGTCGCGCATCCCGACTCCCGCCCGGGACCTCCACAGCCGCACCGCGGCTTCTCTCTGGCCGATGTCCCACAGCACGTCGGCCTTGGCAAGGTCTCCCCAATACCGGGCCGCCGCCGCTGCCGCCGGCTGGACGGCCTCCCTCGACCGTTCGGCCAGCCACTTGAAGTACGCCTCCTCGGAACCCAGACCGGCAACGTGGTCCAACCAGCGCAGGACCTGCTGCTTCGGCGTCAGGGCCGCTTCCACATCGTCGAGCCGTTTCCCGGCATCTCTCATGCCACGGCCTTCCCTTCAGCCTCCGGATCGGGCCGCGCGCCTTCGAGTTCCACGTCAAACGGCGACTCGGGGCTCTCCTGGTGTCTGGCGATAGCCTCCAGGTCGGCCAACCGCTGTTCGATATCGCCCTGCTGGAGGGCCTTCAGAAGCGTCCCGCTCAGGTAACCCACGGCGTTGGCTACCCTCGGATCGATCTCACCCCGGCGCAACTGGTTGATGGTCTCGCCCAGGAGCCCGACGACCTCGGCCACCGAGGACAGGGGAACGTCCGGCGTTTCGGCGGGCAGGACCCTTGTCTTGCCGACGCGGCCGCCGGCCTGCCGCGCCGCCTCCTGCTCCTCGGCCTTCGCAGGATCGTGGAAAAAACAGTACTCAGACCCCGTCCTGGTGTTGGCCCGGCACGGCGTGCCGTCGGCCTTGGTCCCCTTGCACTGGTGCGGTTGGTGTCTGGTCATTGGCTCAACCCTCCTTCCCTTCAAACAGCCACTGCCGGCCCCGTTCCAGGCGACGTTCGAACGCCGGCCGGTCGGACGCACACTGATCGGCCGCTTCTTTGAGGAGCGGATGTCCCGTCTTGTCGGCGTACTCCTGCAAGACCTCGGCCTCGATTCGGCCGCAGACGGCCTCGAACTCCGCGCCCAGTGCCTGGTCTTCCGGCGGGCCTTCGCCCCGCGGCAGCGTCGTGGGGACAACGCAGGCGCGCGGACACGGTCTCGCCGACACTCCTTCACAGGCCAATTCTAATGCCAACGGGTGTTTGGAGTTACAGAAGCGACAACCCCCACCGGACCCGGCGAACGGCGGCGCTGTTGGCCGCGGGCAAGTTGGGCGTGCTGATTCGGCAGCGCCGCACGTCAGAAACGGGTTCAGCCTTCCTCGACGACGTTCAGGTTCATCAGCCGCGCAAGGTGGCGTACGCTGTCTATAGGGTCGCCGTAAAACAGCACCCGGTGCAGCAGCGTCATGGCGTCCTCGGTCTCGATGGCGCTGCTCCAGTTGCAGGTTTCGAGTTCGACGTTGCGGGCTGCGCCCGCCGTCTTCGATCCGAGATTTCACAGTCGCGGCGCGGGCTGCGGTTGCGGCGCGGCGTCCCCCTTCTCAATGAGCAGCACCGGCCGCAGGATGCCGCCGCGGAAAAGTTCCGTGATCCTCGAGTGGTCCACACGCAGGGCCACGACGTTGCGGCCCGGGCGGACGGCGTCCGTCACGTCGACCTCGAACGGCGTGCACGGTCGGGCCTGCCCCTCGCGGGCCGGGTCGGGGGCCCTGCCGCCCCTGGCCGGGGCCGGGGGCGGCGCGGCCAGCCGCACGCCGTTGACATAGACCTCGGTCCATCCGTCCACCTCGGCGACAAACAGGGCCAGGCCGCCGTGCGCCGCCGGCACGTCGAACGCCGCCCGGTACCAGAGGATGGTGGTCCGTTCCAGGCCCTGGGCGTCGAGCGTGGACGAGTACGTCGCGGCCCCTTTCCACGCCGTATCGTCAAACTCGGCCTTGGCGAAGCCTTTTGTGCGGCCCTCGTCCTGCGGGTCGTATTCCAGGCGCCACCGGTCGGGCAGGACCTGGAGGACCTTGGCGGGCGGGGCCGTGGCGGCGGCGCCGGCCGAGAGGATCTTGCCCAGAAACCGCTCCAGGTACGCCGTGCCGTACTCGCGGTTGCAGCCGCCCTTGGCGGCGAGGGCCTCAAGGCGGGCGATCAGGCCGTCGTAGACGCGACGGGCGGCGGCGAAATCGCCGCGCGCCATGGCGTCGCACATCGACCGGTACGCGCGGGCGCTGGCTAGCCCTTCGGCGGCCAGGGCCACGCGCTCAGCACAGGCGGCGTCGGCCTTAGCGGCTTCGGCGGCCTGGGCGAGGCGGGCCTCGCACGAGCTCAAAAACCCGGGCGTGTAGATGAGTTGGAGACCGTGGAAACTGCCCGTGTGGCAGGCCAGGCCCTGCTGGGCGGCGTCGATGCCCATCCAGTAGGCCTTCATGGGGGCGGCGGCCGGACCGTAAAACCTCGACCAGTAGTCCTCCATGAGGGCGTCCGCGTCGGCCGCCGGGTCGTACGCCAGCCGCAGGCCCAGGTAGATCTGCGGCCCGTAGATGTGCCAGTTCGAGAGGACCTCCAGCGTCATGGCCGTCAGGCCGCGCCGGCTCAGGTACGGAAAGTCCTTCTTGCAGGCCGTGAACTTGAACATCGGGAGCGTGGCGTCGGCGAGGTTATACATGTAGTTATAGTATCCGAGTTTCGAGGCCAGCCGCGCCCACCCCTCGATCATCTCGACCTGCTGGAGGCGGCTGGGGCACTGCGGGTCGCCGATGGCGTGCAGGCGGCAGTAGCGGATCGGGGCCATGAAGGCACAGAGGTTCGGCGACAGGCGCCGGCCGAGGTCGGGCGGTTGTGTGTAGTCGGCGTAGCAGTAGAAACTCAGGATGGCGTCCGGGCACGCCTGGGCCACCCGGCGGCCTACGTCGTCGAAAAAGTCGGCGTAGCGCCTCGAGACCGCCACGAGGCCGCTCGACGGCTCGATCACGCGCGGGTCGTCCTGGGCCTTGCAGGCGGGGCACTGGCAGTAGCCGGTCCCGTCGGTGGGGGAGAGCGACGGGTTTCTCGCCCCCTTCTCGATGGCGGCGATGACCTGCTCGGCGAAGTACTTCCTCAGGTCGCCGTTGGACGTGCAGAGCCATCCGCCCTCGCGGCGCTGGCCGTCCTTGCCCATGGCGAACCACTCTGGATGGTCCGTGAAGAGGCTTGGCGGGACGTACCGGCCCCAGGCGTGGGCGTGATTGATCTGGTCGCCGCCGGCCCCGTTCCATGCCTTCCACAGGCTCGCGCCCCAGGACGGGCCCTTGGGGTTGCGGTACAGGAGGCCCGGTCTTTCGGTGATCGTCTGCGGGCCGACGGCCAGGGTTCGCGTGCGCGGGAAGACCTCGCCCAGCGGTCCGTCCATGAAGTAGCGGCAGCCGAGCAGTTCGAGGAACCGGCAGACGGCCTTGAGGGTGGCCCCGTCGTTCTGGCCGGCGATGAGGATGCGGCTGCCGTCGATGACGATGCGGAGGCCCTCGTGGCTGGGGCTGGCGATGTCGTCGAGCCGGAGGCCCGCCGCGATGGCCGCCTGGCCGACGTAGATGGCCGGGCCGTCGCCCGGGGCGGCCGCGACGGGCAGCTCGGCGTCGGTAATCTTCCTGACCCAGTCAACGAGGACGCGGACCGCCGCGGCCTCCGACATCTCGTCGCGCCGGGCGGCCCGTTTCTTCCCGCCGCGGCCCGCGGGTTCCGCGGGGGCCGGCCACGGGACGGCCGCCACGATGGTGGCCGTGGGTCTGCCGTCCTTGACGATCTCGACGGCGGGGGAAGGCGACGGCAGCGCCGCCACGAGGGCTGAGACCACGGCAACGAGCATCATGGGTTTCATGGAGGCCTCCGAACCGACATTGCCCCAATGACTTCTCGCTGACGACCGCCGTCAGCGATGTTCACGATTCTACCGGGCGTGGGCGTTTCGACAAACCAATCTCCGGCCTCCCAAGCCCTTCCGGAGCCCTCCGGACAGCGTCGAAACCCGCCTCCGTGAGCCGGGAAGGCGCGTTTTCCCGGAGACGCCAGGACCGGTCTAATCGCATTCCTGGTCCGCGCGTACCCTAGCCGATACGAGTTGCTTTACTTGAGATCGAACCTGCGCAGGAAGGAAGAACTGGCGCACGCTGGGGGGCTGTTTGCCTCAACTTGCCGCGCGGCAGGCTCGTGGGGACGAACATAGGCGCGCGGACACGGTCTTGCCTAGTACCGGGACACGCGCCGACGCATTGCGCTTGTGGTCTCCACCCGGTAGGATCGTCAGCAACCGCGTACCTTTTCACGGTGCACGTAGACTAGCACACCGGGCTCGGAACTCCACACACGTGCAGTGCGTCTAAGGCGAGTGTGACACGTCGGACTTGGCAGAAGGAGACGGTCCCATGAGGAAAGCGTTCCTGGCGTCTTCGGCGGCAATCATTGTCCTGACGTGCGCGTCGGTGGCCTACAGCGCTCCAGACAATACCCTTCGCGACCACCCCGACCTGGCGAGTCTCAAGGGCCAATGGAAGGTCGCATCTGTCGAGGGCGACGGCGTTTTCCGGTGGCAGAAGATCGGCCCCGGCGACACCGTTCGCATCGACAATGTGAGCCTGCAGTCTGGGGGTTCTCTCGAAGCGATTCGCGATTATTACGTGCTGTCTCCGCTCAAGACCCCCAAAGAACTGGACGTGACGTTCTGGGGCGAGGGTCGGTTCGTAACCCAGCATGGCATTTACAATTTGAGCGGATATACGCTGACTCTATGTATGGCTCCCCTCCCCGCAGCCCGCCCGGCGAAGTTCGCCGCCGAATCGGGGAAAAGCACGCTCATCGTGCTCGAACGCGTGATCGAGTCGATCCAAGTGAGCGGCCGCGTCGTCGACGACGCCACCGGCAAGCCGGTCTCCAAC
>DATKXP010000395.1:0-15751 GCA_035529015.1 Phycisphaerae bacterium | reverse complement strand
GTGCCGGTCATCCAGGAATGGACCGCCGACAGCCGGGCCGTCGTGTTCGGCGGGCCGGGCTACACACGATGCGAGGTCAGCCTCGACGGGCAAACCTGCCGCCGCATCTGGCCCGACGCCTGGGACGGCCCGCTGGAGCGGACCGAGTTCGAGACGACCCGCGTGCCGCTGGAGAAGGAGGAGTTGGTTCCCTGCGAGGGCGCGTTCGAGCACGTCAAGGCCGCCGCCGAGTACCTGCCCGCCGCGTCGCAGGACCTGCCCATCCAGGTGGTGATCGAAGACTGAGGCAAACGCTCCCCGAGCCGGCGTTCGTGGCACGTGACGCCTTGCCGGAACCCGCGCCACGGAGCCGCCGCCTTGGCGCCTCGGAGGGCGCACCCTTCTGCAACAGGAACCCAAGAATCGAGTTGATTTCGGCGTCCGTGCGGCTATACTCCTCTATCTTCTCGGGTCGGGGCGTAGCTCAGTTTGGCAGAGCGCTGCGTTCGGGACGCAGAGGCCGCTGGTTCAAATCCAGTCGCCCCGACCATCGTAAACCGCCGCCTGTAAACGACTTACGGGCGGTTCTTTTTTTCTCTTGACGCCCCCAAAAAAGGGCTTATAGTACCCGGCATAGCGCGTGACGGGAAAGGCTTGGCCATGACCGGACGTGCCGACGTGCCGGGTTCGATCTACCGCAACGGGAAACGCTGGTGGTGGTCCGTCCGGCTTCCCGGCGAGACGACCCGCCGCGCCATCCCCCTGCGGCCCCCTGGTGCACGGTACGCTACCGCCGACCGCCGCGTCGCTGAACAGGTTGCCCGCGACCTGTACGCCCGCGCCGTGTTCCGCGCTCAGGCCGCCGACGCCCCGCCGGACGCTGGCACCATTGCGGGCCTGGCCGCCGCGTACATGGCCCATGCCGAAGCGTACTACACCGGGCCCGATGGTAAGCCGACTCAAGAGATCACGCGCGTTCGCTTATCCCTTGGCCCGTTGCTGGATCTGTACGCCGCGACCGACCCGGCCGACTTTGGCCCCCTCGCGTTTCAAACCGTCCGCCAGTCGATGGTGGCCGCCGGCCTTGCCCGCAAGACCGTGAACCAGCGCGCCGCCACGATCAAACGCATGTTCCGGTGGGCCACCGCGCAGGAACTTGTTCCCGGCAACGTCTACCACAGCCTGCAAGCCGTGGACGGACTCAAGCGCGGCAGGTCCGGTGTCCGCGAGGGCCGGACCGTCACCCCCGTCGATGAAGCGTGGGTGCGCCTCACACAGGCCGCCCTGCCGGCAACCGTGGCCGCGATGGTGGAGGTTCAACTCTGGACCGGCATGCGCTCGACTGAGGTCTGCACCATGCGGCCCTGCGACATCGACCGCCGCGGGAAGGTCTGGACCTATACCCCGGTCACACACAAGACCGCGCACCACGGGCACCGCCGCGTCGTACCCCTTGGCCCGAAGGCCCAGGCCGCCCTGCGACCGTTCCTCGAGGCCGCCCGCAAGACGGACGCTTACCTGTTTTCGCCGGCCGAATCGGAAGCCGACCGCCGGGCCCGGCGACACGCCGCCCGCCGAACGCCCCTCAGCCAAGGCAACCGGCCGGGCACGCACCGCCGGGCCGATCCCCGCGTGACGCCTGGCGACCTGTATGACCGGACCGCCTACCGACGTGCCATCGAGCGTGCCATCGGCAAGGCGAACCGCCGGACCCGGGCGGATTTCAAACGCCGCCGCGTGACCGACCCCGACGCGATTCATGCCGCTCTGATTCCTCACTGGACCCCTCACCAACTCCGGCACACCGCCGCGACGCGCATCCGCCGCGAGATGGGCCTCGACGCCGCCCGGGCGCTGCTCGGGCACCGGTCCCTGGCCGTGACGGACACCTACGCCGAACTCGACCAGGCTTTGGCCGCCGAAGCCGCCGGGCGATTCGGGTAAGAAAATGACCGGGCGGCGGGAGGCCCGCCGTCCGAAACGTAGTTGGGGCCGCGCGTAATAGGCCGCACGGCCCCGGTAGTCAGCGCCTATAACGGAGGCGTGACCATGAGCAGTGTACCCCGAAAACCGAAGCAAAGCAAGCGCCTTACCCTCACCCAAGCCGTGTGCCGGAACGTCGTGAGGTTCCGGAAGGCCGCCGGCCGCCGCAGAATCCAGGTCCGCCGAACCCGCCAGGGCTTTCAGGCCATCGAGCCGGTTTTCCGCGCGGCCGTGACCCGCCCGGCGCCGACGCCCGCCGCCGCCCGCGACCTGTACCTGCAACAGGTTGCCCTGGTGGCCGCCGCTGCGAACTGAGCACCGGACCGGCGCGGGGCGGGTTTCGGACCGCCCGCCCCGCGCCGCCGGACCCGCCCGCAAAAAAAAACCGGATTTTCGTTGACACCATCAACACCGATTTGATATAAGGGAATCGCAAGGTTGCCGATTAAACATGGAACCTGCCGCCCGTGTAGGGGCGAAACGTAGTCCCAAGCCCAAGTCCTTTGCGCATCCGCGGAAGCCGGGCCATCGGCCCCACCAAGGAACTATGCGCGCACACCTGCACCCCGACCGCCCCGAGGCGGCACGCCCTATACCCCGCAGCGATCCCGCTGCGAACCCCATTTTAGGAGATCGGAAATGGCTGACGATTTGATGACCGCAGACGCCGCCGCCGCATACTTGGGTCTGCGGGCCGGTACGCTCGCCGTTTGGCGTTGCACGGGCCGCTACAACCTGCCGTTTATCAGGGTTGGCCGGAAGGCCATCCGCTACAGCCGCGCTGACCTCGACCGTTTTCTGGCCCAAGGCAAAGTCGGCGCCGCGACCGCATGATGACGCCCCGGCCACAATCAAAAAGAGTCTGCTGCCATGCCGCAAGCGCCACCAGGCCCCGCCGGCACTCAGGAAATTCCTGAGTCAACCGGACCCGCCGCCACTCCGGAATTTCCGGAGTCAACCCCCCGCTACGCCCCGCCGCCCGGCGTCCGCGCCCGGGCCGCTGCCGCGTTGCGGCAAGCGGAAGGGGGCGCGCCATGAAGCCGCGGCTGCCCAAGTCCGCGTCGGTTTTCGTTTCGCGCGAATTGATCACGAGCCGCGCCTTCCTGTCACTGACCGGCAAGGCGGCCCAAGTGTTGATGGTTTTCCTGACCAAGAGGCGAGTCGAAAAACTGAAGCGGCCCGATCCGCGCGGAAACCGTTTTCAGATCGTGAACAACGGCGAATTGGAGTTCACGTATTTGGAGGCTTTGCGGCTGTACGGCCTCACCAGCAAGACCTTTCGACACGCCATCGACAATCTGGTGCGCGTCGGTTTCCTGGACATCACGAAACATGGTGGCGGTCTTGAAGGCGACCGCACGCGGTACGGCTTGAGCCAACGGTGGCGCCATTACGGCACGGCCGAGTTTCAGCCGGCTGAGCGTCTGAAGGGGCGCCCCTGGCCGGCGCGAGCAACGGCCCCCAAGGGCCGTGCCCCCACGTCCCTTGAAGGCCGTGGTTCACCCCCCCCCACGGCCCTGGAGGGCCGCGGTTTGGCGTTAAAACCGACCGGAACCACGGCCCTGGAGGGCCGTATTCTATAGAACACCAGTCCGTGCGGAGACGCGGACGCCTTGACAGGAACCGGGCCCCAGTAGCCCCAACGCAAAGGAACGAACGATGACCGTAGCCGAAGCAACCGCCGACCTGCGAAGCGGTCTGGCCACCCGCCTTTTCCGGGATCGCATGGCCGCCGATGGGCGCCTGCACAACCGCGATCTCAGCCTGCCCGAGACGGCAGCCGCCCCGGCCGGCCTGGCGAAGGCCGTGGCCGCGTACAACGCTGCCGTCGCCGAGTTTGCCGCCAGACGTGACGCCCTCGACGCCGGCCTCGCGGATCTCGCCCTGGCCCTGGACGATTCGGAGATTTCCGGCGCGCAGGTTGCCGGCCACGTCGATGCCTTGAACGCCGCGCGGTTTGATCTCGCTCAAAGACATGTTGGGCTGTTGCTGGCCAAGAAGCCGATTCTTGAGGACGTGGCCGAACACTTGGAGCGAAGCCTGCGCCTCGCCGAGACGAACCTCGACCAGGCCCGCGAGCGATCACGCAAAGCCCTGGCGCGGGCCGGTTTTGTTCCCCCGGCGGCACATCACAACCCCGGGGCAGCCCCGGAAGTCGAACGGAGTCAACTGGAATATGCCGTTTCGCACACTGCCCCCGTCTGTGCCGCCGGCGCCGCCGTCGAGAACGTCAAGGCCGCCCTCGACGTGGCCCGGCACCTGGCCGGCAATGTTGATAACGACCTGACGCTGCTCCGCGAGCGCGTGCTGGTGGCGTGGCGGCGGATCGTCGGCGCCGTAGTGTAACCTGGCTGGCGCGGCGCGCCGGGCCGGGCGGCAGCGGTGACGCCCGCGGCCTTGCATGGGCCGGTTTCCTTCCCGGCGCGCCCGCCGCCTCTAACATGGAGATACACCTATGGGAATTTCATCATCCGACATTCGGGCCGGCCGCGCTTACGTCGAACTGACGGCCGAGGACGCGAAGTTTGTGGAAGGTCTCAGGCGTGCCGAAACCCGGCTCAAGGAATGGGTTGAGCGCAACCGATGGAGCATCGGCGGCCGTGGCGAAGTCACGCGCGGCGGCAAGGCCGCCGGCGTGGGCGGTCTGACGGGCGACCTCGAAGCCCTTGGCGTTGCCAAGGGAATCAGCGCCGCGAAGTACATCATGGCCGCGCGCCTTGCTATGCAGAATCTTGAAGTAATTTCCGCAGCGTGGGCCGGAGATATGAAGAAGGCCCGTGAGGAAGTCGAAAAACTGCCATACGGTATTGGCACGCTCGCCAAGATGATGGCCGGGCCCCTCGATGCGGCGGCGCAGAAGTGGGCGTTTAGAATTAAGGGTCTGTCTGATGAGGGCGTCGGCGCGGGCCTCTTTGCCGGCGGACCGGGCCTGTCGAAAGAGGGCCACGAGGCACGCACCGCCGCCGTCGAGGCGTACAACCGTGGCGTCAAGGCCGTCGAGGCGCTACAGCAGGCGTACCGTAAGGCTACCATGTCGGCCCGCGAACTGGCCGCGGCCGAAGTCGAAGCCATGAACCTTGAAGCCGGCCACGCCGGAAAGGTTCTGGCCCTGCGCCTCAAAATCATTGAGGCCGATGAGGCCCGCAAACGAGCCATCGCGATCACGGCCAAGGGCGCCGAAGGGGACCGGCTCATCACCGCCGAACTGGATGAGTTCGCCAAGGCAACGATGAGCGAACGCGACTTTCTCGCGTACCAAGTCCGGCAGTTGGGCTTGTCTGAGGAAAAGGCCGACAGCCTGCTGCGGCTGCGGGAAGCGAACCTCGAAGTCACCGAAGAACAGAAGCGTGCCCAGGAAGCCTTGAACGCCCTCATGGCCGAAGCCGAGGCCGACGCCGCGGCGTGGGCCCGCAGCATGCAAGAGGCCGTCGATGCCGATCAAACACGCTACGACGAGGCCTACGACCTGACGCAGGCCATGCGGGCGCCGCGCGAAAAGGCCGGCGACGAGATCGCCAAGTATCGGGAAATGATTGAGCAAGGCCTGATCGACCCGGAAACGTACCGGCGTGCCGTCCGCGCCACGGTCGAGGACCTGGCCGCCGCCCTGCCCGAAGCGCAGCGGCCGACTACGGGGGCCCGCGGCACGTTTTCAGGCATCGAAGCGTATCGCTTGGGTTCGGGCGGCGGCATTGACGACATCGCCGCATCGAACCGCGAGATCGCCCGCAACACCGACCGTTTGATCAAACTCACCAAGGAACTCGGCGTCACGTACATGTAAACATACGCCGCCGCGCCGGCGTCTGGCAGACTCCACGGCGCGCGGCAACCGGCCCGATGACGGTGCGCCGCCGCCGGCGGACGGCGGCGCACCCGAGGGCCACGCGAACCACCATAAACGCGAAAGGCTAAACGATGGGCGATCCACTCAAAAAGGTGCAGCCAGGCCAACCGGTCCGGATTCCGGCCCGGACCTTCAACACCTTTATCGACGCCGCTCAGGATTACCTACAGCGTCGGCAGAACGTCGGCGGCCGTCCCCTCGGGACCCGCCCGCGCAGTGGCATCATCCTGACAAAGAACGCCAGCGGTGCCGATCTTGAACAGTTTAACATCTTAGGTGTTGATAGCGTCATTTTTACCCCAACGGACAACGCCGACGAGTTCCGCGCCCGGGCCGCCCTGTCCGGTATCACGCCGGCCGACGCGCATATCGGACGGTTTGTGATCCTGCTGGAACCCGTCGCCGACGGCAAGATCGGTCATGCCATCGTCCAGGGCATCGTGCCCGTCCGCCTCTACGTGACGCACGCCAACCACACCCACGCCGAGATCGAACCTGGCACCGCCGCCTACCTGTCAAGCCAGTGGGCCGGTACGGCCCGGATCTACTGGAAAGAGGCCGGCGTCAGCAGCGACACCGAAGATCTCAAGTGGGGCCTGGTGGTCCTGCCGGTCGGTGGCGGCATCGGCGCATCTTACGTCTGGCGAGCCCGCGTCACCGGCGTCTACGGTTGGGACGGTGCCGCTTGGGTATCCTACGCCGATGACGGTTGGCAGTGCTACGCGACCGCCAACCCGCTTTATCAGAACGGCGAACCCGATGAGGACACAACGCTATACCTGAAACTGACCCGCGACTGTGCGGACGGCGAGGTCGGCTTCAAAGACGTGGGGATCGGAGACGATCTTGGGTACGTGATCGCCACCGACACCGCGGACGTGCCCGGCCAGCCCGAAGGTACGGGCTACAACGGTTGGGTTCTACTGCACGGCGGCGACGAAGGCGCGATGCTGTCGGCCCTTCAACACGTCCAGGGCGGACCCGGCATCGTCGTGGACGAAACCGACCCGTTTGATCCGAAGGCGAGCGTTCAACTGGCCGACGTGACGCCGCCCGGCCTGCAGTTTGTGGATGGCGCGGGCGATGAGGGCAAACTCGCCGTCAAGCCCGACACGGCCAAGGGCATCGACGTGGGCGCTAACGGCGTCTGCGTGGACCTTGCGGCCGATCCCGGCCTGCAGTTTGTGGGCGGCGATCTGGCCGTCAAGCCCAACGCCGCCAAGGCCGTCGTGGTCGAAGCCGCCGGCGTCGGCGTCGTGGCCAATGCTGATAAGGCGATTGTTGCTGAGGTCGCCGGTGTCGGCGTCGTGGCCAACATTCCCGAGGCCATCGCGGTTGACGCCGATGGGGTGAGGTGGGCCTACAACACGGAGAAGGGCCTCGACACCGAAAACAACCTGGCTATCGTGAAGGTGGATCCGCTTCGCGCTGTTGGCGTCGATGCGGACGGGATTCACCTCATGTTTGGCTACGGCCTCGACCTCGACGAGGGCGCGGTAGTCGTTGCGCTTTACACCGAGGGGACCGGGGGTCCGCACCTGGAGTTCGTCACCGGCGAACTCGCCCACAAAACGCTTCACGACTCGGACCAGTGGATCACTGTGGGCGACGGGGCAGGCGGCACTATCACGCTCATCTTCGACCGGGCCGGGCATTTTACGGGGACCTACCCGTAAGTTGGCGGGGCACGCAACCGACGCGGACATCATGGATTGACAGACCAACTATCAAGAAAGGTAACGTCATGGCCAAACATCCACAAACGTCGATTGCCTGTTCTGCCACCTGCCCCGCATGCGGCAAGAGGTGGAGGTGGACAGGCAGGGACCCCAAAGCCCTCGCCCGGCAGTGCTCGTGCGGCCAGCGCCTCAGCCGCATGACCATCGGCGGCATGCCGAAGCGGATCTGCACGATGATCGATCCGATGATTTTCAGGGACGCGAACGGCCAGCCCAAGGCGTGACGCGACCGGGCGTCCGTGACCACGGGCACCGTCCGCAGGCGTGACCATTCTACGGCCACCAGGCCGCGCAGGATCGACGCGGACGGCCGCGCGGCTACCCTGACACCCCTCGACGCGCCCGGGCGCAACCTGCGGCACCGTGGCGCTTCTGGCGTGCAACCAGGACGCGCCAAGGTACTACCAAGACCGGCCCCCCCGGCGTGGTCTGCCGAACTAGCCTCCAATCTACACAGACTTGCTTGCCCCGCGCGCGACGGCGCCGCCGACACCCGGCCGGGCCCGGTACCGCTGGCCGATCCCCCGCGACTGCGCAAGTTTCGCAGTGATCCGAGCGGACCGGCCGGCACGGTGGTAAACTCTACCACCAGGACCGGCCGCGACTGGGGCATTGCACCAGTCAACCAAGCGGACCGGCACACCGCCGCCACTCCGGAATTTCCGGAGTCACCGCCTGGACCTGACACCCGCCGCGCCCGCAACCCTGCCGCCGAAAAAAGCCGCCGGCTGCCGCCGCGTAGATTGACGATGCTTCACCCAACGCCTTTTTCCTTCACACGGCGCTGCGGGTTTCCGGTTCTGCCACGCATGGAGATTGATCTAGTTAGACGCCGCGCGTGGCGTTGCAAAGAGACGAATCGAGGCGATCCGACGGCCGAACCGGGGGCCTCAGCAAACAGGGACGCACGGACCAACTTTACAGCGCCGCGCATAGCGCGGGCCTGTTTTCGTGCATCACCGGTACTACCCGGTACAACCCGGTATCATCACCAACTCTGCACGGCGCAAGGTCTTGCGCACGTAACCCAAGATTTGGCCATATGTTACGAAAACGGCCCGGCCGCCTTCGGGACGCAGAGGCCGCTGGTTCAAATCCAGTCGCCCCGACCACAGACAGCGAAAACTCTCGTCCTTCTCGGCCGAGAGTTTTTTTCTTGATGGATAAGGACTTACGCGGGCCTCGAGTGCCGGCCCTGCGGTAAACGGGCGACGACCGTGGGTCCGGCCATGGCCGGCACCCTGGCGTAGGCGGGCAGCGCACAGGCGCAGTCCACGTACTGGACTGCGGGCACGGCCTACTGGAGCAACGGGGGCAACCGGACCAACGGGGTCCCCACGTTTCTGGCGCGGGAAACCATGCCACCGGGCCGGCAAAATGGGCAAGATGGGGGCATCCGGCGACCCCCGTTGCGGCAGCCGAGGCCGACCGGACGCGTCCTGCGCCAGGGCTCCCCGTCGGCCTCGCCGGGACCGGCAAAGAAACCGCCTGCGGGATTTGCTTTCTCGCGAAACCGGGGTAGAATACCATGGTGTGTTGAGACGGAATCGGCATGGAGACCCCTGCCGAGTCGGCGGGGGGAGTACGGTCATTTGATCGGGGGAGTCTGCCTATCGAGCGTTGCGGGGTGTGCACGAGAAGGCCGTAACCGAGTGCTTCGGGGCGCGAGAGCGTCGAAAAGGCGAGAGGGCCGGGCACGCGGGAAGACCGCGGATGGTCAGGGCGTGGCACGATAGCCACGCGATAGGGTTCGCCGACGAAGCCTAGGTTGCCAAAGGAGCATACGATGCACGCCCGCAACTTGTCTGCTGTCTCGGCCATTGCGCTGGTATCGATGGTCGCCTTTCTGGGGATCCTCCCCATCCCGGCCACCCAGGCCGCCATGATTTACACGTGGGACCGCGGGGCCAGCAACAATAACTGGCCTGTCGCTGCCAACTGGGACGCGGGCGGCGATCCCCCCACCCCGCCCGGCTCCGTCTATAGCGGCGCCGTCGACGACCAGGTGACGATCGACAGCGCCAGTGTTGGAGCGAACGTCACCGTGAACCTTGGCACGGATGCGGGCACGATCGACTCACTGCAAATCGGCGGCGGCGGCAACCTGAGCACCTTGCAGCTCAATAACGCTGCTTCCAACCTCACGGTTACCAACAACGTCACCCTGGGCACCGTCACCGGGGGCAACAACCGCGTCGGCAACCTCACCGTCGGCACCGCCGCCGCGCAGTACGCGCAGATGACGGTAGAGGGCAACATCGTCAGCGGGAGCCCCGCGGACAGCGACATCACCATTAACGGCGGCGACGGGGGCGGAAGCGCCGTCCTCACCTTGTATGGCGACATCGACTCGGTCGGCGTCCACGAGATCGATCTGACGATCCAGCGGGGCAACCTGAACCTGGCAGGCGCCGGTGCCCAGGCGCTGTACGTCGAGGAGTTCAACCTGGCCGACATCGGCAACAACATCGTCACCACCACGTGGACGCTGGGCCCGGACAAGACGCTCGTCGTCTCGGCCCGCGCCGACATCGGCCGCAACAGTTCCACCGCCACCCAGCAGAACAAGACCGTCACGGGGACGCTCAACATCTACGGCGGCACGGCAACCTTCAACGCCGGGACCGACACGCTCATCCTCGGCAACGTGGGCACCGATCCCAACGGCGGCACGACGACGGCCGACGGCACCATCAACGTCGGCGACGCGACCAACGCCGGCACCCTGAACGTCAACGGCGAACTGCGCCTCGCCCCCATCCAGAACGACACCCGCGGCGGGGCCCAGGTCGCCGCCGGCACCCTGAACGTCGATAACGCCGGCTCGGTGGTCACGATCACCGGCGGCATCGAGATGGCCGACAACGGCGACGAATTCAACGCCGGCACCGTCGCCACCGTCACCATCAACAACGGCCTGGTCACGGTCTACGAGCACATCGAGGACGGCGTCAACCAGTCGACCATCAACCTGAACGGCGGCACGCTGCACCTGGCCACCGTCAACCCGACGCTGCGGGCCGTGGACACGCTCAACTTTTCGGGCGGCACGATGACGTTCACCGGCGAGGGCGGCGCGGCCGGCGGGCCCAAGGTGTTTCAGGCCACCGCCCTCAGCCTCGGCGCCAACCCGGGCGACTCGACCATCGACCTGGCCATCACGCAGCCCCTTTCCGGCGCCAGCGCCGCCGACCAGATCGCGTGGGTGGGCGGCACAGGCACCTGGGACGGCACCGCCGCCAACAAGTGGGACGCCAACCCCAACAACGGCGCCTGGATCCTGCCCTCCCAGGGCGCCTACGTGCTCTTCCCGGGCCTGACCTACACGGTCCTTGAGGATACCGGCGACGCCGTCATCACCAACCAGGGCAACGCCGTGCTGACCGCGGGTGCCGACGTTGACTGGGACCTCGACCAGAGCGCCGCCGGCAACATCAAGATCGTCCGGACCAACACGACGGTCGCCGGCGTCGGTCCAGCCACGGCCGTGATTGACGGCGCGGCCTCGATCGTCACCCGCAACGCCAACCTGTACGTGGCCGCCATCACCACCGGCAGCCCCGACGCGGCGGCGGTCCGGGTGAGCAACAGCGCCTCGCTGACCCTGGACGACCCGGCCGACATCGACGAGCCGGACCTGATCCTCAACGGCAACAGCAACACCGACCGTCTCGACCAGGAGGTGCTGGTTGAGAGCGGCGGGACGCTGGTCCTCAACGGCAACCTGATCTTCGGCGGGGCGGCGGGCGAGCCCGGCGGCACGTTCCGGATGACGGGCGGCACGGTCAACGTGGCCGGCCACATCCTCGAGGGCCTGGCCGACGGCACGCCGGACACGAGCATCACCTCGGCCCAGTTCATGCTGGACGGCGGCACGCTGACCGTCGGCGGCGACATCAACCCGAACAGTTTCCGCCTCGGCGACAACCCCGGCACCAGCGGCGCGTTCGCCCTGGCCGCCGGCAAGAACCTCTCGACCAACGGCAGCCTCACCGTCGGCAACGCCGGCACCGGCCAACTCATCAACAACGGCGGAACCGTCAGCGCCGGCAATGACCTGCTCGTGGCCAACCAGGCCACCGGCGTCGGCACGTTCACGCAGAACAGCGGCACGACGACCACGGGCAACGGCGGCGTGGACATCGGAGGCGCCGCCGGCGCCGTGGGCGCGTTCAACCTGGTCGGCGGCACGTTCCGCACCGGCGGCGACGGGCTCCGCAACGCCGAGGGCGCCGGATCGACCGGCACCGTCGTCATCGGCGGCTCGGGGCTCAACCCGACGCTCGTCGTGGCCGGCGCCAACTTCGAGAGCGCCAACAACGGCACCGGCACCGTGACCGTCCACGACGGCACGATCTACCAGAACAACAACAACTTCATCATCAACCAGGGCGACGCGTCGAACGCCACCGTGACGTTCCACGGCGGCACGTACGACCTGCGCGGCGAGGGGGCATCGGGCACCGGCAACGACCTTAACTTCAACAGCGGCACCGGCGTCCTGACCGTCAACGCCGGCGCGACGGTCTACGCCGCCGACGTTATCAACATGACCAACAACGCCTCGGGCAACGCCACGTTCACCATCAGCGGCGGCGACGTGTTCGTCCGCAATAACCTGAGCACCCGCGCCAACGGCACCGACACGGTGAACCTGAGCAGCGGCAACCTGATCTTCGGCAACCTCCCGGGCCACTTCCAGGGGGCCGACGTCGTGAACGAGATCCTCTTCGACACCGGCAGCAGCGACACGTTCAACTGGACCGGCGGCATGCTGGCCGGCGTGGACAACATCACCGGCGTGGCCAGTCTCCAGGACACCGGCGCGGGCGACGCGGGCGTCTTTCACCAGCGGGGCGGCACGTTCGCCGTCGTGGGCGGCACGACCAACATCGACGACGACTACCGCATTGACGGCGGCGCCACGATAGACGCCTACGTCGTGGCCTCGGCCCCCGGCGCGGCCATCGTGATCGGCAACACGGTCGACCCGAACGCCACCGCCGACTTCAACGCCGCCGCCTCCAACTACAACCTGAACGTCATCGTCGTGGACCCCGGCGACACCACCGACCCGAGCGCCGCCACGTGGGACAACGGCGGCGGCCTCAACACGTGGGACCTCGACAAGACGAACTGGAACATCGACCGGCTGCCGGCGGCCGGCAAGGCGCTCGGCATCGGCACGGTCTACACCGTCGTCGATTCGAAGAACACGCTGACCGGAACGCCCCTGAACGCCAACGTCTCCGCCGGCTGGGCCGTCAGCACGCAGAACGGTGACGCGACCGATGACGACCTCGTCGTGACCACCACCGCCGCCGTCGAGTACGGCGCCGTCAAGGCCATCCTGCCGGCCGGCGCGACCGTCACCCGCAACAGCGACCTGCTGATCCACACCGGCGTGATGCCGACCAGGCCCGCCGACGCCGCCGCCCTGGAACTCCAGGGCGGCGCCGGCAGCAGCAGCCTGACGCTCTCGGGAACCAGCAACCTCGTCCTCGGCGCCGACGGGCCCGGCTCGGTCGTCCAGGACGGCGACGTGACCATCGGCGGCGACCTCCGCTTCGGCCCCGCCGACATCGACTGGCCCTTCGGCGGCATGTACACGATCAACGGCGGCAACCTGGTCGTCAACGGCTCCATCGTCACCAACGCCCAGTTCAGCAACCAGACCGGCGGCGTCGCCGACCGCTCGTTGCTGGCCATCGACGTCGTGGAGGACGTCAGCAACGGCATGGCCGTCGCCGGCGGCATCACCGTCGAGGCGTTCATCGTGGGCAACGCCGACGGCGCCACCGGCAGTTGGACGCTCCCGGACGGAAGGACCGTCGCGGCCACCGATGACCTCATCGCCGGCGAGTTCGGCTCGGGCGCCATGACCGTCGGCGGGGGCGGGGCCGGCGCCAACGTGACCGTGGGCGACGACCTGTTCGTCGCCCACGCCGACCCGGCGGCCGGGACAACCGTCAGCAGCCTGACCATCAACCAGAACTCCGTGGTCAACGTCGGCGACCAGATGCGCCTCGGCATCAGCGACGGCAGCACGAGCACCCTGACGCTGAACGGCGGCACGCTCATCGTCGGCGGCACCTTCGTCGATTCCGACGAGAACGGGTCCAACAGCGTCCTGAACATCAACAGCGGCACGCTGACTGTCGGCGGCATCATGTACCTGGGCGACGACCAGGGCCTCGGGACCGGCCAGAGCACGGCGTACATCGGCGTCGGCGGCGGGGCGCCCAGCGTCAGTGTCAGCCAGTTGCGCGTCGGCCAGTGGAGCCCGGCCACGCTGATCATGGAGAGCGGCACGCTCGCGAGCGCCCAGGGCACCGTCGGCGTTAACGGCACGGGCGCCCTCGAGATCCGCGGCGGCACGGCCACCTTCACCAGCGAAGTCCGGGCCGGCGACGTCGCCGGCTCCAACGGCACCATCAAGGTCGGCGAGTTCGGCGGCAACCCGACGATCGTCGTCTCCGGCGGCAACACCGAGATCCCCGAAGACGGCATCGGCACCTTCGAACTCTACACCGGCACCTGGTACCAGGACACCGACAACTTCGTCCAGGGGCAGTCCGACGCCACCCAGTCCACCGTCAAGATCTTCGGCGGGACGCTCGACCTCACCGGCCAGGCCGGCACCCACACCGGCCAGTGGAACGTCAACGACGGCACGAGCACGGCCGACATCCTCGGCGGCGTGGTCCGCATCGGCGGCGCCCTGCAACTGACCGACGGCGCCAACGACGTCCTCGCGTTCACCATCGGCGACGACCAGGGCGCCAACCCGCTCGTCCTGCTCGGCATCAACGGCACCGACGGCATCAACTACCGCAACAACGGCACCGACACGATCAACCTGCGCAGCGGCATGCTGGACCTGACGAGCGGCATCATCGACGCCGACACCACCGGCACCAACGCCTTCAATTGGACCGGCGGCACCCTGAAGGACGTCAGCGAGTTCCAGGGCAGCCTCGTCCAGGGCAACGCCGACTCGCCCAGCCTCCTCAGGATCGGCGCCTCGCCGGGCATCATGAGCGTCACGGCCGACTATACCCTCGCCGCCGCCGGCACCCATAAGAGCGTCCTGGAGATCGAGATCTTCGGCGACGGCACGGGCGGCGCGGGCGTCGATTTCGACCAACTGATCGTCACCGGCACCGCCGACCTCGACGCCTCGAGCGATATCGCCCTGATCCTCGACGGTTACACGCCGGTCCTGAACGACCAGTGGGACATCCTCGACGCGGGCGCCATCGCGGTCCTCGGCAACGTCAACGACCTGTTCGACACGAGCCAGGCCCCGCTCGATCCGGGCCTGTACTGGGACCTCGGCAACTTCGCGACGGACGGCACGATCAAGGTGATGCCCGAGCCCGCGACGCTGGCCCTGATGGCCCTCGGGGGACTTGGCCTCTTGGTCCGCCGCAACCACCTCGGCCGCAAGGGGGCGAGAGGCTGAGAGGCTTGGCCACACGGCTTTCCCGTTTGGTCGCCCACCGCTTCGCCAAGGGCCTCACCGCACGCCTCATCGAGGATGAGGCGTCTCGTGACGCGCGTGAGACGCGCGGTGAGGCGCCCCATGAGCCTCCCGATGAGCCCCGGTTGAACGACCGGCGGAAGTGGACCGTCGCCGAGTCCGCCGCCGTAAGGAGATGCGGCTCGAACGGACCGCAGAAGGCGCTGACGAAGGGCATGAGGTGCGGTGCGTCCGTTTCGAACGACTGCCCAGCCTGCCCGGCGTAGCCTTGGCGAAGCCGGGTCGCCCCGACCGGTCTTCAAAGAAGCCCTTTCGGCGAGAACGTCGAAGGGCTTTCCTTTCGCGCGGACCCACGGTATAAGTCGACCGACCGGTCGGGCGCTTTCTCGACGTACCGCAAGCAGGCCCCGCGGCCGGCGACCTTACTGAACCGCGCGAGGGCAACGTGAGACGACCTGAGCCGCCCGAGGCAAGTCCCCCGACGTGTGTGCGCGGCGGGTCTCCGTGCCCGCCGCAACAGGCGCGCCAGAAGCGCAGTGGTTGCGGAGAACCACCGCGCAGGACGTGCGCCGGACCGCTTCGACTGCTGATACTCCCGCTCCTGATCGCGGCGACCACGGCCGCCGTCCTGGCCGACTCGAAGACCACCACCGGCCTCATCGCCGCAGGCACCCCGTGGCAGACGCCGTACTGGATCGTCGAGAGCGGCGCCGACGGCCC
>DATKXP010000394.1:0-9062 GCA_035529015.1 Phycisphaerae bacterium | reverse complement strand
GCCTGTTACCACCAACGCCAGACTCACGACACACACGGTCGCCAACGTCTGTTGACCCAACATGGCAGTCTCCTCCTGTGTCCGGACTTGGGCCATCCATGGTACACATACGGCGGGCGAGGTCAACGAAGTTGGCGGGCGGATCGTCCCGGGCATGCCTGCCGCAAAACGGCGGAAACCCCCTGGGGGCCGTACGGTTCAACTGGAAGCGGACGGCCGCGCAAGGCCGCGCCGCGTCCCGTCACCTCGAGCCATAACGGATCGGGCTCCGATGCGACCTGCCGCACTGGTTCCGATGCTGGGTGTGCTGGCGGCTCTGTGCGGTCGCCTGCCGGCGGGTGAGTACAGCCAGACCATCACGTTCCGCGAACCGGTCGGCTACACCTGGACCGACGAACTCGTCCACCGCGACGTGCGGATTCCCGAGGCCAACGTTGCCGCCGACACCTTCGCACTCACCCGTTCCGACGGCGACCCGGTGCCCGTCCAGGTCGAGGTCCTCGAAGGCAAGCCCGACGCCGTCCGCCGCGCGCGGCTGTGGATGCGGATCAGCCTGCCCAGGAACGGCCAGGCCGCGTACCGCCTGACCTGCCGCGACGACGGCCGCAAGGCCGGGCAACCGGCCGGCGGCCTGACCGTCCGGCGCGACGGCGATCGCCTCATCCTCTCGACCGGCGTCGCCGAGGTGGCGATTCCGGCGCCGTCCAAGCCGTTCCCCCGCCCGTTGGACCTGGCCGAGGCGCCCGCGCCGCTGGTCGGCGTGCGGCCGCACGGGGCGGAATCGTGGTACGGCCGGTGGCGCCTCCACGGCACCGGTCGCGTCAAGGAGATCCGGACGACGGTCCAGGCCGCCGGACCCGTGCGCGGCGAGGTGCGCCTGAAATACGTCCTCGACGAGCCCGGACGCACTTACGAGACGGCCATCCGAGCCGTCCGCGGCGAACCGTGGATCGACGTCCAGGAGACGTACCGTCTCGGCGAAGGGGCGCAGATGGCGTGCGTCCTCTCGGACCGCCTCAAACCGTCCGAGGTGCTCCGGCTGCCGTGGTTTATCGGCACGGACGGCGGCGCGCGGCCGGCGTACGAGGTCCGGCGCGACCGGCTGGCGGAGCGGGCTCGCGAGGCGGGGCCTGTCGCGACGCTGCGGCCGATGCGGAGCCAGGTCCCGGACGGTACGCAGGTGTGCCTGGCCGTCGGTTCGGGCGAGGGGCGGCCGGCCGTCGGGGCCGTGATGGTGTGTCCCGGCGAGTGGTCGCGACCGTACGAGCAGTTCCCGACCGTGCGGGCGCTGGAGGGTGGTGACGGGGTGGCGATCGCGTTTCCGCTGGCCGATGGTTCCCGGCGATGGGCCCTGCTGGCGGGGCCCGTGGCACGGTTCGACTCGAAGGGGAAACTCCAGGCCCTGATCCGCTCTCACGCCGACATCCCGCTCGACCGCGTTCTGAACGAGTGGGTCCTGGAGTGGAAACGCGACCCCGCCCGGCCCGCGCCGCACATCCTCACCACGCACGAGCGTCTGAAACGGATCCGCGACGAGGTTGCCGGCGGCAAGGACACGGCGGCAGCGCGGCTGGTCGTGGGGGTGGTCCGCGGCGAGACGGCGGGCGACCGGCACCTGGCGGAGTTCCTGGCCGGTCGGCGCGAACGGCTCCCCGGCGCGGGGCCGGGCGCGGCGATGTACCTCGGCCGCTCGTACCAGGACGCGTTTCTCGCGCCGGGGGCGTACCCGAGTCGTCTGGCGGCGGCGATCGCACGGGCCGACCTGTCGGCCGCCGGCCGTCCCGCCGGCGACGCACGGGCGGCGCTGTTGGGCTACGTGTTCGCGGACCCGAACTACTGGCCCGGGTTCGGCGGGGGCTGGGACGGCGGCGCCGCGGCGCATCACCGCGAGATGTACGGTCTGGGGATCTCGGCGGCGGCGATGCTGGCCGACCATCCGCACGCCCGCCGGTGGATGGACCGGGCCTTGGGCGAGTTGCGGGAAGACCTGCGGCGGACGATGGCGATCGAAGACGGCCTCGGCCGCACGTCGCCCGGCGAGCAGGCGGCGGCCATCGCCGAGATGTTGCCCCTGGCGCGGGCGGCGCAGAACTCACGCCTGGCGGACCCGTTTGCGTGGCCCGAGTGGCGGGCGTCGATCGAGTTCCTGCGGCACCTTCACACGCCGCCCGACCCGCGATTGGGGCGGCGAAGCCTGGCGCCGCTCGGCGACACGCCGCCCTGGCAGGACGGCCTTGGGCGACTGTTCGGCATCGCGGCGGCGGGCATCCGGAAGCACGACGCCAGGACGGCCGACGTGTGGCAAGCCCTGTACCGTCACTACTACGGCGACGGCGGCAGCGGCGACCTGGCGACCGACGTCCTCCTGGCCGACCCGTACGCCCCCGCCGGGCGCCTCGAAGACGCCGACTGGAACAGCCGCGCGCTGAAGGGCTTCGGCGCCGTTCTTCGGAGCCGTTTCGGCACGCCGCGCGAGGCGTTTGTGGCGTTGAAGTGCGGCAGCGCAGGCGGCGGAGACCACGGCGACGCGCTCAGTTTCCACTTCTTCGGCGCCGGGATGCCGATTGCCCTGGACTGGCATTCGGACAGCACCGTGCGGATAGACCAGGAGCACATGCACAACCGCGTCAGCCTCGGCGACGACGAGAACATGGACGCCGCCGGCCAACTGCTGGCCATGGAAACGTCGGCGGCCGGCGACGTGGCCGTCGGGCAGGTGCGGACCACCCGCCTGCGGCGGCTGCCGCGCTGGCCCGAGGAGACGCCGGAGGGGTTGGCGTTTCCGCGCCGCACGCTCAACCACACGGCGCGGTACCGGCGGCTGCTGATGCTCGTCAAACACGAGGCGGGGTCGGCGCTGGAGGATTACCTCGTCATCCGCGACGAGATCGCCTCGAGCGAACCGGCCACGTTCAACCTGTGGGTCCTCGCGCGGTCGGTCCGCCAGGAGGGGCAGACGTTTCGGTTCGACGGGCAACTGGCGGCCGACGCGGTTCTGTACATGGCGCGGGTCGAGAACGAGCGGGTGCACCTGGGCCGATGGGGATGGCCGAAGCGGGATGCGTCGAGCGAAGTGCCCGAGGGATTTCGCATCGGGGTAGACCGGTGGCGTCAGGGTGAGTTGCAGCAGTGGGTCCGCGCGGGCGAGCCCCCCGGGCGGCCGTTCCTGGCGGTCCTGTACCCGTACCGCAAGGGCTCGGAGTCGCCCGTGTTCCAGACGCTGGCCGACGGCAAGGGCGTGCGCATCACGCTCGGCCAGATGAGCGAAGAGGTGTACCTTGCGACCGACCCGCCCAAGGGCGTGGACGGTCAGGCCGTGATCCGTCGCGGCGGCCAGACGACGGTGGTCCTTAAGAAGGGCACCGTGCCGCGGTTGTAGTCTTTGGTCGGGATCTCGTCCCGCGTGGTGGCCTTTCCAGGCCACCACGAGAAAGCACGCTGTATGAGAACGCGGGGAGGATGGAGAGGAAAGCAGTGTGAGGGAAGGCCGGGACGCGACGATGGTCACAGGTGGCCCTCTGACCCGCCTCCCGAACGCCTACGGTTTCTCGCACGCCCGGGCGGACGCGGGGAGGAGGGGAGAGGTGAGGAAGGAGTCGTGCCACGAAAGGGGGGTTGTGGACCCAGATTCGGTATTGAGCGTCTCAAAGGTTGTTCTCTGACACTGGATGACGAGAAGGCCGCCATGTTTGGCCTCTCCGAAATCATGGGGTGTCTTCGTTCGGCCGGATCTCGCCACATGCCGCCAGAGCAAGGATGCAGTAGGCGGTGCCGGTGTGAGTGATGTAGTGTTTGCTGTCCTTCCACATGGATCGGGTGAACCAGCGGCCGCTGGCGCGCTGGTGGGTCTTCAGCCAGGCGATCCCCTTTTGGATTCGCGGTTCGTCGGCTGGGACGCCTGCTTGCCGGAGAACGTAAACTGCAAATCCGGTTCCGTAGCCATCACTGGATTCCGTGTCGCGCGGCCTATCGTCGGACCGTTCCCAATTGCCCAAGGTGACCACGCCCCAGCCCCCGTCAGGCTTCTGCAGGGCGAATAGATCCTTGACGACTTGCTGCCGCTCGGGCTGCGTCATGATCCCGTCAACATGCAGCGAAGCCAGAAGCTTCATCGCGCGATGGTGCAGGTGGGCGGGCGGATTGTGCTTGAAGTACGCGCGGATCTTGACGAGTCCGGCTTTCCCGGCCGGAGTTTCGGCATAGTGGTCGGGAGCAGCGCCGGCCCCGATGGCGGCCACTGTCACACCGTAATGGTCGTCGATCTCCGACGGCGGCTGGTTGTACTTCATCCAGTCGAACCCGCCGTCCTCGCGCTGCATCGTCCACATCCGGTCCAGTGCCTTGCGAGTCGTTGGATGCAGCTTCCCTGTTGTGAGCGCGTCGTTCTGGGCCAACATCGACGCCACCATCACCGCTTCCGTTACACGGTACTTCACGTCCCGCGGATGCTCGGCCACGTGCTCGAGTTTCGATCGTAGCTGCCTGTGTGCCGGCGCTTTCCAGGAAACCAGCGGGCGCGTGACGAAGAAAACGTAATCCGAATGACATGCGAAGCACTTGCGATCCTTCTGCCAATTCAGTGCGGCGGCGTCGAGGAAGCGGACCGCCGCGTCGATCGAGAACTCGTCGCGGATGGGCTCGTCGGGGCGGTTTGCCTCCGGTGGCGTGACGTTTTCCGGCATCAGGGGGCGGGCGGCCGCGGATGTCGCCGCCATCAGCGCCGCGATCACCGGAATTGCCAAGCAACGGTTCGCGAAGTGCTCCATCGTCATTCTCCTCACAGACAGCGCAATCGAAGGTCGGACTGCGGCAGTTGGCCTTCGATTATCTCTTGGCGACTACCTCAGTGCTATCTTCGTCCAATAAGACCGGCAGGAAATGGCGCCGGGTTTGTCTGTCCGCGTCGAACCGCCCGGTGCGGGGCCGCATGCCAGATGGCGTGGGACGGGGGTAGCCGCAAGGCCACTCTCTATCCCGACCGGGCGGACGTGGGTCATTCAGATGCGGCCCTCAACGCTGCTCTTGGCTTTATGAACAACACCTCGGCACGCTTGATCCATCCCGATCTCAGGTCCACCCGGAACCACCCATCGCTGTTCTTCTTGTGAAAGCGGACGGGCGATCGCTTGCCGAACTGTTTGAGATCGTATTGTGCCCACGTCCGCCCCATATCCAGGGAGACGATGAACCCCGTGGCGTATGGCGATGCGGGGGCACAGTGCGACGCCAGAATCGTACCGTCTTGAATGATCATATTTGCGGATTCGTATTGCGGATTGAACAGCATCGTGTGCGCCTTGGGGTCGGCGATGTCAGCCGGGTCGCACCGGAAGATTCCTCGGTCGTACGGCTTGGGGCCGTTCGCGTCGGCAATCCAGTAGAGTTTCCCGTCAACGAAGTTAATGCCGCCGGATTTGTACCGCGAGTTCGGCGCATCCGATACGAGGACCGCCCAACGCCATTTGTCTTTGCCCGCGTCATAGGTGCCTCTCAGCCAGTGGCACTCGTGCTTCTCGTCTCGATCATGGTCCCCTGTGCAGGCATAGAATGCGTTTTCGGCAGGATTATACGCCACGCAGTGAACGTGGCGGCAAATGACGGGGTTGCCGGCGTCGCCAAGCAGCGCGCCTGTCGAGCCTCCGCCCGCAGAGCCGTTGTCCCGGTAGCAGGGATTCTGTCCGAAGGCATACGCGACTCTCACGGTATGACCGCTGTCGGTTGAGTAGTAGATGGTGATGGGCGCCGCTCCGCCAAGGACATTGCAGTAATTCCCCCAGACAAGCATCTCGACGCCGTTTACATCCCACGTATGAATGCCATCGAGGGGGTGAAAGTACCAGCCGGGATGGTCCGCGTTTTGTGGCGTATGCGGGAGATAGTCGGCACCGTCGGTATCCTTTACCGTAATCGGCTTGTATGTTTTCAGGCTGTCCGTGCTGAGATAGAGCCTCGAGCGGGTGGCGAAGAGAATATTCCCGTTCTTGAGGATGCAGCTGAACGTTATGTTGTGAGCGTTGGGAAACGCGACCTTGTGCGGCCAAGTGCGGCCGTTGTCTTCGGACAGAAGAACCGTCCCGTCCGAAAAGCCGAACGCCCGATTGTCGCGCTGCGAGTCAATGTAAGGACCCGCCGGCGGCGGGCGATACGAGAAGTGGTCCGTTGAGGCGGGCTGGGATGCGGCAGCGGTTGGGTTGGCGCCGAGCCCGCGCGCGCCGGGCATCAGCATCCCGCCGGCGGTTGCCGCCGCGGCACCCAAGAACCAGCGGCGAGTGACTCGGCGTCGTGGCGTCGTGAGTTGGCTGTCAGCAAGCCGTTGGGCGAACTGGTCGGGAACGAGTGGCATGATTCCACCTCCCCTGGAAACGCTCGGATACATGGAACCGTTGCGTGGCGTTTCACATCGCGTTGGGCAAAGGACTGATCTTCCACCGATTCTTGTGCCAGCGCGCCGGGAGAATCGGACGTTGATTCGCATCCTAATCCCACCCCTTCCCCGAGGCAAGGGCGAAGGGAAGGGCGCGGGCGTGTGAGGGGGAGGGCCGGGACGCGAGGATGGTCACAGGTGGCCCTCTGACCCGCCTCCCGAACGCCTACGGTTTCTCGCACGCCCGGGCGGACGCGGGGAGGAGGGGGGGCGCCCAAGTCGGTTGCTAGGCCTCGCCTCTGAACAGTCTGTGAAATAGAGAGGGCTTCTTCTTGCGCACCTTGGGGTTCTCGATGCGAAGAAGTCCTTTGGATGCCAGTTCCTCAAGAAGCGGGCGTTGATCCGACTTTGCCAGCAGGTCTCGCGGATGGTCGTGAAACTGAAGAAGAGTCTCCGTCCCGATTGACAGGGAGAAGTTGTGAATGGAGCACAGGTTACGGTTGGTGCACCACTGGTCAACGGGACGAGACTCGATCTTGCGATTGATGCGGACAGTCGCCTCGGGATACCGGTCAAGAAATGCCTTGATGACGGCCGAGTACCGTGTCGTTTTGATTCCGACCATGTCCATCGTCTTGCACAACCCAGGCAGACTGGCGCGCAATCCCCCTTCCCAGAACTCCGCCCTGTATATTCTGCAAGAATCTGCGTCCGTTGTCCACAAGGCGCTTCGCGTCGGACAACCGGACGGCCTTCACACCCCCGGGCGAACGCCGGGGGTAGGGGGCTAACGGCTTGACTCGCGTTCAGGTTGGCACAAGAATCGGGGCAGGTCAACGAGGGCGGCAGGACGCTGCCGAAGGCGATGGGCCGGCCGTGGCGACGATGGTCCCGGCCGCCGAGGACGGGCGGAGCAGGAGCCGCGCTATGGGAATCACACGAAGGTGTTGGATGGTGCCGGCCTTGTTGGCCCTGGTTCTCGTGCCGGGCGCGGTGGGCGGGGAGGCGGTCGGCACGTCACGCGACGGGCCCTCGGACGGCGTGAGCGCCGAGGAGCGGAGCCGGATCGAGCAGGCGATTCCCGCGAAGGCCCCGCCCCCGGCCGCCAAGGGACGCAGGCTGCTGGTGATCGATCTGAACGTCGGCAGGCCCGGCCATCGTTCGATCCCGCATGCGAACCTCGCCGTCCGGCTGATGGGCGAGAAGACCGGGGCCTACGAGGCCGTCATCAGCCACGACCGCTCGATGCTGGCGCCCGACAGGCTGAGAGAGTTTGACGCGGTCTTTCTGAACAACACCCTCGGCCCGATCTTCGATACGCGTGAGTTGCGGGAGGGTTTCTCGGCGTTCATCTCGGGCGGCGGGGGGCTGGTGGCGAACCACGCGGTCACGGTCACCTCGCCGGAGTGGCCGGAGTTCGGCGAGATCCTGGGCGCCCGCGGCGCAGCGCATCGCGACGCCGACGAGAAGGTGACCGTCAGGCTCGACGATCCGGCCAGCCCGCTCAACGCGGCGTTCGGCGGCCAGGGGTTCACGATCGCCGACGAGATCTTCCGGTTCCAGGCGCCGTACTCGCGGCGCCGAGTCCGCGTGCTGCTCAGCGTGGACGTGGCCAAAACCGACATGAACCAGGGCCGGCCGCGCGGCCAGTGCGTCCGCGACGACAACGACTACCCGATCAGTTGGATCCGCCGGCATGGCAAGGGCCGCGTGTTCTACTGTTCGCTCGGCCACAACCCGTACGTGTTCTGGGACGCGCGGATGCTCCAGCACTTTCTCGCCGGCATCCAGTTCGCCCTCGGCGACCTGAAGGCCGACACGACGCCCAGCGCCGAGCGCGACCCCGCCGCGCAAGCGCCGTAAGGGTGAACAGCACGCAGTCGCGCTGCCGCGCGGCATCAGGGATTCCCCGGCTTGCCCGAGCGTGCTCTCGTGGTAGACTGTCCGTATTACCTGACGATGATCGTGAGGTGAAGATCCAGATGTGAATCGGGGATCGCAGGGGGAGCCGCCGCGCGTGCAGCGCGCGCGTCGGCGGACGCGAGGTCCCTTCGGTTTGAGGAGGTTTGTGAGAATGCGCAAGGGCCTGTTGATTGCGTGTCTGGCGGTCGTTGGAATCCACCTGGTCTTTGCGTCGGCCGCCCTGGGCGAGGACTGGCCCACGTGGCGGCACGATGCGGGGCGGACGGGGGCGTCGCCGACCGCTCTTGCGGGCGAACTCCATCTTCAGTGGGAGCGGGACCTGCCGCCGCCGGCGCCCGCCTGGCCGAAGGAGCCGCATCGGCTTGGCTTCGACGCGTCGTACGAACCCGTCGTGATGGGCAAGTCCGTCTTCGTGCCGTCCATGGTCACCGACAGTGTGGCCGCGTTCGACACGGAATCGGGCGCTCAAGAGTGGGCGTTCTTCGCGGGCGGCCCGGTGCGCTTCGCACCGGTGGCGTGGGAGGGCAACGTCTATTTCGTCTCCGACGACGGTTACCTGTACTGCCTGGATGCGGCCAAGGGAACGCTCCGATGGAGATTCCGCGGCTTGCCTGCCGACCGGAGCGACCGGAAAGTCCTGGGGAACGGGCGGCTGATCTCGCTGTGGCCGGCGCGCGGCGGGCCGGTTCTCATCGACGGCAAGGTCTGCTTTGCGGCGGGTCTGCTGTCGTTCGAAGGCGTTTACATTCACGCCGTCGATGCGCGCACCGGCCGC